>JBCDDS010000107.1:0-12948 GCA_039180185.1 Pseudomonadota bacterium | reverse complement strand
GGCTCTTGAGTTGTTGGCATTGGCTATTCCCTGGGTGGTCAACTTAACAGATTCGTGACGTTGACACGGCTTAACATGGGTGCCACCTCTGGCAAAGCTATGCCTTGGGGAGAACGCGTTAAAATGGCCCATATCGACTATTACTTTTCTACCATTTCACCATACAGCTATTTGGCGGGCACCCGACTTGAAGAGGTGGCTGGAAAACACGGCGTCACGATCACGTACAAACCGCTTGATATTCTAGGGCTGTTTTCACGTACGGGCGGCACTCCCCCAAAAGACCGTCACATAAGTCGTCAGACCTGGCGCGCCGAGGAAATGCCGCGTCAAGCGCGCAAGCTCGGTATGCCGTTGAACCCGAAGCCTGCGCATTGGCCAACCAATCAAGCGCCCGCTGCTTACGCCATCATTGCCGCGCAAGACGCGGGAGGTGGCGATATGGGCGCGCTTTGCCATTCTGTATTGCGGGCCTGTTGGGCGGAGGAAAAGGACGTGGCGGACGACGGCGTCGTGAAATCATGCCTGGAGGCAGCCGGATTCGACCCTAGCCTCGCTGATAGTGGCCTTCTAAGCGGGGCTCAAACCTACGAGAAGAACCTTGAAGATGCCGTCTCTGCAAATGTCTTCGGAGCACCTTTTTACGTTGTTGATACTGGTCAAAATTTCTGGGGCCAGGATCGACTGGATGATCTCGATTTGCATTTGGCGGGCAAGCTGTAGAATCTAACCTCTGGCAAGCTCTAAAAACTGATCGATATCTGCGGCAGAAATTGACCAGTCGCAAACTAATCGCATGAGTAATGGTTGCGCCGGGTCACCGTCTTCTAAGGGACCTTCAAAAAGACCATACTGTGCGCCGCCGGCATGTAGTCTTTGATGGGTAGAGCGGGGTAGCGTGGCGAAAATCATGTTGGCCTGTGGTTTGGCAACAAACTGACAGTCTGGTAGCTTTCTGAGCCCTTCTACCAACCGCCTTGCCTTGGCGTTGGATTGCCGCGCGGTATCAAGCCAGTGATCGTCTGTGCAATAGGCCAGCATTTGCGCCGCAAGATACCTGTGTTTGGAAAATAGATGTCCTGCGCGTTTACGGCGCAGCTCTAGCTCCCATGATTTTTCCGAATCAAAGAAGACCACCGCCTCAACGCCGAGACAGCCGTTTTTACTGGCGCCGAAGCTTACAGCATCAATACCTGCCTCGTGGCTCATCTGCGCAGCACTGCAATTGAGAGCGGCCACTGCATTGGCAAAGCGTGCGCCGTCCATGTGTACGGGTAGTCCATGCGCGTGCGCGACGTCACTGATCTCGCGGATTTCCTCCAGCGTGTAAAGTTGCCCGCGTTCGGTTACCTGTGTCAGCGCGACAGGCCCTGCCTGGGACGCATGCACGTCACCAGTGGGCAAGGCAGATAACACCTGGTCCAACGCGGCAGCGGTCATTTTGTCGGCCTCACCCGTGAGCGTAAGCCGCGCACCGCCCGTGTAAAACTCGGGCGCGTGACACTCATCAATGTAGATGTGCGACAGCGGTGTGCAAAAAATTGTCTGCCAGGGTTGTGCCATAGCGGCTAAGGCAATCGCATTTGCCGCCGTCCCGGTGGCCACCAGATGGACGGACGCCTCGGGTGCCTCAAAAACCGCACGCACCGCCGCAACAGCCAGTGCAGTCAAATCATCCTCTCCGTAAGGAGAGATATGACCTTCATTGGCACGAGCCAAAGCCTCCATGACCTTCGGTGTTGCTGGCCCTGTATTGTCGGATTTCAAACGCATCCGGATGGTTCCTCAATCAGATGGTCGTCCCAATCTTCCTCATCTACCTCGAATTCAGGTACAGTCATATGGCGCACAGACACGCGCGCCTCATGAACGGTTTCGTCACTGCCAGAAATAAGTGGGTGCCAGTCGTAGAGCTGCTTTCCCTGCCTTAAAAGCTTGTAGGCACATGTTGCAGGCAGCCAGTACATGTGAAGATCAATCGTGCGCGCGTTGAGTGAGATGCATTCAGGTACGAATTGCTGGCGGATGTCGTATTGCCCGCACTGGCAGGTCGTGTCGTCAAACAGGCGGCAGGCCACGCGGGTCAGTTCTACCTCGCCGGTGTCCTCGTCTTCGAGTTTATTCAGGCAGCATTTGCCACAGCCATCACAAAGCGCTTCCCATTCCTTCTGTGTCATGCGGTCGAGAGGAGTGGTTTCCCAAAACCGATCTCGAAGGCCGCTTCTATCGATGGCAGAGTATGTCATAACTTGCCTAATATAGTGCGGGCCTGGGCACAGTCTGCATCCATTTGCGCGATGAAGGCTTCAAGGCTATCGAATGTCTCTTCGGGACGCAGATACTCGATAAGCGCGATTGAAAGACGCGCGCCGTAGAGATCGCCGGAGAAGTCAAACAGGAAGGTTTCAATATTGGGTGTTTGGCCGCCAAACATAGGTCGAAGACCGAGGCTTGCCGCGCCCAGATAGCTGCCTTGATGTGCACCATCCAAGACATCTACGAGCACCGCGTAAACGCCAAAGCGCGGCTCATGCAGTCCTTCAATGGACATATTAGCGGTCGGATAGCCAAGCTCTCGCCCGCGCTGATCACCGCCGACCACAGGCCCGTCAATTCGATGCCAATGTCCAAGCATGGACGCTGCGTCGCGTGGTCTGCCGTCGGTGAGTGCTTGTCGGATCGCTGTGGAGGAGACCTCTTGACCGGAGTTTTCCAAAAGCTCAGAAATCGTCACGCCAAAGCCAAGCTTTCGACCGAGCACAACCAAATCCTGCGCCGTGCCCGCGCGGCCTTTGCCAAAGCAGAAGTCAGCCCCGACCACCACATGGCGGAGTCCCAGACCTTCGGCGATAACGTTGCGAGCAAACTCTTCGGGCGATAGTGCAGAAAGGCTTGCGTTAAATGGCGTTTCATAGAGCCGCTCCACCCCGAGTTTTTCCAGCCGATTAGCGCGGGCGTCGCTGTTCATCAGCCGAAAGGATGGCGCTTCGGGTGCAAAGTATTCTCTTGGGTGCGGTTCAAACGTCAAAATTCCCAGTGGGGCGCCGATTTCTTCTCCTGCCATTCCAGCAAGTTCGATGACTTTTTGATGACCGATATGCACGCCGTCGAAGTTGCCTATGGCAACCGATGCACCCTTATCTGCCGGGTCAACAAAGGAATAATCGCGGATGATACGCATGGTTCTGGCCTAGCTGCAGTGCCTCTCAGGTGCAAGCTTGGATGAACCTTAAGGAAGTTGTGCTGAAAGGGCTGCGGTAATTCAGTCGAATTTTCCGGATGGTGCGAGCACGGTCGCCTCGCCAATCAGCACTTTTTTACCATTAACAAGACAGCGGCAATCAAGTTGCACGCGTCGTTTAGCGTGATCTATTCCGATGACTTCGACTTCGGCAACAACCATGTCACCGGGGCGCACGGGCGCAAGGAATTTTAGAGTTTGACCCATATAGACCGTGCCATGTCCTGGGAGCTGTTCACCGATCACAGCGGATATTAATCCAGCAGTCAGCATGCCATGTGCGATGCGGCCCTCAAAAATTGTGTCACGGGCGTAGTCGTCATCCATGTGCACCGGGTTATGATCGGTAGATACCTGCGCAAACATCCTGATATCTTCGTCGGTGACAACTTTGCGGAGGCTGCGCACCATACCCATCTCGATCTGTTCGATCGTGATTGTTCCGCGTGGCATATTATCCAACATGTCGTCCCCCTTTGAACGCAAACGCACACTCAACCGATAATATTGTTCTTCTAAAGAAGAAATTCTTGTAACTTAATTACTTTGCAACCGCAGAAAAGCAAGGTATTTTATCTATCTCAACTGCCCAATTGCATAGTTTGGTGCAATTTTCTCACTTTGAAGATAGGCGTTCAGGGCAGATGGATCGGGTTGATCGAAGGTTTTTGTCTCTTTCGAAGCCAAACCGCCACTAATGAAGAGAGAATCGATATCCTCTCCCATAGCGCCCCGGATGTCTGTTTGTGGCCCGTCCCCAATTGCTAACGTACGCGCAGCTGTAAAGGAGCGACCGAGAGCGGCAATTCGTCTTTGCGCAAGGTCATAGATGGGTGGATGGGGTTTGCCAAAATATAAGCTATCACCACCCATTTCGGTGTAGAGCGCGGCGAGGGCGCCTGCACACCATTCCCGAACCTCACCACGGTCGACTACGATATCTGGGTTGGCGCAGAGTAGTTTCAACCCGTTCTGCTTAGCATAAAGAAAGTCCGCTCTATTAATGCTCGGATCCGCCATTGGATCAAACGGCCCACAACACACTATCCCTTCGGCCTCACGCAATGCGACACGTTCAATTTCAACAGGGTTTTCGATTAGATTCAGTGGTTCAAAAAACCCCGAGTCACGCTCCCATTCGCCCATGAACCACACTTTACGGCCTACTGCGCCTTGAAACATCGCCGATCTTGCAGAATCTCCAGATGTCGCAATGGCGTCCCAGCAGTCTTCTGGAACGTTGAAACTGGTCAATTGGGGAATTATGCGAGCACGCGGCTTTGGGGAATTACTGACCAACACGACAAGGCCACCTCGACCGCGAAACTCTCTCAGAGCGCTGACAGCTTCAGGATAGGCAGTTATTCCGTTATGAACACAGCCCCAAAGATCCACAAGCAGAGTGTCATAACGTTCAGAAACGTCCGAAAGATGGGCTATGATCTTGGTCACGAGGTTGGCCTTACATTCAATTCACGACCGCGTATGCCAGCCGCGCTGAAGAAAGACCATAACAACTATGCGCCAGATTTTTACTTGGGTTTGAGAATACCGTTAATGGACTGTCACAGGGTCCATGTCATGTTGACGTGCCAATGCAAATGCGAGGTTTCTGTCGCGAACCAGTGCAAGCCGCTCACCTTCGGCACTGTGAACAGCGTAAATTGACTTCAATTCACCCAACTGCGCGCGCATTTCCTTTGGTAAGTCTTCGGTTTTGACCTCGCGAACGTAGACTATCGCGCGTTCTGCTGCGTCTTCGAAATTATACGGCGTGTTCATTGCTCTTACCCCTTTTTGATCTTTATTGTTTGTACAACCGTTTCGGGTTTAGCGCGGCTCAGATCCACGTGTAAAAGGCCGTTCTCCATAACCGCTTCGCCGACCTCCACACCGTCAGCCAGGACGAAACTGCGCTGAAATTGACGCGCTGCGATGCCTCTGTGCAGGAAAACGCGCCCTTCTGTGTCGTCATCCTGTCGCCCACGGATCACTAATTGCCGATCTTCAAGCGTAATTGCGATATCACTTTCGGCGAACCCGGCGACCGCTAGAGTAATCCGATATGAATTGGCTGACGTCTGTTCAATGTTGAACGGCGGATAGCCTTCATTGCCTGATTTCGCGCTGCGTTCCAACAGTCTTTCAAGCTGCTCAAACCCCAGCATATAGGGGTGCGACCCGAGCGATAGCTTTGTCATCGGCCTTGTCCTTATAACAAAAAGCGACAGTGCTTTGTGCTGCATCCCTTAATGGCAACGCTGCACGTAAAATATGGGATCGTCCTTTGCTGTGTGCAAGAGCTTTTCCAAATTGGGAAAAATCGTTATTTTGAAAGCGGAAGTCGAAGGGTAAGCCAGCAATGAGCCAGTATGATGATCTGTCGATGAAATCGGACGACGTTTTGCGCGTCGAACTAGAAGAATTTCGACGTCAGCATCGTGATCTGGATGAGGCGATCAACGCGTTGGAAGAAAAGGCATCCCGCGATCCATTAACAGTGAAGCGGCTTAAGCAACAAAAGTTGCGTCTCAAAGACCGTATAGCCTGGATCGAAGATAGGCTTACGCCCGACATTATTGCTTGAAACTGCTTTTGATACTCGACGCTTGCCTCGAAGTGGAGCGTCGCTATAGTGCCCGCTTCCAAAACGGTAGGAAAGTTAGATGACAGAGCCAGTTGTCGGGGTTGTAATGGGAAGCCAGTCTGACTGGACCACCATGAAACACGCAACCGATATTCTTGATGAGCTGGGCGTTGCCTATGAGGCGCGAATTGTATCGGCGCATCGCACGCCGGACCGTTTATGGGAATACGGCGCCTCCGCTGCCGAGCGGGGCCTCAAAGCGATTATAGCGGGGGCGGGTGGCGCGGCACATCTACCCGGCATGATGGCATCCAAGACGCGGGTTCCCGTGATCGGCGTTCCTGTGCAAACCCAGGCCCTGTCTGGTGTCGATAGCCTCTATTCCATTGTGCAGATGCCAAAGGGATATCCTGTTGCGACTATGGCGATCGGTGCACCAGGCGCGGCCAACGCCGGTCTGATGGCGGTGGCGATTGTGGCGAATGACGATGCAGACGTAGCCGAAAGGTTGGTCGAATGGCGCTCTGCGCTGTCTGCCTCAATCCCTACGGAGCCATCTGATGACTGAACCGCTGCCGCAGGGCGCGGTGATTGGTATTCTAGGTGGTGGACAGTTGGGGCGCATGTTGTCCGTGGCGGCGTCTCGTATTGGGTTCAAGACTTGCGTGTTTGAGCCCGGTGGCGATTGCCCGGCGAGCCATGTGTCGAATTACCATTTTCAAGCCAGCTATGAAGACGAGGCTGCATTGCGCAAATTCGCGGAAGCCTCGGACGTGATTACCTATGAGTTTGAAAACATCCCGACGGATGCACTTGATGTATTGGAGGCGATTAAGCCGGTGCGCCCGGGTCGTGAGGCGTTGCGAGTGAGTCAGGATCGGCTGACAGAAAAGAATTTTCTAACTGGGTTGGGTCTGCAGACGGCGCCATATGCTGATGTTGTTGATCTCGGTAGCTTAGAGGCTGCGCTGTCGACGATCGGTACGCCTTCAATCCTGAAAACCCGTCGTTTTGGCTATGACGGCAAAGGCCAGGCACGGTTATCGAGCGCGGATGATGCAGTTTCCGCTCTAGCCGATATGGCCGGCGCGCCTTCGATCATGGAAGGCTTTGTTGACTTCGAAAACGAAATATCCGTGATCGGCGCTCGTGGACTTGATGGTCAAGTGGCTTGTTTTGACCCTGGTGAGAATGTGCATCGTGAGGGTATCTTGCGCACCACCACACTTCCTGCGTCATTGACAGCGGCACAACGCGCCGACGCGGTCTTGCTGACCGGGAAGATTCTCAATGCGTTGGATTATGTTGGTGTCATGGGGGTCGAGCTCTTCGTCACCAGTTCCGGGCTCATCGTCAATGAGATTGCGCCGCGTGTACATAACTCCGGCCACTGGACGCAGCAGGGCTGTCACGTCGATCAGTTCGAACAACATATCCGTGCTATCGCTGGATGGCCGCTGGGCGATGGGTCGCGCTATGCCGATGTGGTGATGGAAAACCTGATAGGCGATGACATGGACCGCGTGCCACAGATCGCCAGAGATACGAACGCATCATTGCACCTTTATGGCAAGACCGATGTAAAAGCGGGTCGCAAGATGGGTCATGTTAATCGTGTAGTCTGGCAGGCTTAGACCATAAAACGCGCAGCAAGCTCGCCTTTCATGTATGTAACTTCGCCTGCGGAGAGCGTGGCACAGATATCGCGGGTGTCTTCATCCAAGATGACCATGTCCGCCCTGAGCCCCGGTGTCAGCTCACCACGGTCCTCAAGACCCAGCACCTTCGCAGGGCCGCTTGAGATCAATGCCCAAGCACTCGCCCGATCACAGACACCACTACGTTCGAGCATGAAGGCTGCGCGACGCAAGGACGGATAGTGATAATCCGAAGCCAGCGCATCGCAAAGTCCCATCGTTACGAGCTCCAGAGCGCTGACATTGCCCTTGTGAGAGCCGCCGCGAACCAGATTGGGCGCACCGAGCACGATGCTGTCGCCGGTCGACTTGGCCGCTTCGGCCGTCTCAAGCGTTTCCGGAAACTCGCTGACATGCGCGCCTCTTGCGTGCCAAGTCGCGCGCTGTTCGGCCGAGGTTTCATCATGGCTGCCGATCCGGATGTCGGTCTTGCGCAATGTCTCGCAAAACGCATCCAATGCCGCGGGTACTTTATCCATCCCGGCATGAAGCGAATGGATGTATTCCAAATGCTTGTCAGGGTTCTTCCCTATGCGAAGGGATTTCCCCACATGACCGGGCGGCGTTTTCCCCTGCGCCAGCGCATCGTGCGGCAGATGATCATTGAAGACAAGATAGCCAATATTAAACCGATCTAGAAGCTTGCGCACCTCCTCATAGTCGTCGAGCATTGAGACCTCAAAGCGCAACTGAACCCGCAGATCGGTGCCAAGACGTGGGCGAACCTTTTCCAAGCCCTCGAACACACGCTCGGCAAACTCCGGGCCCCGCATGCCGCCTTCCCAGCTGTAGAACTGTGCCAATGTCCCGGTGGTTATGCCGTTTGCCGCCAGCTCTGCCTCGGCTGCAATAAGGCCCTGATCCACATCTTTCATCGCGCCCCGTCGCGGTGCGAGGTGTTTTTCAAATGCATCCCCGTGAACGTCGACGATGCCGGGCATGACCATGAAGCCAGAGAGATCCACTTCTTTTGCTTGAGCGTCCTCGACGACGACACCTTCGGCAAAGCTTAAGGGTTTATCTGAAACACCATCCGGGAGCAGAACTTTGGCACCCGTCAGCCGTGCTTCAAGGCTCATTCCTGCAGGTCCTCAATCAGGTCGGCCAAGTCGAGATCGGGATCAAATGAGCCATTTTCTAAGAATTGGATCACTTGTGCGATGACGAACGGATTGTTCATCATGAAAGTGTGCGTCACCGGTAGTTCGATATGATCGCTCATACCTTCTACTTTTGTCGATTCGACGGTGACCTTGCCGTCATCCGGCCCTTCAAGCAGGCTTGAGAAATATGGGTTCAGTGTGCGGTTGCCCGCAATCACACCCAGTTCAAAATTGACCGGAGGCAAACTCACAGGAAAGCTGTCTTCACCGGTTTCAAGTTCAAGCCCTGCTGGACCGTTGATCCATTCGAAGAGCTCGATGCCACCCAGTTCATCAACCACGGCGGAACCTTTGTTTGGCGGCGCCATCATCACGACACGCCCCATGTCTTCAAGCGGATTCCGGTCCAACCAATAGCGTAAAAGAATACCACCCATCGAATGGCTCACAAAATGCACTGGGCTTGAATTGCAAGCCGCAACCGCCTCTGGAAGCGTCTCATCTGCGAGAATGGCAATTCGATCTTCGGTCGACGCATAGCTCGGGCTAACCGTTTCGTAGCCTCGCGCCTGAAGCGACGTCTCAAGTATCAAAAGCGAGCTTTCCGAGCGCAACAGACCGTGTAGCAGAACCACGCAGTTGGCCATCGCCGGAAGCGGCAGGCAAATAGTCAGTACGAATGCAAAATACTTCATCGCCTTTCAGATAAGCGGAACATGCGACCATAAACAGCCCCAAATTTCATTGAACCGCTTTCTTTAGTGATCAGGTTTCTGTCAAATTGGCTTTTCGGCTCGGCATACTGGACAGTGCTACGCCTCCCAGAACCAGCAATGATGCGAGGGTCAATCTCAGCGTCAAGACTTCACCAAGCAATGCTATGCCAGCAGCCAAAGCGATGACCGGTACAGTGAGCTGTGCTACTGCTGCCGCAGAAGCATCTAGCTTGGGTAACACAGCGTACCAGAGAGCATAGCCAAGCCCCGAGGTGACAGCGCCCGATAGAATGGCAAGGCCAATACCAGTGGCGTTCATCGGCGCCGCGACGTCTCCTGTTGGCACAATCAGCAGTAGGACTACAGCCAGAGGTGCAGCCCAGATGAAATTCGCGGCTGTGGCCGACAACGCGTCGCCTGCTTTGCGCCCTGCAAGTGAATAGATACCCCAAGAAATACCGGCCAGTGCCATCAGACCGCCATGCCATATGCTGACCTCAGTTTCTGGACTAGGCCACATGAGCCAAGCTAGCCCCGTTAGAGCCAGCGCTGCCCCGGTCCATCGTCTAACCGGTATCGCCTCACCGCCAACGAAAGCGCTTGTAAACATAGTCACTTGTACCATCCCAAAAAGGATCAGAGCGCCAAGCCCGGCATCTAATGCCGTGTAGGCCGCAGAAAATCCGAATATATAGCCCATAAGTGCTGCGACCCCGATCGCCCTTGAGGGACCTCCAAGGCCAAGTTTTCCCCTGAGCGCTAAACACAATACAGCCAGCATGACCGCCCCGGCTATCAATCGTACAGTGCCAAAGGACATTGCATCGATGTGATCACCCGCAAGTGCCATTCGGTTAAGTACCGAATTTGCCGCGAAGGCAATCATAGTGATAGTAGTTAGCAGGATCAGGCGCATAGGACGAACTTAGTCAGGCGGTCTCATGGGTGGAACTAACATTATTGTTTGCGTTTCATTCCTTCGCGCCAGGCCAGCAAACCTGCCCCTGCAATGATCACACCGGCGCCGATAAATGAAGTCGTGTCCGGTAGCACCTGAAAGGCAACCGCATCATAAAAGGTTGCAAAAACTAACGCAGCAAAGAAAAATGGCGCAACAAAACTCGCATCGGCGCGCGACATGGCGTTCACGAAACAGGCCTGCGCACAAACCATGACTGCGCCAATTGCAATCAGCCCAAGCCACTGTGACGCAGTCGGTGGCTGCCAAACAAAACTTACCGATATTGTGGCAATGACGACGCCAATTGTATTGTTGATCAGCAGTATCTGCACTGGGTGCTCCTGGCTGGATAGAAGTTTTATCGCGATAATTTCAGCGCCAAAAAGAAGTGCTGAGGCAAGCGCGAGTAAAGCGCCTAATTCAAGCGCGCCGCTGCCTGGTCTTGCCAGAATGAGAGCTCCGAGTAGTGCAACGAAAGCAGCTAAAAACCGTATGAAACCTACTTGTTCGCCAAGCACCAAGACTGCAAGAAACATGCCGAAAACCGGATTGAGGAAACTGATTGCCGTCGCGTCTGAGAGCGGAATGAAAGTGGCAGCAGCAAACATGAGGCTAACGCCACCCCAACCGCAGGCAGAACGCGTAAAGTGTATCTTCAAGTTTGGCTTGGTCCAATGCGGTCGATAGATCGCCGCAAAACCCGCAATGGTCAGCAGCGCGAAAAGAAATCTGCCGTGGCTTACCTGTAAAGGGTGCAAGGCTGGTCCTAACACGTCTGTTCCAAGCGCTTTGGCCAAAAGCATCGTCAATGCGACCAGGGCTGAAGCAGCCAGAGTTAGGCCCGCGGCCAATGGCGGATTTTGCGGGTGTTTCATAGACATAGATGCAGGTCTGGCCGCTTTCGCGCGTGCTGACAAGCGTCTGTGCTCGGCTAAATTACTATTTCTGCTTCACGTCAGCCGCCAAAACCGCTAGAGCGACGTTATGTTCAGACCTTCTTCATATGCGATTGCCCGACGCCGACGTCGACTTGGCTAAACATTGCGGCCCCGCAGCGCGCTTGTCGCGCACTGACTAAACCTAATAAATTCTTCTTACTGAACGCCTCAAAGAGGCTCTCGCCTAAAAGGAACCGGACATGTTTCCGTCGATACTGCCAACCTACAATCGCGCGCCTTTGAGTTTCGTAAAAGGGGAAGGATGCTGGCTTATCGAGGAAGACGGTCGTCGATTTTTGGATATGGCGTCTGGCATAGCCGTCAACGCACTTGGTCACGCCCATCCTGCGCTAGTCTCAGCTTTGACCGAGCAGGCTGGCCAGCTTTGGCATACGTCGAACCTATACAATATTCCGCAACAGCAAAGGCTGGCGGATAAGCTGGTGACAGAGAGCTTTGCCGATACAGTGTTTTTCACGAACTCAGGCACAGAAGCTTGTGAGTTAGCTGTGAAGATGGGCCGCAAGTATTTCCACGACAAAGGGCATCCCGAAAAGCATAACTTTATCGCTTTCGAAGGGTCGTTCCACGGCAGATCCTCTGCAGGGATCGCGGCGGCTGGCTCAGAAAAGATGACCAAAGGGTTTGGACCGCTTCTGCCTGGTTTCATACAGGTACCGTTTGCCGATCTTGAGGCGGTTGAAGCAGTAATCAATGAAAATACTGCTGGCATAATGGCTGAGCCGATACAGGGCGAGGGTGGAATACGCCCGTTGTCGGACGAAATTCTCAAAGGCTTGCGCGCGTTGTGTGACGAGCATGAAATTCTCCTCATCCTAGACGAAGTGCAATGCGGCATGGGCCGAACGGGCAAGCTTTTTGCGCATGAATGGGCCGGGATAACGCCCGACGTCATGCTGGTGGCCAAAGGTATAGGTGGCGGCTTCCCCATTGGAGCAGTTTTGGCAACAGAGACCGCTGCCTCGGGCATGACGGCGGGAACGCATGGGTCGACCTATGGCGGCAACCCTCTTGGCTGCGCGGTTGGCTGTGCGGTAATGGATATCGTCTCCGAGCCTGACTTTCTTGATAACGTGCGCCGCAAATCTGGCCACCTACGCCAAAAGCTTGAAGGACTGGTCGCCGACAACCCGGACGTATTTGAAAGCGTTAGAGGGTCCGGAATGATGCTAGGATTGGTCTGCCGTGCACCCAACATGGATGTGGTCAACGCAGGCTACGATGCTCTGATTGCAACCGTTCCCGCAGCAGACAATACTGTCAGGATTTTGCCGCCATTGATTATCAGCGATGATGAAATCGACCAGGCAGTGATCCGACTGGATCAAGCTGCAAAAGCTGTCGCATCACGTTCCGCGCTCGCGACCGCTTGATCTAGCAACCCTACCAGAATTCCAACAAGAAAGCCCGGCTATGAATAACTTTCTTGATATCCACAAGACAGAACCGCAGGCATTGCGGCACATCATAGACAATGCGCAAGATATGAAGTCGGCGCGAAAAGGCCTGCCGCGCGGCACCTCGGACGCCGATACGCCCCTATCCGGTCGCGTGGTCGCTCTGATCTTTGAAAAGCCCTCAACGCGGACGCGCGTCAGCTTTGATGTGGGCGTGCGCCAAATGGGCGGGCAGACTATGGTTCTTTCGGGCGTGGACATGCAGCTTGGCCATGGCGAAACGATTG
>JBCDDS010000106.1:0-13094 GCA_039180185.1 Pseudomonadota bacterium | reverse complement strand
GCGCCCCAGCGGACAGTTGCGTCAAAAAATGGTGATTTCCGGATTTGGGTTCCGAAACCAAAGTCTTCTGTATGCATCTACTCATGTCCCAATTTGTGGCCAGACAGGCAGTCTGTGTCGGCGCCAAACATGTAGCTCATCTTATCGTTAAGTCCTGTAATCATTTCAATGAAACAGCGGCTGTGTCTGGTGGCCGGGAACTTTCTCTCGTTGCTTAAGCAAAAAATAAATCCATCAAGCGTTGTCGATGTTTATTTGACAAAGGAGAACCTGGCAGCCATCAGAAATGCTTTCGAACCATTCATGTTCTGGCGACAATGCCGTCCCTGATGAAACGATTGTTCGTAAATTTGGTAAGATTACCTAACGTCAATTGGTTAATAGTGATTTTCATCCACAAGGACGATCCGGTAGATTGCTTCGGAGTTTGAATCTCTGGGGGGTATTTATGAGACTTCTGACGATCGCCACGATCTCTTTCACTGCGCTTGCAACGGCGGCGCCTGCATCGTCGCTCAGCGACGAGTTTTCCAGTTTCTTCGCGATTGGTGATAGTCTCACCGATGATGGCAAGCTTGTGCAGCAAGTCCCGCCAAGTTTTGGTGGCCGGTTTTCTAACGGCGTCACGTATGCTGAAATCCTGGCACAAGAATTTGGGGCTGCCACCTTCAATCTTGCCCTTGGTGGTGCAACAGCTGAAGATGACAACGAACAACAACCTGCCTTCGAGATGTCTGCTGATGGAGCAGCCCTTTTCGCGGCATTTGGTACGTTCAACAATCAGATTGATACTTTGACTGGCTTGGTTTCGCCACTCGGCCCTCTCAACGCAGTTGTCGGTGACAATCCACTCGTTTCAGTTTTCCTAGGCGCAAACGACCTTTTGCAAGATCTGGACGAAGCCATCGGTGGGGCGAGAGCTGTTGGCGTCGACGCTGCGAATGCTGTTGGTGATGGCATACGTCGACTGAACAGCTTGAACTCTGAATTCGACAATTTTCTTGTTTTGAACCTGCCTAATCTGGGAGACACGCCGCTTTTCAACGATCCCGCAAGTTCGGTGGCTCCGCTCGCAGGTCTGGCTACGCAGGAAACAGATGCATTTAACAACGAGTTGGCCGACATCGCCAATGAACTGCGCGGCGAGGGTCTCAACATTATCGAAGTGGACGTGGCCGGTTTCTTCCAGGATATCTTGAGCGGCGCGGTAGATCTCGGCATCAGTGATCTGACAAGCCAGTGTATCCCAAGCTTCAGCGTTTTCGATCCTACAAATAACTGTTCTTTGGTTGGCTTCGATAGTGAAGGATTTCCGATTTTTGATATCGAACTAGCCGACGACATTCTGTTCGTTGACGGCATTCACCCCAACCGTGTTGCGCAAGCCGCGCTTGCCGATCTGATTGAAGAGCAACTGGCGCCAGTTCCGCTGCCTGCAGGCCTTCCCTTATTGATCGTTGGTTTGGGTGCGTTTGGTCTGATCCGTCGTCGCGCGCACGCTTAACTCTGATGCACCACACTTTGAAGCCCCCGGCATTTTGTCGGGGGCTTCTTTATTTCAATGCACTGTTCAGTGCGTTCACAAGGTCTGAAATAGTTTCAACGACTTGCAGAAAGCTCTTCAAGCTTGGATCGGCAAAGTCCTTTGCGACAACGTGATCGAGGAGATCGATCAAAGGCGCCCAATACTCTGCCACATTGAGCAAATAAATAGGCTTGTCGTGCAAGCCGATCTGACGCCAAGTGAGCACCTCAAAAAATTCATCGAGTGAGCCTGCACCCCCAGGCAGAACCACTGCGGCATCGCAGTTCATGAACATGACTTTCTTACGCTCATGCATGGTTTCGGTCACGACATAGCTGGTGAGATCAGTTTTTCCGATCTCCCAGTTTACAAGGTGCTGCGGTATTACACCAAAGGTTTCTGCGCCCGCTGACTGCGCCGCACGCGCAACGGCGCCCATGAGGCCGATATCGCCCGCGCCATAGACCAAACGCCAGTTTTGTTTTGCGAAAACTGCGCCAAACTCCTTTGCAGCTCGCTCATATTGAGGATCTACGCCGCTGCGTGCGCCGCAAAAGACACAGATTGACTTTGCTGCCATCAAATCACCAAGTACTGATCAGGGTTGTTTTGACCGTTATTACGTGGGTTGATAAACTCGATCAACCGTGCTGAAACGCTGGGTGTTAAGGGGGATCGATGAGCAAAGACGCAGGACCAGCTGCTGTACAACCCGTTGCTGTTATCGCTGTTGTGGCGATTATCGGCGCTGCTGGCGCGCTATTAGGATATCGATACTTGAGCCAAGATGGCCAAGAGGCAGGCGTAGCGTCGGTTGAGGTTGCTCAGTCTGAGTCAGCGCAGAACGCTGCTGAAGAAGACACACAGCAAAGCGTTGAAACCGAAACACGACAAGAACCAGCGTCGCAGTCTCAATCCGCTGAGGGGGACTTGCCAATCCCCCCGAAGGTGAGCACATTTCGGTTAGAGCCAGACGGACAGATGCTGGTGGCAGGCATGTCGCAGCCGGGTTGGGAAACGTCCATTCGTCTTGATGCGAATGTGCTGAGCACGTTTCTGCCAGAACCTAGCGGAGAATTCGTCCAGTTTGTGAGTGTTGAGCCAAGCGATCAGGCGCGTATACTTTCTCTGACGATGCGTTCACCGGAGACGGGCGAGGACATTCGCTCAGAAGGCGACATCATCATAGCGCCGCTGACCGAGCAGCCTGACGAACTGATTGCGCAGGCTGAGGAAGACCCTTCCGCCAGCGAAGAGGAGCCAGATAGTTCGCCGTCTGAAGACGAGGTATCGTCCGAAGAAGGCGCGGCGTCAGAAGAGATTGCGTCATTGGACGAAGCCGCAGGCGAAAGCGCCCTTTCAGGTCAAACGGATTCAAGAACGCGATCTGCTGTATTACGTTCCGACGAAGAAGGCGTCACAGTGATTCAACCGCCAACTCCCGGTGATGTTGCGCCCGAGGTAATGTCCGTCGTTGCTTTGGATGCAATTACCTACTCCGATCAGGGCGAAGTGGAACTCTCTGGTAGAGCAACAGGGGACGGATTTGTGCAGGTCTATCTCGATAATGCACCAATCACGACGTCGCGCATCACAGAGAACGGCAGCTGGCGTTCTGAATTGCCTGAGGTTGATACTGGCGTTTACACTTTGCGCATTGATGAGGTGGATGCCGAAGGCAACGTGACTTCGCGCGTAGAGACACCGTTCAAGCGTGAGGATGAAGAGGTGCTTCAATCGGCAACAGTTGAGGGCCGCGCGATCCAGGAAGTGACCGTACAACCAGGCAACACACTTTGGGGCATCTCGCGTGAGCGCTATGGTGAGGGCCTACTATATGTGCGGATTTTTGAGGCTAACCGAGATCGTATCCGCAATCCTGATCTGATCTATCCAGGACAGGTGTTTAACTTTCCAGACGAATAAGCCGAAACCACTGGTTTCCGACCACCGCGTTGCCTATTTCTTGGGAAGCAAGGTGATGCACCATGACGGACGCACAAGTAACCCAGTCGAACGCTGAACAGGCCGTGGCCGCTCGCAAAAGCGGGTGGCGTGTGATCCGGCGTGTTGCGCCCTATCTGTGGCCTGCGGGCGCGCCGTGGGTCAAGGTGCGCGTCGTTGCTGCCATGATGGCGCTTGTTGCCGCTAAGCTCGTGGCCGTAAGCACGCCCTATTTTTACAAGGCGGCGGTCGATAGTCTGGCCGGCGAGGGACAAAGCGCAGCTTGGATGTTGGGCGCAGGAGCCGTAGGGCTCACTATCGCCTATGGCATGGCGCGGGTGTTGAATGACGGGTTTCAACAGCTGCGGGATGCGATCTTTGCCCGTGTCGCTCAACGCGCCTTGCGCAGCCTTGCTTTGCAGACTTTTCAACACATCCACAAAATGTCGCTGCGCTATCACACCACGCGCAAGACCGGTGGTCTGAGCCGGATTATTGAGCGTGGAGTGAAAGGCGTCGATTTCCTGTTGCGGTTCTTGCTGTTCTCGATCGGTCCATTGATGCTGGAACTGTTGATGATCGGCGCGGTGCTCGTCTGGCTCTTCGACGTGCGCTACATGGTTGTGGTGATGACGGTGGTCACGGCCTACATCATTTTCACCTTCAAAGTGACCGAGCTGCGCGTGCGTCAACGTAAGGTGATGAACGATCAGGATACCGAGGCCAATCAGCGCGCCATCGACAGCCTTTTGAACTTTGAAACAGTCAAATACTTCGGGGCCGAAACCCGAGAGGCGGCACGCTATGACGCCGCGATGGCGGGCTATGAGCGGGCCGCGCTGCGCACCTCCTATTCGCTGGCGGCGCTCAATGTGGGGCAGAGCTTTCTGATCACAGCCGGGTTGGTCACGGTCATGGTCATGGCGGCCTACGGCGTGCAGCGTGGGGACCTTACGGTCGGCGATTTCGTGATGGTCAACGCCTACATGATCCAGATCACTATCCCGCTCAATTTTCTCGGCTTCGTCTATCGCGAAATCCGCCAAGCGCTCATCGACATGGGCGAGATGTTTGATCTTCTGGAACAGGTGCCGGATGTGGCGGACCGGCCAGGCGCTGATGGGTTGCGGGTAAAACAGGGCGCGGTGCAGTTCAAAGATGTACACTTTGGGTACGAGAATGAACGTTCGATCTTAAATGGTCTGACCCTGGATATTGTCGCTGGCAAGACGGTGGCCATGGTTGGCCCGTCCGGATCAGGGAAATCCACCATCGGGCGGCTTTTGTTTCGATTCTACGATGTGAATAGCGGCGCTGTGAGTATCGATGGGCAGGACATTCGAGGCGTGTCGATGGAAAGCCTGCATGCCGCGATCGGCGTCGTGCCGCAGGACACCGTACTATTCAATGACACCATTGGCTATAACATTGGCTATGGGCGCGAGGGTGCGAGCCAGGCCGATATCGAAGCGGCGGCCAAAGCGGCCCAAATCCACGATTTCATTGTATCGCTGCCGGACGGCTATGACACTCAGGTGGGTGAGCGTGGGCTGAAACTCTCAGGTGGTGAAAAGCAGCGAGTGGGCATAGCACGGACGCTGCTTAAGGACCCAGCCATCCTGCTTCTTGATGAGGCCACCAGCGCACTAGATGCCGAAACCGAAGAGGGCATTCAGGATGCGCTGCGTCAGGCCGGGCAGGGGCGCACGGTTATAACCATCGCGCACCGCCTTTCAACAGTGGCGGATGCCGACAGGATCGTGGTTCTTGAAAAGGGCCGGATCGTCGAGGACGGCACGCATGCCGAATTGTTGGAGTTGGATGGTCGTTACGCGGCGTTGTGGCATAGACAGGCAAGCGAACCGCACGAGACTGCGTGACGATTATAGAATACTGAAGATCACGATTTTTGGTACCAATTTCGGCCTAAAGCGAAATCCTAGGCTAAGGTGAGCTATGCGGACCAAACCATGATTTCGCTGCGGTCGAACAAATGTCAGCTTAGACGAACTTGTCAAACCAAGCCTGAACCTCAGTTGGATGGGTTCCGAGCCAGTCGTAGGCGGCGAACCTACTCTTTTCGATATCGAGCAACTTAAGCTCTTTCTCTACGGCGAGCTTGTCATAGTAGTCCTGAACCATGCCCATCTGCGTCCAAGGATCGTTCTGGTTCTGAACGACCATTGTGGGTACGGATACCTTGTCCGCATGATCAACGAAGTTCGGTTGCGACATATCAAATCCCAACCTTTTGTTGCTCACCTTTTCCCCTGAACGCGCCATAAATCCTGGCATCCCGAGCGCTTCAATGAAGCAGGTGTAAAGAAGCGGCTGAACCGCAACAATCGCCCTAACTTGGGGTCGGTTGGCCATGCCGTTTTCAAGGCCGTACGCATAGGTGGTTGAGGCTGCGCCCATACAGATGCTCAGAAGCCCAATAGATGTATCGGGAAAGCGAGACGCCGCGAAATCAACGGCGGCAATCACGTCTTTTGCCTCTTCAGGCCCCCAACTTACCCATGGGGTCGGGCCAATATCACTTTCACCGTGCCCCCGCAGGTCGTACATAAGATACGCAAACCCTTGATCAGCGAAGTGTTTCGCTTGCCGCAGAAATTGGATGTCTTTCTTCCACGGCGTGATCACACCTTTGCCCTTGGGGGACCAGCCACCGCGATTGCACTGAACGCCAAAGTGGCTTTGGACGATTAGTTTTTCGCTGCCGCCATTGATCAACCACCCACGCAGGGTAACGCCATCGGCTGATTGAAATTCGACGTCCTCATATGCCAAGCCGTGTGCATCGGGGTTGTCAAACAGGGGTGACTGAAACGGTTTCACCATCATGTTTGAGATCATGTTTCCGAACACTGGGCTCATCCTTTTGCTAACAAATGCGACGTTCGAGCAGGCCGCAGAATTTGTCAAATTGGGCTCAAAGCCGCCATTTGATTAATTCCTAAACATTCGTTTCTGTTGCGTAGGTTAAATACCGTTTAGGCTGCGTAAAGGTAATATCTTTACCCGCTTCACAATCAAAATTTCGCAATAGTCCGGCTTTAACGCGGGATTCCGCACTCAGCTGGATCCAGCTCCATTTACTCTGCGGCGCGCAGGGGCTTTCCGTTTGGGTCCAGCAAGGGCTCGTCCTCTGGTTCTTCGGCCGGTTGCGGCGCGATCAATGCGGGTTTTTCAATCGGATTTTCTGTCCAGATGATTTCCGGTGACTGCTGCCGCGCTGCCTGTCGCTGCAACGCCCAGTCACGCGCCGCACGGCTGCTGCGGCCCAGAGATAGCTTTGCCAAAAGATGCGCGGCCCAAAGCACGTATGTCGTGGCCCAAACCCGCAGAGCCAGCATTGACGGTGTGAATACCAGCGTCAGGAGCGTCGCCGTACCAAGACCAAAAACAACAGCTGTGGCGAGCTGTTTCCACCAAAGCGCAGTCGGCGCGTTGAACGTGTAACCGCCGCCAAAGAAATCAAGGCTGAGGCCAAACATCATTGGCGCAAGGCCGGCCATGGTGGTGATGGTGGTCAACAGCACAGGCCGAATGCGCGCCTCAGCCGTTCGCGTGATCGCCTCTACCCTTGGCATGTATTTGCTGTATTCCTGATAGGTGTCGATCAGAACAATGTTGTTGTTCACCACGATACCGGCAAGCGCGACAATCCCGGTGCCCGTCATGATGATCGAGAACGGCTGATCCATGACCACCATGCCAATCAACACGCCGGCTGTTGAAAGAATGACTGCCAAAAGCACCAGTGCCGCATTGTAGACACTGTTGAATTGCGCAAGCAGAATGATGAACATCAAACCAAGTGCACCCATGAATGCCGTCTGAAGGAATTCACCGGATTCCTTTTGATCCTCAGCGTCACCAGTCCATTCCCAGGTGATGCCTGGTGGGACGACCCCGCTTTCCAACCACGTGGTTAGATGCTCAATACGTTCTGTTGGATTGATCAGTTGTTCAGAAGAACTGCCATCCTCATCTGTAACAGTTTTGGTTAAACCGTCCTCGACATCAGCCTTGATATCGAAATAGCGTGTCTGATCGATGCGATCGATCTGCTCGCGCTTTTTCACCGGCTTGCGAGAGATGAAGTTGGCCAGTGGAACCAGCCCATCGTTGGTGCGCACTTTGAGTGCATCCAACGTTGATAACACGCGGTCGTCTTCCGGCAGGCGAACGCGAATTTCAATCTCTTCATCGGAACTGGGTACGCGCATGGTGCCCAACATCAGACCGCGCGTGACCAGTTGGACCATGCCACCAACCGAAGCCACGTCTGCGCCGTAACGCCCCGCCTTTTCCACATCTACGTCGATCTGCCAATCGATGCCTGGCAAGGGCAGGGTGTCTTCGATGAGTTTCAAGCCTGTGGTATTGTTAAATACCTCGCGAGCTTGGCGCGTGAAAGCTTCCAAAATCTCTGGGTTGTCACCCTTTATGCGTAAATGCACCGGTTTTGCCGCGGCTGGCCCTTGTTCCAATGCCAGAACTTCGATTTTGATTCCCGGTAGTTTTTCCATCTCTGCAGTCAATTCAGCCATCGTCTGATTGCCGTCTGCTGCTGGGTCGGTGATCAATCGGTTTACATCAAAACCTAGAAGGGGGACCGTGAACCAGACCTCTGAAGTTCTGTTACGCTCTTCCCATTTTACAAGCTCAATCTGGACTTGTCCGATTGTGTCCAGAGGGGACTGCGCGCCACCTGTATTGTTGTTCAATCCACCATCACCAGCGAAAGCAAAGGCGCTGCGCACATTGGGATGCGCCATCGCGATTTCTTCGACCTCGCGAACAAGCATATCCTTTTGTTCAATCGATAGGTTGCCGCGTGCTCTGACATACACCAGTGCATTCTCGGGTTCGGACTCAACGAAAAATTCTACGCCGCGATTGTTGTTCGAATAGTACATGAAAACCGATCCAACCAGCACGAAGATCGCACAGAAGGCCAACAGTGGCGCAATTGGATTGGATGCGATCATATGAATGAACTGGCCAAACGGGGAGCGTGAATACGAACCTTTGACCTTTTCAGACTTGCTCGGCCAGACCAGCTGCCAAAGTACTGAAAAGAGATTTTGCGCGCGTTTCACCAGCGCCGCAACCGCGAGGAAAGCTGCAACCACGCCGGTTAAGCCAACAATGGTCGCCACCAAGGAAATCAAGGCAAGTATAAAGACAGCGATAAAGGTTGGCACCACGGAGGCCAGTATCTTTGTGCCGTCCATGGCGGCAAAGTTCTCACCGATCTGAGCGGTCAATACGGGAAGAGCGCTAAACGCGAAAAGCGCGCCAATCGCGACTGCGAACAAAAGACCATGCCAAACGAAATGACTTTTTGCGATCTGGTTTATGCGTTGGCTGAACCAGCGTTCGAGCCTTCCGGTGACACCACCCATGACTGGTAGATAGACCAATGCCACCAGCAGCGATGCCGATAGGACGAAGATAAGCGTAACCGGCAACATCCGCATGAATTGTCCCGGCACACCGGGCCAGAACAGCATCGGGAGGAATGCGCAGAGTGTTGTCGCGGTGGAGCTGACAACCGGCCAGAACATCCGTTTCGCAGCGGCCACATAGGCATGCATCGGACCTTCACCTTGCGCGATGCGCTTGTCGGCGTATTCAACAACCACGATGGCCCCGTCGACCAGCATGCCGACCGCAAGGATCAAACCAAACATCACGATGTTGGAGATCGCCACTTCCATCACGGCCAGAAGGGCAAAGCAAAGCAAAAACGATGTTGGAATCGCAAAGCCGACCAGCAAAGCAGGTCGGATGCCCAAGGCTGCAAGTGTTACTATCATGACCAGCGCAATCGCTGTCATAACCGAGCCTTCGAGCTGCTTGACCATGGATTTGATGTTGCGGGATTGGTCGTTTGCGGTCTCGACCTTTAGAGCGGCTTGAAGCTCTTTTGGCCATGTGGCTTTGGCGGCTGCAACCTCTTCCTCGATCAACGCGACTGTATCTATGATGTTGAAGCCTTTGCGTTTGACGATCTGCAAAGCAATGGTGTTTTCACCGTTGAAACGGGCAGTGCCTGCGCGGTCCTCAAAGGTTAGGCTTATCTTCGTCAGATCACCCAGCGTTATGACGCGGTCGCCATTGGTTTTGACAGGCAGGTTGTAGATGTCGAGCGTGTCTTCGAAAGACGACGGAATCTTGACTGCAAAGGCCCCTTGTTCAGATTGCAATTCACCTGCTGCGATCAAACGGTTGTTATTCGTAACCACATTGATCAATTCTTCTGCGGTCACGTTGTAGGCTTCAAGCTGAAGTGGGTCGATGATGACTTCCATCATCTCTTCGCGGTCACCGGCTATGCCTGCCTGCAGCACTGGTTCGAGTGTCTCCAACCTGTCCTGCAAATCTTTACCGACCCGAAGCATTGTGCGTTCTGGAACAGGGCCGGACAGAGACACGACCACAATCGGGAATGTAGAGAAATTCAACTCGTTAATCGAAAATTTCTCAAATCCGTCAGGAAAATCAGCCTCTGCAGCGCTCATCGCGTCCCGAACGTCCGCGATGGTGTCGCCCTTATCCCAACCAAATTCGAATTCCATGGCCACGCCGGCATAGCCTTCGGCGGCAGTGCCAAACATTTTATTGAGCCCATCTATATCAGCGAGCTCGTTTTCCATGACTTTTACAAGGAGCTTTTCACTGTCCTCAGCAGAGATGCCCGGGAATTGCAGCGAAACGAACAGCGCTGGGATTTCGATGTCAGGCTCGCCTTCTTTCGGCAAACCAACGTAGGAAATTGTGCCGGCAAGCAAAGACAGCACAATAAAGCCGATGACCATCCGGGCGCGGCTTGCTGCCCAATCGACGAGACCGGTCACTGACTGATCTCCTGATAGGCAGGGGCAACAGGCACACCATCAGCGACAAATTCTTGGCCGATCACGATCACGTCCGCTTTGTCAGCCAGCCCAGTCAAATAAACACCTGTCGGTGTGTCTCGCAAAAGGCTGACCGGCACAAACTCCGCGATGTTTTCAGATGTGACGACGCGGACGCCGAGATCGCCTGAATCGCTCAACGTGAGTGCTGACTGCGGAAGCAAATGCGCTTTCGTGCCGTCGGCTTCTATGCTGATCTCCGCAGTCTGACCGTCACGCAGCTTCAGCTCGTTGTTTTCAACCCGGATATCGACCTGAAAAGTTCGGGTTGTAGAATCAGAAGCGCGGGAGATGAAAACCACTTTCCCGGAAATTTCTTTGCCAGAAGCCAGCCGTGCGGAGGCGCGCGCGCCGAGAGTGACCTTGTCGATATCGGTCTCAGGGATAAAACCCACCAATATAATTGGGTTGAGCTCCATAACAGTCGCGCAAAGCCCACCCAGCTGAAGAAGACTGCCAATTTCAGCTGAATCAGTTTCCAGAAGTCCAGAAAACGGGGCTTTTATAGTGATCCTGTCGATCTCCTTTTCTGCAGCGGCAACAGACGCTTCGGCGCTTTCGACACCGGCGCGCGCTGCTTCAATTCCCGCTGCAACACGTTCGAGACCGCTTAGCGCTGCCTTTAAGCTCGCCTCAGCGCTCACAATTTGCGCTTTTGCGCCTTCAACTTCCGCTTCGGTCTGCGCGACCCGGGTTTCAGAGGCAAAACCTCCTTCATTAAGGCGTTTTGCAGCGTTATTGTTGATCTCCGCTTCGCGCAATCGGGCGTTTGCTTCAATGACGCGCGCCCGCGATTCCTCGACGCGCGCCTCAGATTCGGGCACCTGCGCCAAAGCTTCTGGCACTCGAGCCTCTGCTTCGGCCAGCCGGGCAACCGCTTCTGCAAGATTCGCGCCGCGTGTTCCGATGCCCAATTCGCAAAGCACATCGCCCTCTTCGACAAAATTTCCTTTGCGAAGGGGCTCTGACACGACCAATCCGGATGTCTCTGAGCGCAGTTCAACTTCGCGATTGGCCCTTGTTTCACCGCGCACGGTCACCGCGTTGTTCGTCTCTCGCGCTACCGATCGCACAACCAGAACGCCAATTGGTTGTGTTGCTGACTGCGTCTCGGGATCAGTCGATTGAGCAGTTTCTGCTGAATTTTCAAGGGCGTCTTCAACCTGTGTGCCGCCAGTCAGTAAATCACGATCAAGAACGAGAACATAGATAACTGCCGCAAAAGCAATTGCTGCTATGATCGGAAACACGCGCATTGTTTGACTTTCTACAAATCAAGACGGACTTAAGTCTGGCAGAAGTAGTATATCAGCCAGGTAATTCTATCCATACTGAACTATATAGTTCAGTTTAAGGTGTGTCCTATGGATTTTCAAGCAATGAAGCCGGTCATGAACGCGTCAAAACCACATGCTCTTGGCACTGTGAACAGCAACCGCTAAGACGTGTTGCAATGACGCAATGCTGATAGGGGCGATACATTGAGCGACAGCGACAGTTTTATTGAAGAAGTTTCAGAAGAGCTTCGCCGCGAACGCTTGTTTAAGGCTATGCGTCGCTACGGTTGGATCGCGGTTCTCGCTGTTTTGCTATTGGTCGGGGCGACGACGTATTTTGAGTGGCGAAAATCCCAAGAAACGGCCGCCGCTCAGGCGCTCGGAGATAGCGTTCTCGCAGCGTTGAACGAGGAGGACAGCGCCGCGCGCGTGACAGCGTTGAATGCTATCGAGGCACCTGAAGGTAGCGCAGCGGCTGTCATTAGCCTTCTCGCAGCGGGCGAGAGCTATGAAGACAATCCTGCAGAAGCGGCAGAAAAGCTCTTGAAATTGGCAGATGATCCTAGTGTTCCCCAGGCATATCGCCAGATCGCGGTTTTGAAAGCTGTGACGATACCTGAAGCAGGCTTGAGCGTGGATGATCGGCGTGCGCGCTTAGAAAACCTTATCCCGGGCGGTGGGCTTGCCCGTCTTTTGGCGCAAGAGCAGTTAGCATTCCTTCTGATCGAAGAAGGACAGGTCGATCAAGCAATAGCGGCGTTTAACGAGATCGGACTGGACGCAGAAGCCACTCCAAGTTTGCGTCAACGCACCACCCAAGTGATCGTTGCCTTAGGGTCCGAACCAGATTTCGATCCGTTGGGATCACCCGGCGCGGAAGGCGATGCAGCAGAGAGTGATGGACAGGCAAACTAGCTGGCTATGTGGAATGGATTAAACTAGTATCCGGCCGACGCAGAGCGGGAAGCAGCAGGGGGCAATATAGTGCCAAGAGTTACAAATTTTTGTGCGTTTATCGCTCTTTTCACACTGATCGGTTGCGCGGAAAAAGACTTCATTTTGCCGGGTGAGCGGGAAAGTATTCTTCCGGAAGCCTCTGAGAATACATCAGAATTTCAGCCTGGAGATGAAAGTATACCTCCGCTCAATTTGCCTGCAACACGCGCGAACTCAAGCTGGACGCAGGGTATTGCCAGCTCAATCACCAGAACAGAACACCCTGAACTGGGTGCTGCCCCAAGAGTTATCTGGTCCGTCGGGATCGGAAGTGGTGACGGTAGGAAGAACCGAATAACGGCTGATCCGGTCGTCGCGGACGGTCGCGTCTTTACGTTAGACTCCGCAGCGACTGTGACGGCGATTTCAACCGCCGGAGAAGTGCTTTGGAGCCGTGACCTGACCCCGGAAAACGAGTCG
>JBCDDS010000105.1:0-13193 GCA_039180185.1 Pseudomonadota bacterium | reverse complement strand
GGCGCGAACGCCTTTGCACGACCGCGCTGTTTCTCGGCCAGCAGAGCAGCCTTGCCGGTAAAGTCCTGCGCTTTGTCAAACTTGATGAAACGCTCCAAACCGCCTTCAAGCATGGAATAATCTGTCGAAAGATCACCCTTCCATGCACGGTACCCTTTCTCCATCCGCAGCGAGTTAAGCGCGTACATACCGAAGGGTTTCGCCCCCGCGTCAAGGATAGCGTTGTAGATCGCGGGCATGTCGGCGTTCTCGGCATGGACTTCCCAACCAAGCTCACCAGTGAAACTCACTCGGATGAGGAACGCAGGTTTACCGGCAAACGTGCAATGCTGATGCGTCAGCCAACCCATGTCAAGATCAGCATCGGTTAGTGGCGCCAGCATCTCGCGCGACTTGGGACCGGCGACGAGAAGCGCAGTGCGGTCGTTTGTTGTCTCTACAACGTTGATGCCTCCTGGCACATTCTGACGAATAAGGTCGCCATCATGAAATTGCGCTGTTGCGGCCGTGATCAATACAAAATCATCCTCGCCAAGACGGATGCAGGAAAACTCTGTCACGATCCGACCACGTCTATCAGAGACATAGACCAGGTTAATCCGGCCAATTTTTGGAAGAGCACCAGTGACGAAGCCACGTAGCCATTCATCGGCACCGGCACCCGTGACGCGGAAGCGGGCAAATCCAGGCAGGTCGAGTACACCGCAGGCATCACGCACAGCCTCGCACTCTTCGCGAATGCGCGGTTCCCACGGGCCAGCTCGATCCCAGGTCTGGGTGCTTTCTTCGGAGGTATCGTCACCCGGCTTGGCGTACCAATTGGCCCGTTCCCAGCCGTTATAGGCTCCCATCACGCCGCCCAGTTCGACCACCTTTGCGTGGTTTGGACTGTGTTTCTTATCGCGCCCCGCTGGCCATTCATGCCACGGGAAATGCATTGCGTATTCGTGGCCGTAGACTTCCATGCCCTTGGCAATGCAGTAGTCGTTATCGGTGTAGTCGGTGTAACGACGCGGATCGACAGACCACATATCCCACTCAGTCTGACCCTCGGTGACCCATTCGGCCAGAACTTTCCCGGCGCCACCGGCCTGCGCGATACCAAACGTAAAGACGCAAGCCTCAAATGCGTTTGCCACGCCCGGCATAGGTCCAATCAGCGGCAATCCATCCGGCGCATATGGGATCGGACCGTTGATCACCTTGTTGATGCCAGACTGGCCAAGCAACGGTACTCGCGCCATGGCATCTTCCATATACCACTCTAGACGTTCCAGATCATCGGGATAAAGCTGGAAGCTGAAATCTTCCGGGAACGGATCATCCGGTGTGATCCAATGCGCCTTACAGTTACGTTCATAAGGCCCAAGGTTCAAACCGGTTTTCTCTTGCCGCAGATAATAGGACGTATCAACGTCTCGCATTAGAGGGAGCTTACCATTGGCTTTGGTAAATTCTTCGATTTCGGGGATCTCATCGGTAAGCATATACTGGTGGCTCATCACCATCATCGGTACGGTACGCCCGCCAAAAGGCTTAAACCACTCGCCGACTTTCTGCGCATAGTATCCCGCAGCGTTGACGACGTATTCACAACGAATGTCGCCCTTGTCAGTATGCACGACCCATTCACCATTGTCGCGGCTCACACCAGTAGCCGGATTAAAGCGGATGATTTTAGCGCCCAGATCGCGTGCACCTTTGGCGAGCGCTTGGGTCAGCTGGCTCGGGTCGATATCACCGTCATTTGGATCATAAAGCACGCCTTCCAGGTCATGCAGCTCCATAAACGGGTAGATATCCTGCGCCTCTTTAGGCGACATCATTTCGATATCCATGCCCTGATAGCGGCCCATGCCCTTGGCACGCTCAAATTCCTGCACCCGCTCCTTGGAGTGTGCCAGACGAATTGAGCCCGTGACATGGTAGTTCATCGGGTAATCCACCGCCTCGGAAAGCCCCTTGTAGAGCTCGATCGAGTAGCGCTGCATGTTCATGATGCCCCAGCTTGTCGAAAAGGACGGTACATTGCCCGCCGCATGCCAGGTGCTACCTGCGGTCAGCTCGTTCTTCTCCAGCAGGACGCAATCAGTCCAACCCGCCTTAGCCAAGTGATAAAGGCTGGAGGCACCAACCGCACCCCCACCAATGATGACAACCCGTGCTGTCGTTGGAATATCTGCCACGTCTACGTTCTCCTACTCATAGTGTTCGAATTGAGGGGCGGTGCAGTTGATCTCGTAGTGATCGCCCTTGTCCGCCAGAAAGATACGCTTGCCGGTTTTCAGACCCGACGGTTGCTGCAGGGTGCCCGCCGCAATTGCCATCCGGCCCGCGCCCAAAGGCTCAAAAAAGAGGCTCGACCCGCAGGTGCGGCAGAACCCACGACGCGCTGTGTCTGAGGAACGGTACCACCTGACTTCGTTTTCGCCGCTTATGGACAGGTCATAAAGCGGTACCGAAACTGACGCCCAGGCATGACCTGAGGTTCGTTGACAATGACCGCAGTGACAAATCGTGACGTCGCGCCTTTTCGCCTCGGTCTTGTACTGCACCGCGCCGCATTCGCATTGTCCTTTATATCTCATCGCTCTAATTCCACACCAAACGGGCTGCTAAACCGCCGAACATGATGGCTGACACGCGGTTGAGAAGCCTGGTTTTCGCACGCAACGCATTGGCGAAGAATCCAGCGGCGGCTCCGAGGCTGATCGCGAAAACAAACCCAAAAGCGGTGAAAATGGCGCCAAGGACCAGGATTTGCATCCAGATTGGGCCTATCTCCGGGTCGGTGAATTGAGGGATGAAGGCGAAGATGAAAAGCGCTGTCTTTGGGTTCAGCACGTTAGTTAAAAATCCACGCCGCACAGCACGCCACATGTTCGCCACGCCATTGCCTGTGGCCAGCTCACCACTGCTTCGCCAGGCCTGTACTGCCAGGTAAATCAGATAGGCCGCGCCAAGGTACCGTATTGCGTCATAAGCCCAGGGAAACGCCATTATCAGGGCCGAGACGCCTGCTGCTGCCATCAGGATGTGCAAAATTACGCCAATATTGATCCCTATTGCAGCGGCAATGCCTGCTTTTGTACCGCCGCTGATGCCGCTGGCAGAAATGAAAACAAAATCTGCGCCGGGCGTGATGTTCAAAAGTAAACCTGCCGCAATGAAGGCGACCAAAACAGCCTGATCAAACCCTGTCAGCACCTCCCACATCAGTATTGTTCCTTCTGTGGAAGGCCGTCCGTGAGTTCATAATAATCACCCTTATCAGCAACAAATATGTGTTCTGAAAGTTGCGTTCTGGTTGGTTGGTCCATGATGCCAGCCTCGAGGCTCATCCAACCATCCGCCCCCTCAAACCAAAGCTTACAGCCGCAGGTTTTACAAAAGACGCGAGAGGCACCTTTTTCATGCGTGAAACGGCCCAATTCACCTTGAATTATCCAGCGCATGTCTTCGCGTTCAAACTCGATACTGGCCGAGAAATGACCCGAGTACTTCCGGCACTGCCCGCAGTGACAGGCGTGCAACGGCCCGGGCTCGGCGTTCAGTTCAAAGGCATTTGCGCCGCAGAGACAGGAGCCCGTGATCATTTTTTGGGCACCCCGTCGTTGATTTCGTAATAGTCACCTTTGTCCGCAGTAAAGATGTGCTTTTCGAGCTTCACGCCAGTTGGCTTCTCCAACGAGCCAAGCGAAAAACTCATTGTGTCCTCATCATGCGCCTTCCAGAACAGAAAACTGCCGCACCGCGCGCAAAACCCGCGCTTAGCCGTCGTGCTGGCTTCGCACCAACTGACATTGCCGGAGATTTTCACCAGCTGTTCCGGAGCATGGCCGGAGGACCAAACATGGCCCGATTGCTTACGGCATTGGCTGCAATGACACACGGACGCCCCCATCACGTCACCTACAACCGTGTAAGTCACATCACCGCAAAGACAGGAACCCCTATTCATTCTCAATCCCCGTGAATTGGTCATGCGTCGGCAGATCATCGGCGATTTCATAGTAATCGCCCTTATCAGCAATGAAGGCATGACGACTGATGTTCAGTCCTGATCCGTTTTCTAGACAGCCCGCGGACACCACAATGCGTGCCTCGGCATCTGGCTTATAAAACAAAGTCGAGCCGCAGTTTTCGCAAAAACCTCGGTTGATTTTATCGCTTGCTCGAAACCAGGTCAGCCCTTTCTTGCTTTCGAGGTTCAAATCACGCTCGGCCACGGAGGTTGCAGCCCAGAAATGACCTGATTGTTTGCGGCATTGGGTGCAGTGACAAGCAATGATGTCCCGCATCTTTCCCGTCAGAGAGAAGGCAACTGAGCCGCAAAGACAGGACCCCTTGACCATTATGCTCTCCCCGGCGTTGAAGCAGTACCTAGTAGCACGCCGTAGATCACAAAGCAGGCCGCCAGACCGCGACGCAGCCAGACATTGAAAACGGCACTCAATGCCGCCCGACCAAGCCCTGCGCCAAGCGCAGTGTAGGTGCAATAGCTAGCAGCGGTTATGGTCAGCGCGGTGGGCACGATCACCCACATCTGCTGCCAAATAGGAACATCAGGCTGCACAAATTGGCTGAAGGCAGCGAGATAACCCGCGACGCTTTTTGGATTGATCGTCGCAATCCAGAAAGCGCGCCAGTAGATCTGTTTGCCATCGACAGGTCTTGGCTCCACTTCGCGGCATGCCAATATCCAGCCTCTGATGCCCAAATAAATCAGGAACGCCGCACCTGTGAGCTTGGCCACCTGGAATGCCGCAGGAGATGTTGCGATCAAAGCTGTAATGCCTGCAGCAGATAGGCCAAGAAAAAACGCCGCTTGCGTCAATATGGCCGCTACGCCAGGCAAAGACCGACGAAACCCCAACGCCATACCGTTGCTGATACAGTTCACTGCGTTAGGGCCCGGAGTGGTGACAAAAATCACCCAGAACACTGCAAATATAAGCCATCCCTCGAGACTCATCAGAACCCCCTAATACACTGGCGGTGCGATCACCCAGATCGCCACGGCCGGTTCGTCATAAGGGTTAGACCAGTGATAAGGTTCATCACGGCAGCGAAAGCTATCTCCCGGGCCAACGGTAAAGCGTTTTTCGCCTATTTTCAGATCTAGTTTGCCCGAGATGATGTAGCCAAGCTCTTGCGTGGGGCGGTCTGCCATCTTCTGCATTGCCGAGCGTGGTTGAAAAGTGGAATGGATCACCTCAAAGTCATCGGTCAGGTCAGGTGATAGCAGTTCTTCAATCAACCCTTCTTCGCCAGAGCCCATAGGGCGCCGCGTTCCTGCTCGCACGACATAACCCTGCTCTTCAACGGGCGCACTGGCATGCCCAAATAGCAAAGACATCGGAACGCCCAATACTTCTGCGATTTGTCTTAAGTCGGAGATTGTCGGTTCAGATTTGTCACGCTCGACCTGGCTGAGCCAGCCAACCGAACGCCCCACGCCTTCGGCCAAACCAGACAGCGTCAAACCACGCGTCTTGCGTAACGCGCGCAGGTCGGCCCCAAGGCTTCGCATCGCTGATATCTGGCTTTGCTCCATCTGAGTTCCGTGAAATTTCTGTCTCTTTTTTCACGCTGCTCCGAATCCGTGAAAAAATCAAACAAAATTTCATCAAAGAGAGCTTATTGCGCGAAAACCGTTGATAGAATTCTTTCGAGACCTACCACATCTGACTGATCGAAAGCCGTTGGCTGATCGCTGTCGATATCGAGCACCGCCAAAAGTGAACCTGAAGAATTCCAAACAGGAAGAACGACTTCAGATCGGGTGGAGCTGGAACAGGCGATATGACCGGGGAATGCCTCGACATCATCGACACGCTGCACCTCGCCGGTTCGCGCAGCCGCGCCACAAACCCCAAGATCAAAGGGGATCGCCAAACACCCATGACCGCCCTGATACGGACCAATTTTCAAAAGCTCCGGCGCGACAACACGGTAAAAACCAGTCCAGTCGAAACGGTCATCTGAATGATGCACCTCGCAAGCAACCGTGGCCATCAATGCGACTTCGTCCGTTTCGCCCTCCGTCAGAGCGGCAATAGTTTTTTCAAGTTCAGTGTAGTTAACGCGCGTCATGGACGCTCAATCGCCATAGCTGTACCTTCCCCGCCGCCAATGCAAATCGCGGCCACGCCTCTTTTCAAATCACGTTTTTCAAGCGCATTGAGCAGTGTGACCAGGATGCGAGCCCCTGAGGCGCCAATCGGATGACCGAGCGCGCAAGCGCCACCATTCACATTCACCTTGTCTCTCGGGAGGTTCATTTCCTGCATGAACGCCATAGGTACCACGGCAAAAGCCTCGTTCACTTCCCACAAATCCACATGGTCCTTAGTCCAACCAATCCTATCCAAGAGCTTTTGAGCCGCTGGGATTGGAGCTGTTGTGAACCAACTGGGCGCCTGCGCGTGGCTGGCATGTCCAACAATACGTGCTCGCGCTTGTTCGGGCTTTGCCTCTCCCGATGTCAGAACAAGAGCTGCAGCACCATCGCTGATCGAACTTGCGTTTGCCGGCGTCACGGTACCCTCTTTGCGAAACGCCGGTTTCAGTTGCGGGATTTTTTCTGGGCGCGCTTTGGCGGGTTGCTCATCTTCGGCAACGATCACATCTCCTTTGCGCGTTGAAACGGTAACCGACGCAATCTCACCCTCAAACGCTCCGGACTTTTGCGCGTTTAGTGCCCTTTCGAGCGAACCCAGCGCATATTTATCCTGCGCGCCTCGTGTGAACTGATACTTCTCCGCACAGTCTTCAGCGAAAGTGCCCATTAAGCGACCTTTGTCGTAAGCGTCCTCAAGACCATCAAGGAACATATGGTCAATCACCTGCCCGTGACCAAGACGTGCGCCACCGCGCATCTTTGGCAGCAAGTATGGCGCGTTTGACATGCTCTCCATCCCGCCTGCGACAGCAGTGTCTGTATGACCAAGGGCGATCTGATCAAAGGCCATCATGGCTGCCTTCATGCCCGAACCGCACATCTTGTTGAGTGTCGTCGCGGGCACATCGTCACTCAGCCCGGCGTGAAAGCCGGCCTGGCGCGCAGGAGCCTGCCCTTGTCCGGCCGGTAAAACACATCCCATAAGTAATTCATCGACTGCATCGACCATCGCGTCGTCCAAGGCAGCTTTGATTGCGACGCCGCCAAGTTCTGCAGCAGACAATGTATCAAAATCGCCCTGAAAACCGCCCATAGGGGTGCGTGCCGCCCCAGTGATCCAAACGTCGCGCATGATATTCGCCCTCTGCTCTATGGTTTTGCAAAACTTGCATACTCAATCGTGAGGAAAACAGTCCAGCCTCTGAATGTTTTTTGGACTATCCGCTAGATTTGCAAAAACTGTAAAGTGAACGTGACGAAATGCGTGTCTCAACTAGAAACACCAAAAAAGTCTTCGTGGAAGCGACATAGCGACTCATTTTACAATCAAGCAATTCGCCGCAACTGAAGTGCTTAGTTTGTTGTCATTCGCTCGCGAGATTTCAGTGTACGATGCCTTCGAACATCATAGAACGCTATATTTTTAAGCTTTTTCAGGACCATAATGAGCCAGACCGAAATTTGAGACAAAGGGCGAAATGTCTTAAATTCGCCGCATTAGCTCCTAATTCGCGCCCTGATCTGTGAACAAAAAGGTAATGTAGCTGCATAGAGCTTCCCTCGGCGTCGTGTTTTACAGCCCCCACCCAGTATGCGACGCCGAGGCCCCCATTTCCTGACATTGGCATTCCCGCACGCGAACCTTAAGGTGCTGCAATCCTGTACCCTTGGGAGACATTATGCGTGATCTACAGAAACCCGGTCGTTCCAGCGTTTTGTCTACGAACGGCATGTGTGCCACTTCTCACCCTTTGGCATCCAAAACGGCAATCGATGTATTAGAGCGTGGTGGTAATGCTATGGATGCAGCCATAGCTGGCGCGTTGCTTTTGGGATTTTGCGAACCCCACATGACCAGCATAGGTGGCGATTGTTTTGCCCTCTTTAGCCCCGCTGGCAGCGATGACGTGCTGGCACTCAATGGTTCCGGTCGCGCCGCTGCAAAGGCTGATGCAGCTGATTTAAGAGCAAAGGGACACGAAACTGTTCCTCTCTACACGCCAGATGCAATAACGATACCTGGCGCGATCGATGCGTTCTGTCATCTCTCGGATAAGCACGGAAAACTTGGTCTAGATGCGATACTCGAGCCGGCAATCCACTATGCTGAAGAGGGTGTTCCGATTGCCGGCAGGGTGGCCCACGATACGCAAAGCGCGTCGGAAAAGCTTCAAGGGGCGGCGCTGACGCATTTCTCAAACAACGGCCACCCCTTGCAGCAGGGTGATATCTTTCGAGCACCAAAACAAGCTGAGGTGCTGCGTCGCATTGCTCGAGACGGGCGCGACGCTTTCTACCAAGGCGAAGTTGCCGATGATATTCTGAATACTTTGAATACAATGGGAGGTGTGCACAAGGCAGATGACTTTGCCAAAGCTGTGGCCACGCCCACAGATCCGATAAGCGGGGAATACAAGGGCCTAGAACTTTTGGAGCATCCGCCGAACGGGCAAGGCGCGGCGGCAATCCTGATGCTCAACATGTTGAAACACTTTGACATCGCGAGCATGGATCCATGGGGCCTGGAACGCGCGCATATCGAGGCGGAGGCCTGCAAACTGGCTTATGATACGCGCAATCGATTTGTGGGCGATGCTGATCACACGGTGCGATTGGATCATTTGTTATCAGAAGACACCGCTGCAAAGCTTGCCGCACTGATTGATCCGGGCAAATCTTTGCCCACTCTACAACCGTTAGCGGAGGCGATGCACAAAGACACCGTCTACATCACTGTCGTGGATCGCGATCGGATGTCCGTATCGCTAATTTACTCCCTTTTCCATGGGTTTGGTTCAGGCATTGCGTCCGAGAAATTTGGCATTCTGCTGCACAATCGCGGTGCGAGTTTCAGCCTTGAGGAAGGCCACGCCAATGAGCTGAAAGGCGGCAAGCGCCCGATGCACACGATCATCCCAGGAATCCTGCGCCAGCAAGGCCGCGTGATCATGCCGTTCGGTGTGATGGGTGGACAATATCAATCCCACGGTCACGCACGATTCTTGTCTAACATCTGTGATTTTGGCCTGTCGCCACAGGCCAACATTGACGCGCCGCGCCTCTTTGTGGAGGACGGCAAGCTTCAAGTCGAACGCGGCTACGCGCCAGAAGTGCATCAGGGTCTCAAAGACCTCGGCCATGATGTTATTATTCCAGAAAACCCGATTGGTGGAGCGCAGGCGATCTTGATTCACGAGAGCGGCGTGCTGGAAGGCGCGTCTGACCCCCGTAAAGACGGCTGCGCTCTAGGATACTAAAGCAGGCTTAGTTCAGCTGAAAATGAAGCGGGTAGTGACCATCTTGGAAAGGGCCAAACAGATCGGAGATATCTGGGTGGTCCACCGGTTCTCCTGAATAGTCCGCGATCAAGTTTTGTTCACTTACATAGGCCACATAATAGGTCTGATCGTTCTCTGCCAAAAGGTGATAGAACGGCTGATCTTTTACGGGACGACTTTCCTCCGGAATCGAGTCGTACCACTCCTCTGTATTCGAGAACTCAGGGTCAACGTCGAAAACAACGCCACGAAAAGGGTGCTTACGATGCCGCACCACCTGACCCAAATAATACTTTGCGCGCGTTTTCAACATCGCTACAGCCCCTATACCCAACAGTACCTGTGCACCGACGGGGTTGTCCAATGCAACCGCTAAAATTTTTGGAAACAGTTTGTGAACCCTGATTCAACAGTTGCGCAAAAACGATAACCATTTTCAGGGATTCCCAGACCGGGTGAAGTTTTGTATACTCAAGAAAAATAAATGAGAGTGAGGCAGATGAGCAGACGTCTAAGCAACGTATGTCTTTTATTTACAATGGTAATTTTGGTCGCTTGCGGTGGTGGCCATAATGGTGCCCCGCCAAGCAGGTTGGATAATGCGTGCTCCATACTTTCTCAGAAACCACAATATCTGCGCGCCTTTCGCGCTTCGGAACGTCGCTGGGGCGTTCCCGTGCACGTTCAGATGGCAACTGTTTACCAAGAAAGCAAATTCGTGGCAGACGCGCGCACGCCTTATCGTTGGACACTTGGCGTAATACCGATGGGTCGCGTCAGTTCGGCATACGGGTATTCACAGGCCCTAGACGGCACATGGGATGAATATCGGGAAGAAACACGTCATCGCGGTGCAAGACGTGATGATATTCGTGATGCCGCGGATTTCATCGGTTGGTACATGGCGCAGTCAAACGAACGTTTGGAAATTCCGCTTACCGACACGCGAAATCAATATTTGGCTTACCATGAAGGCAGGACAGGGTTTGCGCGTGGGTCTTACAACTCAAAACCATGGCTTCTGCGTGTTTCCAACGAAGTTGCAGCGCGTGCAGATACTTATGAGCAACAGTTACAGAGTTGCACCTGAGCACAACTGCAAGTGCTACCTAGTATCTTTACCTGTCGTCGACGGTAACGCCGCGACCGGGAATGACAAAACGTTCGTCATCTAGTATGACACCTGTCTCGAGTTCGCCCAAGACGACGGTTGTACGCCCGCCGCTACTATCGTTGATAATCCATTGCCGGAGCTGCACCGGGCTATCCGTGAAAATCAGATCAATGCTGCCATATTCGGGATTGGCGGGGTCCTGGGCCCTAACAGTTGTTGTCGTGCCATCACTGCTGTGGCCCGTCACCATCCGCTCGCTGCCAAAGTCCACACGACGCGCAAGAATGATCTTGAGCGGCGTGCGATGTAACGGGTAGGCTTCCGGCGTTGTATTGGATTTGCCATCTACGATGCCAACCGTATCACCGTCAGCCACCACCATAACGCGTTCGGGCGGGTTGTACTCGAAACGGACACGTCCGGGGCGTTTGATATAGACCTGACCGGTGCTAATCGTGCCATCGTCGTTGATCTGGGTGAATTCACCGGCGGCAGTTCGAAAACTGTTGAGATAACCGGACGCTTCTGACAACGAAACCTTATCCGCCCAAGCGGGTGTTACTGCGAGAAAACCAAAACAGAGTAGGGCCACAACGCGCATTACAGTCGGTCCTTTCACGTAAATCTAGCAACTAGATAGAGGCTTAGCCGACGTTATTCGATAGCAAGGCGTTCAAGACCTCGCGAAAACTTGCCCAAGAACCCAAATTTATTGCTCTGGCACCAAGATTTCGCGCTTGCCCACATGGTTGGCCGCGCTGACAATGCCTTGGTCTTCCATCTGTTCCACCAGACGAGCAGCTTTGTTATACCCAATCGCCAGCTTACGCTGAATATAGGATGTCGAGCACTTCCGGTCTGTGATCGCGATTTGTACAGCTTGGTCATACAGGGCGTCCTCTCCGTCTGTATTGCCACCTGTATTGAGACCGAGAACGGCGTCGATATTGCTCGCCTTGTCGTCTTCTGGACCATCTTGCACGCCGTTTACATATTCCGGGGGGCCAAAGGCTTTCAGGTGATTGACGACAACTTCCACCTCTTCGTCGCTGACAAACGGCGCATGGCAGCGCGTGATTTTTCCACCGCCGGCCATGTAGAGCATGTCGCCCATTCCCAAGAGCTGTTCCGCGCCCATTTCACCCAGGATGGTCCGGCTATCGACCTTTGAGGTCACCTGGAACGAAATTCGCGTCGGGAAGTTAGCCTTAATCGTACCGGTGATCACGTCCACAGATGGCCTTTGTGTCGCCATTATGAGGTGAATGCCCGAGGCACGCGCCATCTGCGCCAAGCGCTGGATACACGCCTCGATTTCTTTGCCAGCCACCATCATAAGGTCGGCCATCTCGTCAACGATAACCACAATGTAAGGCATTTTCTCCGGCGCGAATTCTTCGGTCTCAAAGACTGGTTCGCCCGTCTGATCGTCAAAGCCAGTTTGCACCGTGCGGCTGAAGAGTTCTTTCTTGGCCAAGGCGTCGGCAACACGGCTATTGTAGCCGTCAATGTTGCGCACGCCCATTTTGGACATTTTGCGATAGCGCTCTTCCATTTCGGCCACGACCCATTTCAATGCAACAACCGCCTTTTTCGGATCTGTCACCACCGGAGAGAGCAGATGCGGGATGCCGTCATACACGCTGAGTTCCAGCATTTTGGGGTCAATCATGATTAACCTGCATTCCTCTGGGGATAGCTTGTAAAGCAGGCTGAGTATCATCGTGTTGATCGCGACGGACTTACCGGAACCGGTTGTACCGGCGATCAGCAGGTGAGGCATCTTTGAGAGATTAGAAACGACAGGATCGCCGCCAATATCTTTGCCCAGAGCAAGCGGCAGACGCTGGTTGCCATCACCAAAATCGCGGGTGGAAAGCAGCTCGCGCAGGACGACCATCTCGCGGTGTTCATTGGGAAGCTCAATGCCGATCACGCTGCGTCCTGGCACAGTACTCACACGCGCTGACAATGCGCTCATAGAACGCGCAATATCGTCGGCCAGACCGATTACGCGACTAGCTTTCAAGCCTGGAGCGGGCTCAAGCTCATACATCGTGACCACGGGCCCTGGACGCACGCTCACGATTTCACCTTTAACGCCATAGTCGTCGAGCACGTTTTCCAACATCCGAGCGTTTTCTTCGAGCGCCTCATCGCTGAGGTGATGCCGCTGTACGATGGCTGGACTCGAGAGCAGGCTAAGCGGCGGCAGCTCGTACTCAACCTGCTGTTTTTCCTCGAATTGCAAACGCGGTTGCGCCTCTGCGACGGCGCGTGTCGACGGCGCGGGTACTTTGCGCGGCGGATGTTGCACAACCTTTTTGTGGTCCTGCTCAGCGCCGCGAGCCCGTTCAGACATGAACCCGGGAAGTGCAAGGTCGTTCAACGCGTCCGCGTTTTGTTGGATAAGATCATCTTCCGGCACACTTGGCAGTTCTGGTACTGTTTCGAAACTTACGGACATTAATGGCGGTTCCGGTGGAAGCGCTGACTGCTCTGATTGATCGAGAATAAGTGGATCGGGACCACGCCCTTTGGTAAGTACGGCGTTGGTTTCCCCACCTATGACTGGGTCTTGATTCACGCGTTGGCGGATCGCGTCGGCGATCTTGGCGCTCACCCGTTCAGCCGGCTCAGTCGGTAAAGGTTGCGAACTCGCCGCTTCGGCCGGCTC
>JBCDDS010000104.1:0-13216 GCA_039180185.1 Pseudomonadota bacterium | reverse complement strand
TGGGCCGGTCAGCTTGGGCTCCAAAAGAGAAACGTCGTTCAAAACGGCTTCAATGGCAATTTGTCCGCTTTGCGTGTTCAAATCGCCGGTGGCATTGGCCGAAATTTGTTCGTTCTGAATGGTAAAATCATCTACAATAGTGCCAGTCGTCGAACGCTGTGCGCTGAGTTCGAGGCGACTTTGCCCAACCAGAAGCGGGTCAATGCGCGGCAGGCCGATACTCAGTTCAGATGCAGCTGCGGAAAGGTCGATATCAAAAGCGCCGCCTAGAAGATCACCGCTTCCAGAAATCTTGGCGCGTGCTTGCCCAGAAAGCTCGCGCATAACCGAAGCGGAAAAGCGATTTAAACGCGCTGCGGCAATTTCGGCTTGTCCCGTCAATGAAAACCCTGTGCCGAGTCCGTCCAAGGTCCCGCGCGCGTTCAACTCCACGTCGCCACTTTGCAGCGACAAGTCATCTACTTGCATTGGAAAGCCATGACGCCAGTTGAAAGTCGTGCTGCCGCTGAACTGAATGCCGATCGCCTCCGCGAGCGCTCGGTCTTGATGCAAAAACTGGTTCACTGAAAACTCGATATCGGCAGTGACTGATCTTGCACCAACACCGGTGATTTGACCTGATGCAGTGACTTTTGCTTCATCGAACTCTACGCTTGCGTTCTGATAGTCACTGAGTGCGAATTCCGCCCTCCAAGCGTTACTGAATTCGGCATTGTAATCTATCGACACGGTTGCACTGGACAACTGCGTGATGCCTTCACTGGAGACGGGTAGCGGGATCGGTTCATCACTTTCAAGCGCACCGTCGAGGCTTATCAGTTCTGGCCAGTTATTCGCATTAAGTGCCAACGCAAGTGTGAGTTTTAGTGCCTCTGAAGAGACATCCAAACGTTCAAGCAAAATACCACTTTCAGGTCGGGTTTGACCCGCGAGGGCCACTTCAGTACGCGCTCCAAAAAATGAGTGAAATTTTTCAGCGACCAGCGGCCGTATGTCGCCACCTAACTGCGCCGAAAAACCGTAGGCAGGCCTTGTAGCATTGACAAGCGCGCCGATTTCAATTGACCCGGATAGTCGCTCGAAACCGTCTGAGGCTAGCGAAATGCGCGCTGCAAAATCTTCCAACGGTGCGTCACCCCTAACTGTGAGGCGGAGATCTGGTGCGCCAGGAATACCCATAAGGTTGGATACAATCCCACCCGCATTCTCAGTGAAATTCAGATCAAGAGCCAGGATTTTGGTTTCATTTGTAAAACCCGCAGCTATCTGGATGCGATCGCTGCGATTTTTCTCCAAGATATCCAAGTCTACTCGCGCGAACCCAGTATCGATAGCGGCGCTGCCACTCACCGAAAGACTGGCTTCTTGCCCCAAAACATCCTCACCGAGATTTATGAGTTCAGCTTCTATCTTTTCAATTGCGATACTGATTGGCAGTTCTGGTATTGCAAACTCTGTCGCTTCCGCATCCCGCGGACTCAACGATTGATCCCTGCCTGGAATACGCTCAATGTTGATCGAACCGATTGAAAGTTCGTCTACCTCAAGCCTGCCGCGAAGAAGTGCAAACCTTGACCAGTTCAAGGTCGCGTCGTTGAGCTCAATCCAGACACCGTTTTCATCAGCAATGGTCAGCTGATCCATCGTCGCAGATGATGACAGAGCACCGCGAAAACCAGTTATGGTTATCTCGCGCCCGGCATCAGACAGCTTTTCCTGCAACCATCTTTCTAAAAAGGCTTTATCGTCACTCTCTTGCGCGGTGCCAGGCGTAACCACCAAGCACATCATCACGACAATTGATTTGAGCAACCGTATCAAAACGCCTGACCTATCCCGACATATATTTCAAAATTGCTGCCTGCATCATCGTCGAGTGGTGTGCCAACATCAAATCGTATCGGGCCGAGACCTGTGTTATAGCGGATCCCAAAACCGGCACCTGCATGCGTGTCGCCACTCTTCGCCGAGAAACTGTCCTCGCCAATAAAACCGGCATCAACGAAACTTACTAACGACCATTTCGTCGAGACGTCCGTGCGCAGCTCCAGCGAAAGACCTAGAAAACTGCGTCCACCGATTTGTTCGCCATTTGGTAGTTCCACCCCCAACTCTTGAAAGTCCTGACCGCGCACGGTGCCGGCACCTCCCGAGAAGAACAGCATACCAGGTGGAACAGCGCTTATGCCCGGGCCTATAACAGAACCAATTTGCACTCTACCGGCCAGCACGACGCCGTTACTTTCGCCAAAGCCCAAATAGCTGCGCAAGTCAGCGAAAACGCGTACGCCACTGTCGCTGTCACCATCCAAACCGATAAGTGGAGTAACTTCCAAGTCCGCAAAATAGCCTTGATGCGGATCAAGTTCATCTTCGCGCGTGTCATAGGTCAAGCGCGCAGGGAACAGAAGATACGTCAAAGTGCGCGACCCGAGCGCGTCATCGATATCGCTTAGCTGATACCCTAGTCCAATTTCACCAACCAAGTCTTCACTGAAACGGTGCAGCAAACCTCCTTCAACAACCGCGCGGCGTTCTCTGAACTCTGGCTCGTCGTCTTGCTCGATCAGGGCGGATAAGAAAAGATCGGTGTCGGCGGAAAACGTTGCTGGGCGCTCATACCGAGCGGACAGCAGGAAATCCTCACCACCAGACTCGCCGCCGATACCGCCCACTTCAAAATCAAGACGCAGCCGTTCCGCTCCGCCAAAAAGGTTCCTGTGTAACCAGAACGCTGTGATCGAAAGACCCTCGAGAGAGGCGATCTCCGCCCCAAATCCGATACGCCTGGGTTTTGCGGCCTGAAGTGAGGCGTTTACATCAAGCGTGTTTCCCTGTCCAACCTCCTCTGCCTCCTCCAATACCACGGAGTTGAACGCCCCGGTGCGCCGCAACCGCTCGCTCGATGTTTTCAAATCGTCAGGCGAGAAAGGTCTTCCTATCGGAAGGTCCGCAATCTGACGAATTCGTTCCGGCCGTACGTTCCCATTTTCGGTAATGTTGAGCTCGCCAAATGTCAGCCGAGGCCCCGGATCGATAGTGACCTTCGCGGACAATGTTGACCCGCGATGATCAGCCGTGATCGATTGACCTGTGACACGCGCCTTTGCATGCGCCTGATCGCGCCAACCTGAGACTGCTTGTTTGGCGGCATCCACAATAACGTCGCTACGTGCAGTCTTGCCTAGCGCAAACCCTTTGGGTGGTGCATCGCCGGGTGCCAAGGGTCCAATCCGCGCTTCCGAAAATGCGAAAATCGGTCCAGGATTGATACGCAGATCAACGCGATCAATGCTTGGAGGTGGTGCAATGGAAGACAATTCTGCGGCTTCTCTACCATCGAGGCGAATGCTGATGGTGCCACCGTAGTATCCGTTTGAGTAAAGTACGCCGATCAGGTTGGCGTAGTCGGCTCTAGCAGCTGCTAAAATCTCTTGCGGCGTGGTTGTCTCGACCTCCGCCAAGCCGTTCAGCAAAGCTGCCGCCTCAAGCTCGTTTTGCAGGGCGTCTTGTTCGCCTGCAACAGACACGACAACGTCAAGCGCTGCGGCCGTTCGCAGACCAAAGATCAAGCCAAGCCAAGCCAAACAAAGCGTTTTTACCAAACGCAGAACCACCCTAGCGCTCCGATTCCATGCACAAACAGAGTTTATGGAGCCGGACCACAAAGCTCTAGCAGTAATGGCTCTTTGAGAGGCAAAATACGGCTGGTTCGTTTTCGGGCTGCGAGAGGTCCAAATTGTCCTTGCGACAACAAATCGCCCATGCTAGCCAGCGCCACGGTCACGACAGGACCATAACGTGCCCCTATAGCTCAGCTGGTAGAGCAACTGATTTGTAATCAGTAGGTCGGGAGTTCAAGTCTCTCTGGGGGCACCATTTTCCAATGCTTCGGGTTTTTACGCATGAAGCGGTGCATAGTGTTGAAAAACTATGATTCAAAAGCCTGTGGATTTTTCAATCGGTTTTAGTGAAATAATCACTCGGTATGTGGACCACCTTTAAACACCTTTCATGCGTGACGTATCTGTGCCTGTTGATAGGGTGCTCGTCTGTCCCGAACGACACAAACGCGGTTACATTCACAACAAGCTCACCGATCTGGTTTGAAGACATTCAAACGGCGAAAAAACATCGTGGGAAAGCGCATCTGCATATCCCCGAAGGTTCAGGGCCACATCCGGCTGTGATCGTGCTGCACACAAGCCTTGGTCTGGGTGAATCGGAGAAGCACTTCAAAGAAGTCGCTCAGGCTCAAGGCTTTGCTGTTGCCTTAGTCGATAGTTTCACACCGCGCGGTATTCATAAAATTGACGATAACCAAGCGGAAATCAGTGAGGTTTCTATACTGTCCGATTTGTACGCTGTGAAAGCGTTGCTCGAACAAAATCCAAAAATCGACAAGAACGCAATCGGGGTTGTCGGCTTCTCCAAGGGGGCGTTACCTGCGTTCTATTCCAATCTTCAGTACGTGCACAATTTGTATGCCAAGGGCACGAAACCATTTGCTGCACATGTTGCGTTTTATCCGTGGTGTGGGCTGACTCTACAAAAATTAGAAACGAACAAAAAACCTGTTCAAGTCCACGTCGGCGCACTCGATACAATCACACCGCCGGACTTGTGCAGACGGTTGATTGCTAAAATACAAAAACAAGATACGCGCGCGGCCATCGAAATGCATGTTTACGAGAATGCACGCCACGCATTCGAGCATCCCATCCTCAAAAATCTTCCAAGACTGCCCGTTGGCTATGCCGTGCCAAAAGACTGTAGAATTGTTGAGCGACCAGATGGGAAATTCCTGGAAACATCGCAAAAACTAGAGATCAACAGTGATACATTCGAGCAGGTGATATCCGGGTGCAGCGAGAAAGGGGCATCCGTCTCCGGGAACAAAGCCGCAGCAGAACTGGCTTATGCGCGAGTTTTTAAGTTTTTGGACCAACATATGAAACGGTAACGCGCAGAGACGCAGGATCGCGATGCTAAATTGCGAAATGCGATGGAAATTGATGTGGTTCAATGAACGCCACTGTAGAGCGCAAGTTGACTCCTCATGAACCTCTTGATACCCGATCAATAACCGTTGGGGTGTCTCCTTTGGAGGCTGAGACTCGCAGTTGCGTAAACCCATCGAACCTGATCCGGGTCACGCCGGCGTAGGAAACGGTCACACCTCCTGACACGCTTTCTGTGCTGTGGGCCCTCTGTGAGGAACGCGCATGGCCAATATTGCACTGACGATTGCCGGATCCGATAGCGGTGGCGGGGCGGGCATTCAGGCAGACCTGAAGGCGATGTCGGCGCTTGGCGTTTTCGGTGCCAGCGTCATTACCGCTGTCACAGCGCAGAACACCAAGTCCGTTACGGCAGTGCACGGTATCCCGCTTGATGTGGTCACAGCACAGATAGAAGCGGTACTAAGCGATCTCGACGTGAAGGCGATCAAAATCGGTATGCTTGCCACGCCCGAGATCATCCACACTGTAGCCAACGCCATCGAAGGCCATTCCGCACCAGTGGTGCTCGATCCGGCGATGGTGGCCAAGTCGGGGGATGCTCTTCTGGCGGAGGAGGCGATCTCCACCCTGCGCGAGGTGCTGGTTCCACGCGCGCATGTGCTTACACCTAATCTGCCCGAGGCGGGATGTTTGCTGGATAGTCCGGCCGCAGAGACGACCGAAGAGATGATCCTTCAGGGGCAGGCTCTGCTTGAACTGGGTGCTCAGGCGGTGCTGATGAAAGGTGGACATGGTCAGGGCGATACCTGTCATGATCTGTTGGTCGAAGTGGATGGCGTCTGTGAGTTTACGGCACCAAGACGCGCCACGCGGAACACTCATGGGACGGGCTGTACCTTGTCATCCTCCATCGCTGCGGGGCTAGCCAAGGACCTTCCCCTCAAAGTGGCAGTCGAGCAGGCGCATGCTTATCTGCAAGGCGCTATTGCAGCTGCGGATACTTTGCACGTTGGTCATGGCCATGGGCCCGTGCATCACTTCCATCAGGTTTGGCCTGCGTGACGCTCTATTCGGTCATAGGTGCCGGGGTGGCTGGTCTTGCGGTTGCAAGTGAGTTGGTGTCACGCGGAGCCCGCGTGCAGATTTTTGACCGAGGCGGTGCACCTGGCGCTCATTGCTGCTCCTGGTGGGCTGGCGGGATGTTGGCTCCGTGGTGCGAATTTGAGAACGCAGAAGAGGCGGTATTGCGGCTTGGACAGAGAGCCAAAGATTGGTGGTCTGAGCGTACGCGGGTCACCCAGAAAGGCACGCTGGTTTTAGCGCAACGACGCGATATGCCTGATCTGCGCAGATTTGCTCGCCGCACGGAAGGGTTCGCTGAGGTCAGCGGTGAAGAAATCGCAGGGATGGAGGCCGATCTGGATGGCTATGCGGGCGGCCTTTACTTCGAGCAGGAATCGCACCTGGATCCTCGTGATGCTCTGCATGACCTTTGCAGCAACATCGAAGGGCAGGGCGTTGAATTTCATGCTGAAGCTGCGCCTGATGATCTGCCCAATGCTATTGACTGTCGGGGCTTTGCGGCGCGCGATACGCTAACCGATCTGCGCGGGGTCAAGGGCGAGATGCTGCTTATTCGCTGCCCGGATGTGGCGATCACACGCCCTGTTCGCCTGCTGCATCCTCGCATCCCGCTCTACATCGTGCCGAGAGGCGAAGGCGTCTACATGCTCGGTGCCACGATGATCGAAAGCGAGGATCGCGGACGCATAACAGCGCGCTCGATGCTGGAGCTTTTGAGTGCGGCGTATGCGCTCAACCCGGCCTTTGGTGAAGCTGAGGTGCTAGAGATCGGCGTCGATCTGCGCCCGGCCTTCCCTGACAACCTGCCGCGTATCCGACGCATGGAAGGCACGATCTATGCCAACGGGCTTTACCGGCACGGCTATCTGCTGGCGCCTGCGTTGGCACAGGGCGTGGCCGATCTGGCGTTGGAGAACAAACATTCGGAGCTAGTCGATGCAGATTATGCTTAACGGAGTGCTGTGCGACACGCAGGCAGAGACGCTGACCGCGCTACTGGTCCAGGAAGGCTTTTCAGGCCGTGTAGCCACCGCTGTGAACGAAGAGTTCGTGCCAGCCGCCTTGCGCGATGAACAGTCTCTCAAAGACGGCGACCGGGTCGAAGTGCTCGCGCCGATGCAGGGAGGGTAAACGATGAAGAGCTTCTATGGTGTTACTCTCGCCAACTCCCTGATGTTGGGCACGGCGCAGTATCCCAGCCCGACCATCCTGGAACAGGCGTTTCGGCAAAGCGGTGCTGCGGTGGCAACAGTCTCCTTAAGGCGGGAAGGGGCTGACAAGGCCGGGCAAAGCTTTTGGTCGATGATCACCGATTTGGGCGTGCATGTTCTGCCGAACACCGCTGGCTGCCATACGGTGAAGGAGGCGGTTACCACGGCGCATATGGCGCGCGAAGTGTTTGATACGAATTGGATCAAACTGGAGGTGATTGGCAACACCGATACGCTGCAACCTGATGTGTTTCATCTGGTAGAGGCGGCCAAGGTTCTCACCAATGATGGCTTCGAAGTCTTCCCCTATACCACCGAGGATCTTGGCGTGGCTGAGCGCCTTCTTTCTGTTGGCTGCGAGGTTTTGATGCCCTGGGGCGCGCCGATTGGTTCTGGCCGCGGCATGAACAACGAATACGCGTTGCGTGCGATGCGCGCGGAATTTCCGGATGTGCCGCTTGTCATCGACGCGGGCATTGGCTTGCCAAGTCATGCGGCGCGCGCGATGGAACTTGGCTATGACGCGGTACTGCTCAACACGGCGGTGGCGCGGGCTGGTGACCCGGTGGCGATGGCGCGGGCAATGATGGGAGCCATAGAAGCCGGAAAGCTGGCCTATGAGGCCGACCCGATTGAGGCCCGCGACATGGCAGAAGCGTCGACGCCGGTGATCGGCAAGGCATTTTTGTCATGAGCCTGGACCGTTTTTATCCGATATTTGACAGCTGCGATTGGTTGCGCCGGATGTTGCCCTTTGGTTTGAAGCTTGTGCAACTGCGTGTGAAGGACGAGCCTGAAGAGGTGGTGCGCTCAGAGGTGGTGGAGGCTTACGAATTGTGCAAGCTCCATGGCGCAGTTCTGGTGGTGAACGACTATTGGCAGGCAGCTATTGATGCCCGGTGTGATTGGGTGCATTTGGGTCAGGAAGATCTGGATACAGCTGATATTCCTGCCATTCGCAAAGCGGGTATAAAGCTCGGTGTATCGACCCATGATGATCAAGAGCTGGAGCGCGCTCTGGCGCTTGATCCGGATTATGTCGCGCTCGGGCCGGTCTATCCAACAATTCTGAAAAAGATGAAATGGCACGAGCAGGGTTTGCCGCGCGTGACCGAGTGGAAGGCGCGGGTCGGCGATGTCCCTCTGGTGGGCATTGGAGGCATGAGCGTGGAACGCGCGCCGGGCGTGTTCGAGGCCGGGGCCGATGTTGTCTCTGTCGTTACGGACATCACACTAAACCCCGATCCAGAGGCGCGGGTGCGCGCGTGGCTGGAGGTGACGCGATGAGCCGTTATGCGCGTCAGACCATTCTGCCTCAGATAGGCGAAGTGGGACAGAATAAATTAGCTGCCGCACGAGTGCTCGTTATTGGCGCCGGCGGGCTTGCCGCGTCAGTTTTGCCGGTGCTCGCAGGCGCAGGGGCAGGGCATATACACATAGTGGATTCAGACACGATCGAACGCAGCAATCTACATCGTCAGACGTTTTTTTCAGAGGCCGATTACGGTTCGGCGAAGGCTGAGGTTGCGGCGAAGCGTTGTAGGTCACTCAACAGTGAGATTGCTTTGGAAGCAAGTTGTCAGACCCTGACACCGGCGAATGCGGATGCGCTTGTGTCAAAAGCTGACGTCGTACTCGATTGCGCTGACAGCTACGCGGCGAGTTTCATTCTTTCGGACACTTGCTTTGCACACCGCAAGCCACTGATCAGCGCCTCGGTGCTGGAGCTTTCGGGCTATGTCGGTGGTTTTTGCGGTGGTGCTCCATCGTTGCGCGCGGTGTTTCCTGAGGCACCGGAGCGTGGCAAGACCTGTGCAACAGCCGGTGTGCTGGGCTCCGTCGTTGCCATGATCGGTGCAGCTCAGGCGCACATGACACTGACTTTGTTGCTAGGATTGGAACCCTCACCACTCGGTCAAATGTTGCAACTCGATGGTCGCACGCTTCGCAGTACAACCTTTCGCTTCGAAAAAGCCCCCGAACCTGAGAAGCCTTTGCGGTTCACCACCGCTGAAGCGCTGTCAGACAGTGATCTGATAATCGACCTGCGCAGCGTGACAGAGGCGCCAGATCCTGCCCATCCTGCAGCACACCGTATCTTGCCAGCTGACGTGTCCGCGCAGCTCCCGATGACTTCAAACCAACGCCTCGCACTCTGTTGTGCCTCTGGCCTGCGTGCTTGGCAGTTGGGCGAAAAACTACAACCGTATTGGCCCGGCGAGATCGTCCTCGTCGCCGCCTCAACGAATTGAAAGAGGACTTCCAAAGTATGAAATATACCCTTGCTTTTATTATGGTTTTTACGGCCATGCCTGTGTTTGCAGCCGATAAGATGACCGTTTTGCTCGACTGGTTCATCAACCCAGATCATGGGCCCATCATCGTGGCGCAAGAAAATGGTTACTTCGCAGATCAGGGTCTTGAAGTGGAAATTGTCCCGCCGGCCGATCCCTCCGCCCCGCCGCGTCTTGTCGCCGCCGGGCAGGCCGAACTGGCCGTGTCCTATCAGCCGCAGCTGCACCTGCAAATCCACGAGGGTCTGCCGCTTAAACGCGTTGGCACCCTGGTCGCCACACCTCTGAACTGTCTTCTCGTGCTGAAGGACGGGCCCATCGAGTCACCCGGTGATTTAAAGGGTAAGAAGATTGGTTTCTCTGTTGCTGGTGTTGAAGAGGCATTGCTTGGCGCGATCTTGGGTAAATACGGCGTCTCGGTTGATGATATCGAACTAATCAACGTGAACTTCTCTTTGTCACCGTCACTGATGTCAAATCAGGTTGATGCAGTGATTGGCGCTTATCGGAATTTTGAACTCAACCAAATGGAAATCGAGGGTGTTGAAGGTCGTTGTTTCTATGTCGAGGAAGAAGGCGTGCCGTCCTATGATGAACTCATTTATGTGGCCAACCCGGAAACAATGGATGCCGATATGATCGCGCGGTTCCTGGAGGCCACTGAGCTCGCGACCCAATTCATCGTCAATAACCCTGAAAAGAGCTGGGAGATTTTCTCTGGCACTTCAGTGGAATTGCAGGATGAGCTAAATGCCAAGGCTTGGGTTGATACGCTGCCGCGTTTTGCTTTGCGCCCGGCGGGTTTTGATGCGGGTCGCTATGAGCGGTTTGAGGCGTTTCTCAAAGACAGTGGCATGATCGAGAGCATCAACCCCGTCGACGCGATCACCATTGATGTGACCGCGCAATGAACGTCCCAGACTACGGTAAGGCGTTTCGCCTCCTGCGCGATGCTTGTGTCGGTCCGTGGCAAGAGTACACGCGGCACGCCTTTGTGGAGGGGTTGCGCGATGGATCTCTGCCACGTGAAGCGTTTCTGCATTACTTGCGACAAGACTATGTATTCCTGATCCACTTTTCACGAGCCTGGGCACTAGCGGTGGTGAAATCACAGACGCATTCTGAGATGTTGGTGGCTGTCGGCACAGTGAATGCGCTGGTTGCGGAGGAAATGCAGCTTCACATCGGCATTTGCGAGGCGGCGGGGATTTCGAAAGACGAGCTATTTGCGACACCTGAACGGGCCGAAAACCTCGCCTATACGCGGTTTGTGCTGGAGGCCGGGTATAGTGGCGATCTGCTCGATCTATTGGTCGCACTGGCGCCTTGCGTGATGGGCTATGGCGAGATCGGCGCGCGGCTTGGGGCAGAGAAATCAAGCGAGGCCTATGCCGATTGGATCGGCACCTATGCCGGTGAGGATTATCAAGGCGTTTGCGTTACCGTGGCGGACATGCTTGAGCAAGCGTTGGTGCGGCGCATTGGTACAGATTATGCCAATTCGCCGCGCTGGCCACAGCTCTGTGCGACGTTCCGCACCGCAACCGAACTTGAAGTGGGCTTTTGGCAGATGGGTCTGACCCCCTGATGGACGCGCCGGGCATCAACGTTGAAGGCAAAGCCGCCATCAACGGGGTGCCACTTTTTGCGTCTTTGCGATTGGAAATTACAGGTGGAGCTTGGACGTGCCTCCTTGGTGGATCTGGTGTTGGAAAGTCGACCATCCTCCGGTTGATTGCTGGACTAGATACAGGCGCCTTCTTTGAGGGTTCCATCAACGCCAGCGATGGGAAGGCGGTGCAATCTCGCGTGGCCTATATGGCGCAGGACGATCTGCTGCTACCATGGGCCACGGTTGCAGAAAATGTTGCGCTTGGCGCACGCCTACGCGGTGAGACGCCGGATGCGGCGCGCGTCAAACGTCTTTTGGAGCGCACAGGGCTGTCGGAACATTCAGTGAAACGCAAAGATCAACTTTCTGGCGGACAACGGCAAAGGGTTGCTTTGGCACGCACTCTCATGGAGGACAAGCCGGTCATTCTGCTCGATGAGCCATTCTCAGCCTTGGATGCCAAGACGCGTTCAGAAATGCATGAGTTAGCTGTGGAATTGCTTATGGGTCGGACCGTTTTGATGGTCACACATGATCCGGCTGAAGCCGCACGGCTGGGCCACTCGATTGCCATACTTGCGCCGAAGGGCATTGAGCTTTTTGAACCGCCGGCGACAGAGATACCAAGGGCGCACGACGTTCTTGAAACACTTCAATGCCAGGCCGCGCTTATGCGTGAACTTCGGGCGCCAGCGGCATGAAGACTTTGCCTCCGATAGCGGCCATCTGCTTTGGGCTGGTCTTGTGGCAATCGGTAGTGAGTCTGACAGGGCTGCCGCGATTTATTCTTCCGGGGCCAGGACTTGTGGCGCAAACCTGGTGGGAAAATCGAGGCGTTATCTGGGAGCATACGCTGATCACCGCTGCCGAAGTCCTGATTGGGCTTGCTATCGGCACAGTACTTGGTATTGCCACCGCGATTCAGCTCGCCGCCTCGCGTTTCTCACGGGTACTGGTACAGCCCGTGCTTGTGTTCACTCAAGCCTTGCCAGTATTTGCACTCGCACCAATTCTCACCCTCTGGTTGGGCTTTGGGCTTTGGTCGAAAATCGCGATGGCCGTGCTGATCATCTATTTTCCCGTTACTTCGTCTTTCCTTGATGGCCTTCTCCGCACGCCCGGAGGTTATCTCGACCTTGCGCGTACGATGCAGGCCAGCCCGGCACGCGTGCTCTGGCACATCCGCGTCCCTGCTGCGTTACCATCTTTGGCCTCGGGTCTACGTCTGGCGGCTGTATACGCGCCGATCGGCGCGGTAATCGGTGAGTGGGTCGGCGCCGCACGCGGATTGGGCTACTTGATGCTCTTGGCCAATGGGCGTGCAAAGACCGACCTGATGTTTGCCGCAATGTTGACTTTAGGCGTCTTTACCGTGCTTCTACATTTGGCGATAGGTTATTTCAGTCGCAGAATTGGCAAGCATAGCCTTTAACGCTGCGCTTTTGACTGTGCCGCTCACACGTCAAGTTTCGCCAAAAACGCCTCAGCATTATCCAGATGCGCCTGCATCTTTTCTGGTGCCATGCGCTCTGCCGTTCGACACATCATCGCCCATCGTGGGTTTCTGGCGAGACTCTCGCGATGTTTCTCGATAAACCGCCAATACAGCCCGTCCCAAGTTTCCGCCCATGGCCCTTTTTGCCAATGGCTCATCTTACAGACATAGTTTGAACCCGAAAAATAGGGCTTGGTTGTTATCAGACCACCATCAGCATTCTGGCTCATCGCATAGACATTGGGCACCATCACCCAGTCATAGCTATCGATGAACATTTCCATAAACCAGCGATAGACGTCATCGGGGTCAATTTCGCATAAGAACATGAACCCACCCAGCACCATCAAACGCTCGATGTGATGGCAATATCCGGTCTCCAACAGGCGCCGGATCACGTCATCGAAAGGATCGATACCGGTGGTGCCGTTATAAAAGCTCTCGGGCATTCTTCGACGATGTTTCCAATGGTTGGTCGTGCGCATCCTAACGCCAAGATCTTCGTATGTTGCGCGCATGAATTCGCGCCAACCGATGATCTGACGCACAAACCCCTC
>JBCDDS010000103.1:0-13375 GCA_039180185.1 Pseudomonadota bacterium | reverse complement strand
TACGCAGTTCAAGCGCTTGAGAATACCTACGCCAGCATCCCCCTTGGGATTCGCGAGCTGCTCGAACTGTTCTTTGGAGTAGGCCATCTTCATTTCTTAGCTGAAGATGGTAGCGAATGCCAAAAGGCGACTATGTCCGCATTTTGCAGCCATTGACGTTCGCCTATAACAACAGTTTAGGATCAGTGCCCAAATCCACACCTGGAAACAGTATGCGTTCGATGAAATTGGCGTCTGTCCCAAAAAGATCGCGCATCGCCCAACCGGCGTAGGCTCGCACGTCGCGCGTTGGCATCAAATCCCGCCGTTGATAAAGGTCAGCCTCCGAAAGTCCTGGCCAATCGCCCAAAACTCGCCCGCCGCGTAAGGCCCCACCGGCCATCAGCATCACTCCAGCTGTGCCGTGATCCGTCCCACCTGTGCCGTTGTATCGAGCGGTCCGACCAAATTCTGTCATCGCCAAAATAGCAGTTTTTCCCCAAATCGGCCCAAGTTCGGATTGCAACATCAAAATAGCGCTTTGTAGTCGGTCCAGTGCGTTGGGAAGCGCCTGCGCCTGCCGATCATGAGTGTCAAAGCCATTGAGGGAGAATGCGGCAATACGGGCCTCATCGCGAAGTTTTCCAGCCGCAAACCTGGCAATGTTTTCCGCACTGGCGCCGTTCCGCTGCCTACGGTTATTTGCTCGCATGGCTTGCATCATGTCGTCTTCGTCCATCACGGGCGCGGAGTTTCGTGAACTTGCTTCGTCCAGCGACAGCTCCGTGGCTTCCAACATCGCGTCGCGAAAAAGCGGATCCTCATGCATGACCAGCTCCAGAAGCCGGTGCGCTTGTGGGCTGAGATTGAGGGCTGCATCGGGCGACCAGTTTGCAACCGCTGCGGCGCCCTTGAGCAAGAGCATATCGCTGCGCCCAACTGCATAGGCGGCTTGTGCATGCATCCCAGGCATAGATTGCAGCAGCCGGTTCAGCCATCCGTCGCGAATACGACCAAGCGCATCGACCCCGGTGCCGGCTTCAAGAATATCCTGTCCGTCGAAATGGCTACGTTTGTCGCGGTAAGGGGTTGAGACCGCATGCGCAAAGTTGAGCTCGCCTCTTTCCCAAAGCGGCATTAGATCTTGTAAGCTTGGGTGAAGTGCAAAAAAACCATCAAGGTCGAGACCGTCACCTGCCATATTTGGCCGTAGCTCGGCAAATTCCGCCGAGCCGACAGGACGCACCACATCCAGCCCATCCATGCCACCGCGCAAAATGATCACCACCAAGCGGTTTTCCGAGGGCGCGCTGGCAAGTGCGACCGGTGTCACCAAAGGGCTTGCGGCAAGTGAACAACCGAGTGCCAGGCTTTGGCTCATAAACTTGCGACGCGAGATAGATTGAAACTTGGTCATTACGGAAGTTTCCTTTCTACATGCGCTGAAACGCGGGGGAACACAGCACAACACCGACTGCCTCGGATCGCGTTTCTGCAGCTTTGGCCGCGAATTCCACAGGTTTTGGGAGATCTGGTCCCAGAGCATCGCGCGCAAAGCGCCTCGGATCCGGCAGAAACGATCGCAGCTGATAAGGCATTGCCATACCCCATTGCAGCCGCGCAGCCATGCGTTGCGGTGTGATCCAAGCACCATCAGCCTCTGGCCAGCCATCGGGACCTAAAGGTGCTCCCCAGGGCTGACCCATCAAACTCATTGGCAATACAAGATCGCGATAGATGGCGCGTGGATTTGTAGGCAGCTGATCCGGCGTAGGCGCAAGCGCGCGCAAGGATGAAGCAATGAAATCAATTGGTTGCTTTACATTTCCTTGGGCTGAGGACCAGCTATCCGGGTGCTCCAACAACACTTCATACACTGCTAAAAGATCACCGCTTGTTTGCTTAAACCGCATTTCTAGGGCTTCAATGAGCGCTGTTTCTGGTGCGTCGGAGACAAAATGAACAGCGAGTTTGCGCGCGATGTGTTTTGCAGTGGCGGGATGCGTCGCCAAATCCTCCAACGCGTTAAAGACGTGGGATAATCGCGCCGGATCACCGCCATATCTCTTGCCCAGAACGGTCTCGGCTCCTGGTTCTGCAAAGCGCCTGCGAAACATGAATCCTTTTTCGGGGCTGATGCTCAATCCGGTAAAAAGCTCGGCGAGCTGGCGCACATCGTCCTGCGTGTAGGGTCCATCAACGCCCAGCGTGTGCAACTCAAGTACTTCTCGCGCCAGATTTTCGTTCAGCCCTGAAAAACGAGCATTGCGCTTGGCGATGCGACTGTTTGGCCCGGCAGAGCGCGTCTGATCGAGATAATCGATCATAAAAGGATGCGTGACGACTGCCTTGAGTATATCCGCGAAACGACCAGAGACATGCGGGCGGATCGCCTCTTCGACATAGGGCATGTAGCCTACACCGGTGACGCCACCGGTGCCCCGCGCGGTAAAATGGTCGGCCCAGAAAAACGCCAACCGTTCCCGAAAACCGTCTTGGGTGGAAATGCGCCGCATCAGCGTGTTGCGAAACCATCCTGCCGATTCAAGCCGCAGTTCTCGGTTCCTTGCACGCCGCATCTCTGTGAAGTTGCGCTGCTCGGCTTCGCTATTGCTGCGCCGTGACTTTTTTCGCGCTGCTTGCATTTCGACCATAGCCGAAAGAACGATGTCGAAGCCGGGAATTGGAAAGCGTCGTGCCAAGAGATCATCACCGCGCAGCGAAGAGAGCATGTCTGACGCGCTGACCGCGGGTGCGATAACGGGGGATAATCCGCAGCCAAAGCGGATCGCGGCACGATACTGATCAAAGCGCATAACCTGGTCTCAAATCTGCGGGGCAATGCCCAATTGCAGACTTCTACGCGGCAGGCCTGAATTTCCGTCGCTTTGCTTAGATTTGGTTTAGCTGGCTTTAATTGTTCCGGTTACCACGTGTTCTACATCGAGACCCTCAATAGTTAGCACCACCTTGGCTTCATAGCTTTTCCCTGATGTATCGCCTGCCGCGCGCAGACCGTCCTCAATGGCTTTCTGAGAGGTGATGCCCACCTGTTTGAGAAACTTGCGCATGGACATGTTGAAGTCGTCGCTCATCTGGGGTCCCCTTCCTGGCTGCGATCAGTCACTTTTCAATCCGTAACACGAATTCGGCTGTGGTATTTGAAAAACTGTTCCGCGGCCTGTCGCAGGGGTCGACATCACATCGCTTTCGTTTTCACAGCCGGTGAGATAAGCAACCCGGCAAATAACACGATGTATGAGGGACGGTTTTATGGCAGAACTTTTAACCTTTGAAAATCTGGGCAATCTGATCATGCTTTGCTTTCTGCAGGCGGTGCTCGGGTTTGACAATTTGCTCTATATCTCCATCGAGTCCCAGCGGGCGCCTGTAGCGCAACAAAAGGCGGTGCGGTTTTGGGGTATCATGATCGCGGTCGCACTACGCGTGGTGCTGCTCTTCACCATGATCCAGTTGATCGACGCCATGGCCGAGCCGTTCTATATCTTTGATTGGGTCGGCGTTCTTGAAGGCGGCGTGAACTTCGCCACCTGTGTCTTCATTTTGGGTGGCATTTTTATCATTTACACCGCAGTGAAAGAGATCGGTCATATGCTTTCTATCGAGCATCTTGATACCGATGTTGAGGGCAAAACGGGCAAGTCAGCGGTTAAGGTTGTCATGCTTATCGTTCTGATGAACCTGATCTTTTCTTTCGACTCCGTGCTCTCGGCCTTGGCCATAACCGATGTTTTCCCGATCCTCGCCACAGCGATCTTGCTGTCTGGCCTAGCCATGGTGCTGCTGGCCGATGGGGTCACGCGTTTTCTGGAGAAAAACCGCATGTATGAGGTGTTGGGCCTCTTTATATTGTTGATTGTTGGTGTGGTTTTGCTCGGAGAATCCGGGCAGGCGGCTGCGCACGCGATGCATGATGAAAGCCTAGCGTTGAAAGTTTTTGGCTATGAAATCATTCCAATGTCCAAGACGACTTTCTACTTCTCGGTTCTCGTATTGGTCGCCGTGGAGATTATCCAATCTGGCTACACCAGAAAGCTCAACGCGGAGCGTCGCATAAGTTCCCGGGTATAAAACACTAACACTTACAAAGCGGCGTTGATGCGGGCGTGAGGGAAATCTTCCCCCTAGTATGCGGCGCGGTGATCGCCTAGGTTTGCGATAACGAAATCGGGACTTCCAGGTGAGATGTCACAAACAGGTTTGCAGAAACTTGCATTCTTTCTGCTGCTATTGCTGATCCTTTTCGTCTCCATTGCTGGAGGTGTTTAGTGGCGCAGCGTTATGGCGGAAAATATAGCCCTGAGGGTAGCCCACGTGTTGGCGCAGATCAAAAACCTTCGTCACGAGGTAGCTATCACAATGCGCAACGTACGAAAGCAGGTGGGCGTGTAAATTTGCTGTTTTTAGCGCCTTTGCCGCTTGTTTGGGCGGCTTTTACCTCCGGTCCTGTTGGGTTGGCGCTCAACCTTACTGCCCTTGGTCTGTTACTTCTCTCGGCTTGGATGACGCGTGAGGGTATTGTTGCCCAAGAGGCATTTGATGCACGTAAGGTTGCGCGTGCCCCTGGCTTTCCGCGCAAACTCTTTGGTTCGGTTCTAACCGGTGCAGGTCTGGCATTGGCTTCGTTTGCGGCAGAAGGTGGGGTCATTGCCCCGGCGATTTACGCCGGGCTCGGCTTTGCTTTGCATTCAATCGCGTTCGGGACAGATCCGATGCGCGACAAGGGCATGGACGGCGTGGACAAGCTTCAAACAGACCGCGTCGCGAAGATGGTTGATCAGGCGGAGGTCTATCTGTCATCTATGTCGGATGCGATCAAACGCGCTGGCAGTCGCAAAGCCGAGGGTCAACTTGAGCGGTTTCAGCTCAGCGTGCGTGACATGCTGCGCACAGTAGAGGATGATCCGCGTGACCTGACGGCTGCTAGAAAGTATCTAAGCGTCTATCTTCGTGGAGCGCGAGATGCGACATCGAAATTTGCCGACATTTATCCCCGCGCTCAAGACCAACAGGCGCTTGCCGACTACACAGACCTTCTGGTTGATCTGGAAGATAATTTTGCCGCCAAAACCCGAAAGCTGTTGCAGGACAACACGAGCGATCTGGAGATAGAGATCGGCGTTCTGCGTGACAGACTTGCCCGGGAAGGCATCCAATTGAAAGACACGGAATAAAAGAGAGGGACCCGTTATGTCCGAAGATGTTCGCAGCAAAGCAGAGGCCGCGTTGGCCCAGGTTGAGGAGCTAAATCAGGTTATTTTACCTGAGCCTAAGGAAGCGAATGCAATAGTACCCTTGGCCAAAGCTGAGCCGGCTGAAGAGGCTGAAATTCGCAAGCGGATGGATGAGATCGACATGACGGACACAAACTCCATCGTGACTTTTGGCTCATCCGCGCAAGCTGAATTGCAAGAGATATCTCAATCGATGCTGCAAGGTGTGCGCAACAAGGATGTCGGTCCGGCGGGTGGTTCTTTGCGCGACATCGTAACGACGATCCGGGGATTTTCCGTATCGGAACTGGATGTCAGACGCGAACGCACATGGTGGGAAAGGCTTTTGGGACGTGCAGCACCGTTTGTCAAGTTCACGGCGAGGTTTGAGACAGTTCAGGGCCAGATCGATAAAATCACTGACGATCTGCTACATCACGAGCATACATTGATGAAAGATATCAAGTCGCTCGACGTTCTATATGAGAAAACGCTGTCATTTTATGATGAGCTAGCACTTTACATCGCCGCAGGTACGGAAAAGCTGGAGCAGCTGGACAAAACCGAAATCCCCGCCAAAGAAAAAGAAGTTGAGGCGGCACCAGAGGATCAGCAGGTCATTAAAGCCCAAGAATTGCGTGATCTACGCGCGGCACGGGACGATCTGGAGCGTCGGGTGCATGATCTAAAATTAACGCGCCAAGTGACCATGCAATCGCTGCCGTCAATCCGTCTGGTGCAGGAAAATGACAAATCGTTGGTCACCAAGATCAACTCGACGCTGGTCAACACAGTGCCGCTTTGGGAGACGCAGCTAGCGCAAGCGGTCACGATTCAACGTTCGGCCGAAGCCGCCGCAGCGGTTCGTGACGCTAATGACCTGACCAACGAACTTTTGACATCGAACGCGGAAAATCTGCGTGACGCCAATAAGATGATCCGGGAGGAGATGGAACGTGGGGTGTTTGACATCGAAGCCGTCAAACAGGCCAATGCTGATCTGATTGGCACCATTGAAGAAAGCCTCGCGATTGCTGATGAAGGCAAAGCGCGTAGAGCAGCGGCGGAGGAAGAACTCCAAAAGATGGAGAAAGACCTGCGCGATACGCTTGCGGCTGCCAAAGCGCGCAAGGATGGCGTTGGCGATAATGCCGGCACCGCGGTTCCGGGCAACTGATCTTGAGGGCCGAGCAGTTTGGCGGGATTTAAGAAGCTTTTATTGGCATCCTTGGCCTTGCTCGGCTTGCTTGTACTTGCCGGATGCGAAGACGGCTTCCCGGATGCTGGTGATGAGTCTAAACCCGGGCCTGTCGCTGCTTCAGCACCTACGGAGCCTTCGGAAGCCAGCAAAGCTCTGACCCGTTATTACGCGCGACTTGAAAATGACCTTTTGGCACAAGGTCTTTTGCGGGTGGATGGCGGGGGAGTGGATACGCCCTATACCGATACCGATCTGCTGCGAAATTTTGAGAGACTTGCGTTTTTTGAAGAATACCAACGAAACGGAGGGTTGGCACCGTCTGATGGTTTGCCAGGACGCCTCAGCCGTTGGGTAAAGCCTATACGGCTGTCTGTTGAGTTCGGACCAAATGTGCCAAAAGAGATGCAGGTACAGGACAGAAAAAACATAAGAAACTATGTTGCGCGTTTGTCCCGTGTGACCGGTCATCCTATGATTGTGACCCAAATCAATCCCAACTTCACGATTATGATCATGAGCAATGATGACGCGACAGAAGCGCAGACGCGTGCACTTGAGCTTATGCCGTGGTTGGCGGAAACTAATCTGGTTTTCTTTTCCAATCTACCTCGCTCTATACAGTGTTTTGTGATCGGGGCCGGAACGCGCAATGAGCATGAGCTTGACGTCGCAGTCGCCTATATCCGTTCCGAGAACCGCAATTTACAGCGCCTCGCATGTATTCACGAAGAAATCGCGCAAGGGCTTGGTCTCGCCAATGACAGCTCCCGCGCGCGGCCATCTATATTCAACGATGATGATGAATTTGCACTTCTCACAAGCCATGACGAAGTTTTGCTTCGCACGCTATACAATCCTTTATTGAAACCCGGAATGAGCCTCGAAGAGGCACGGCCAATCCTGCGCCGTATCTTCGCTGAAACATCCGGTTCAAGCTAAGACCGCGAACAGGAGGTTTGCATCATGAGCATACTCGATTTTCTAACTGGTGAATTCATCGACGTCATTCATTGGGTGGATGACAGTCGCGACACCATGGTCTGGCGATTTGAACGCGAGGGTCACGAGATCAAGTATGGTGCCAAGTTGACCGTGCGAGAAGGCCAGTCGGCAGTGTTTGTGCATGAAGGGCAGTTGGCAGATGTCTTTACGCCGGGTCTCTATATGTTGGAGACCAACAACATGCCGATCCTCACCACGTTGCAGCATTGGGATCATGGCTTTCGCTCGCCATTTAAATCTGAAGTCTATTTCGTAAACACGACCCGCTTTAATGATTTGAAATGGGGCACGAAGAACCCGATCATGTTGCGCGATCCAGAGTTTGGCCCGACACGTTTACGTGCCTTCGGCACATATTCAGTAAAAGTTGTGGATTCAGCCAAATTTCTGCGTGAAATCGTGGGAACAGACGGTGAGTTTACTATGGATGAGATCAGCTATCAGATCCGCAACATCATTGTGCAGGCGTTTTCACGGATTATCGCTGGTTGCGGCATCCCGGTTTTGGACATGGCAGCCAACACGGCTGATTTAGGCAAGTTGGTCGCCGCGGAGATTTCGAGCATTGTTGCCGAGTACGGACTGACAATTCCTGAGTTCTACATCGAAAATATATCCTTACCACCAGCTGTTGAGGATGCACTCGATAAACGAACCTCGATGGGTGTTGCTGGAGATCTTGGAAAGTTCACGCAGTACTCTGCGGCGGAAGCAATGACTGCTGCTGCCAATAACCCACATGGTGATGGTGGTATGGGTGCCGGTCTTGGCATGGGTATGGGCATGGCAATGGCCAATCAAATGGCATCACAGAGCGGTCCTTGGGGGCACAGACCCGTAGTCGCCGCGGCACCGCCACCGCCGCCTCCCCCAGTAGAACACGTCTGGCACATTGCTGAGAAAGGCAAGACGCATGGGCCGTATTCCAAGGCGGCTTTGGGGCGCATGGCGGCCGAAGGAAAACTCACTCGCGATACTCATGTTTGGACGGCGGGGCAGGATGGCTGGAAAACCGCCGACGAGATTGATGAGTTGGCTCAGCTTTTCACAGTTCTGCCACCTCCACCGCCGGGTAGTTGAAATCACTTTCTGCCAGGATTTGGCCACATTTGCGCCGCAAACCCGCCAAATATCAGGTGTTTCAACGTTCTGCTGGCGAGTTGCCGCTGATGCGTCTGCTGCTAGGTTGAACGACCTCGGCGTATCTCGGTAGCATCAACGTGTGTGGGGGCGTTGTTCGAACTGGCAACGTCCAAGACAGAAGGTCATCGGGCGGCTGGTTTCGACGCAGAGAAGAGGCTGCGTGTTACCCATGGGTATTTTTGCTTTAATCTTGGCTGCTTTGGGTTCTGTCGGTGCGATGGCCGGAATGGGCGGCGGCGGATCATCCTCGAGTGGAAGCACACCTGCTGCTCCTGCTACTCCATCGTCTCCCGCTGCTCCAAGTGCGGCCACTGCTCCACCGCCAGCGGCGCCAGAAGATGACCCGGATGATGAACCGGACACCCCGGTGGCATCCGACCCACCTGCTGATCCACCAGCCGGTGGCGGTGCGCCCGATCCGACTCCACCCGCAACTGGGGGCGGTACTTCAACACCGGATGGCATTCCGGATTCCGCCTATAATATCGGTTGGTCTGGTCTGACGGATGAAGAACAGTTGATTGTAGAACTCGTCAATCGCGCGCGCTTGGACCCCAATGATGAGGTCGCACGCCTGAGCGAAGGTATTGCACCGGGGGCCACATCCGCACCAAAACAAGCGCTTGCTGTGACCAGAGCGTTAAGCGAAGCGTCTCGCGAGCACTCGCAGGATATGGATAACCGTGACTTCTTTGATCATACCAACCCAGACGGCCAAAGCCCGGCGGACCGCGCGATAGAAGAGGGCCATGGAAGCCGTTTCACCGGTGAAAATATTGGCTGGATCGGATCGAGCTTCACGGGTTTTGATCAACAGTCTCGCGCCGAGGCGCATCACGAAAACCTTTGGGAATCTGATGGGCACCAGGTGAACCTGCTACGCGATTTTTGGACAGAAATCGGCGTTGGCTATGATTACGGCAGTTATCGCGGCCTGAACGGTTCAACCTTTGTCACAGAGATGTTCGGTGATCGCGGCAACACCTATCTGACGGGTGTTGTGATTGAAGACGAGGACGGTGATGACTTCTACGATCTCGGCGAAGGGCAGGGCGATGTGCGCATTACGGCCTATCGTGGCGATGAGATCTACACGACAGCGACATGGGACGCGGGCGGCTATTCTCTGGCCCTGCCGTCTGGAACGTTCCGGGTGGTGTTTGAAGGTGGCGATCTTGATGCGCCTTATGAAACCGATGTCACCATAGGCGACGAAAACGTAAAACTTGACGTGGTCGATCCTGGCTCTGGTGGCGGGTCCGCGATGGCCCTGGCCTTTGTCGAAGACGACACAGTTCAACTCACACTAAGTGATGGGCCTGAAAATCAGGAAACTGGGCTTTCTGATTTGATCCCGAATGTGCCTGTGACAGAAGAAAACGCTGAACCTGTTCCAGAGGAAGACGAACTCGAAGCGGCGTTGGTCTGACGCTCCCCTGACATCATTGTTGAAGTGGGCGTGGATTTTCACCCGCCCGACTTTTCTATCCCGTCGTGCTGCTTCATACTCTTGCTGAGGCAGGCAAGGACGTGGCCATGGACGACACTCTGAGCAAGAGCGCGATAGAGGAACACCGGTTCCCGTGCGACCAATGCGGTGCAGACTATCGTTATGCGCCGGGTTCAGAACAACTAACCTGTGATCATTGTGGCAATACAGAAGATATTGCGCAAAAGGGTCCTTGGGCGGCCCCGATCCGCGAACTGGACTTCAAAGAAGCCTTAAGTGGTGAACTAGACGCCGCTGAAATTGAGGAAACGCGCGTGTTGCAATGTCCCAATTGCGGCGCTCAGGTGGAATTTGATGAAGAGTTGCACGCCTCTGAATGCCCATTTTGCGCCACCCCGGTTGTCACGGGCACCGGCACGCACCGTCACATAAAGCCGAGAGGGCTACTACCGTTTTATGTGGACGAGCCGAACGCGCGTCAGGCGATGACGGATTGGTTGGGTGCCTTATGGTTCGCGCCCAATGGGCTGCAGGACTATGCGCGTAAGGGTCGTAAAATGCAGGGCATTTATGTGCCATACTGGACGTATGACGCCGACACCAAGTCGCGGTATTCAGGCGAACGGGGCATCGTTTACTACGAAGATAAGCATGTCATTCGAAACGGAAAAAATGAGCGGGTAAGCGTACCCAAAGTACGTTGGACCCCAGTTTCAGGTCGTGTGGCGCGGTTTTTTGACGATGTGTTGGTGCTGGCCTCTAAAACTCTACCTAAACGCTACACGGATGCATTGGAACCTTGGGATTTGGCTGATCTGAGGCCTTACACGCCAGAGTATTTGGCTGGTTTTCGCGCCGAGGGGTATCAGATCGAGTTGGAAGACGGATTTATCGAGGCGCGAGCGCTTATGGATCGAACGATTGCGCGCGATGTGCGCTTTGACATCGGTGGGGACCGGCAACGTATTCATCGCATCGATACCGACATCCGCGATGTCACGTTCAAACATGTGCTGTTGCCGGTTTGGCTTGCGGCCTACAAGTACCGTGGTGAGACGTATCGCTTCGTTGTGAACGGTCGCACCGGTAAAGTGCAGGGCGAGAGACCCTGGTCAGGTATCAAGATCGCGATTGCTGTGGTCTTGGGGGCGCTTGTCGCAGGGGCCGTGGGTTATTTCATCGCAATGAACCAATAAGGAATGCCATGACTGAGGCAGCAACCACTCTTAAGTCCCTGATGCAAGCGCGGTCTTCATGCCGTGCCTTCTTGCCTGATCAAGTGCCCCTGGAATTAATCGAGGATATCCTTGATACCGCGCGCCACACGGCTAGCTGGAACAACACCCAACCTTGGCAGGTTCTGATCACGCGCGGCGAAGCAACAGATCGCTTTCGATCTACTTTAGTCCAAGAATTTCAATCGGGTGAAGCTGGTCCTGATTTCGCATGGCCTGAAAGCTATCCTGACGAGCTTGGCGAACGTCGCCGAACCTGCGGCTACGCGCTCTACAATGCGGTGGGTATTGACCGCAAAGACTACGATGCAAGAGCGCGGCAATCGCTGCGTAATTTTGAGCTGTTCGATGCACCGCATGTAGCCATACTTCACACACCGCGTGTACTTGGCACCTACGGAGCAGTAGATGCTGGAGGGTTCTTGAACGCATTCATGCTGGCCGCAACGGCCCAAGGGATTGGCACCATTGCTCAGGCCGCCGTTGCAGCTTACGCGCCATTCATTCGCTCCCATTTCGATTTGAGCGAAGAGCGACTGATCCTCTGCGCTATCTCATTCGGATATGCGGACAAAACGCACCCTGTGAACAACTATCGCACCGTGCGCGAGGACATCTCGCAGTTACTGGATTTGCGAGATTAAGCTGCCCATTCCCAAGGTCTGGTGAATTCGCCGAGCACTTTTTTGAGCTCCGCCTCATCAACGTCACCCGTTTTGGACAATTGCGCGATCAGTCCGCGTTTTTTGTCATCGATGACCATTGTGACCTCCGCGGAAATCCCGGCATTATCAAGGGCTGAGTTGTAAATCCGAGTGATTGCCCGCTTGCGCAGATCTGGCTTGAATACCTTGCCAACAGCTGTCTTTGGCAACTCAGTTAAAATTTCCACGTGTTTCGGGTGCGCTGCGCGTTCATGCACATGCTCTTTGCAATGCTCCATAAGCGCCTCGGTGGTGACTTCACCACCTTCGACAAGCTCAACATAAACGCATGGGATTTCGCCAGCATGCGCGTCGGGCTGGCCGATGGCCCCTGCCATTGCCACTTGGTCGTGCTTCACCAGGGCTTCTTCTATCTCTGCCGGATCGATGTTGTGTCCACCGCGGATAATCAGGTCTTTGGCACGGCCCGTGATCCAAAGGTAACCGTCCTCGTCAATCCGCCCAAGATCGCCCGTACGCAGATACTTTTCATGATGGTAGAGGTCTGCGTTTTTCTCGGCCTCAGTATACGTATTGCCGGCATAAACACCCGGGTTGGAGACGCATATCTCACCCACCGTGTCAGCTTCGCACTCGCTGCCGTCAACGTTCAGAATTTTGACGTCCGTATGCGGGAAAGGCACGCCGACAGATCCGACCTTCTTCTCCCCGGTGGGAGGGTTGCAAGACACAAGGCAAGTACATTCGGTGAGGCCGTAGCCCTCTATCACAGCCATGCCAGTGGCCGATTCAAAACGCTTGAAAAGCTCCATCGGCATCGGCGCCGACCCTGAGAAGGCATTTTTAACAGTAGAAACATCTGCATCAACATTGCGTTGCATCAACGCGGCAACAGCGGTTGGCACAGTGATGACGAATGTGGTTTTCCAACGTTCACAGAGCTTCCAGAAGTTTTCAAACACGCCCTCGCCGCGATAACCCGCCGGCGTTGGGAACACCACATGCGCGCCCGACTTCAACATCGCCATCAGAATGACGTGGCAGGCAAATACATGGAACAAAGGCAGCGGACACATGACAGAGTCGTGTTCCGTAAACAGCAGTCTGTGACCGAGCCAGCCGTTATAAACCATGCCAGAGAAGCGGTGTTGCGCCACCTTGGGCATGCCTGTTGTGCCACCGGTGTGGAAGTACGCGCCCACACGATCTTCAGAGGATTCCTCGAAAGAAAGCGTCGTGCTTTGGCGCGAAATTTCAGCGTTGAAACTCTTCACGGCAGCATTGTGTGAAACAGGGTTTTTGGGCCGCACCAAGGGTACAATCCAGGATTTTGGTGGTGTGAGGTACGAATTTAGATCAACTTCCAACACCGTTTTCACGTTCGGTGCCATCGCAACGGCCTCTGACGCTTTTTGAGGAACATCCGTTTTCGGGAATGCGCGCAGCGTCACAACCACCTTGGCGTT
>JBCDDS010000102.1:0-13403 GCA_039180185.1 Pseudomonadota bacterium | reverse complement strand
GGACTGGCAATCGCGACACAATCTGTGCCGGTGCCTGTGGCGATTCCTGTATTTATCTCTAAGACGGTATCCATCACTGCTGCCGTGCGCGCCTGTACTGCGATGCTCATCGCCTCAAGCAGAGCGGCTTGTGTCAGACCTATGTTTAATCGCACAGCAACATTGATCGTACCCCAGTCTTGAACTGAACGATCTACTCTGTGCCCCACGCGCTCGGCGTTCGAAAAACCGACTGTGGCCACGGCATGGGCATGCGCGCTGCCAATCCTCGCGGTGTGCTCTCTGACATGCCGGATATCGCGTGATGTTAGAAACGCGACGGCATCCTCATCGTTGCGCGCACCCAATTCAGCGGCCAGCCAGGTATTGACATCAAACCCCACCGGCAGATCGGCATTGCGCACCTCTCGCCAAAGGATGCGACGGGCACGGACAAATCCGGGGCGGTTCAAGGCCCAGCTGAGCACCTGCATTTCGACGCCAAGATCAAATTCCAGCCAAGGGTGGTCCAGCGTGATGTGGCTCATCGGATCACCTCAAGCGGCTGATATACCGGACCTTGGTCTGTTTTCTGAAACCAAGCCGAAATACCGAACACATCGGCCAGACGCTCCGATGTGAGAACCGTTTCCGCTGCGCCATCCGCGACAAGCCTGCCTTGTTTAAGCAGGATCAAGCGGCTGCAATGGCGCGCAGCGAGACCCAGGTCATGCAATGACACGATCAGGGACTTACCTTCCTGCGCGAGGCCTGCGAAGGTTTGCATTGCAGCGATCTGATGCGCGGGGTCAAGCCCTGCAACAGGCTCATCGGCCAACACCAGCGGCGTGTCCTGCGCCAGCACCCGAGCGATAAGTACACGAGCCTGCTCGCCTCCCGAAAGCCGCGTCGCCGCGCGGTGGCGCATATCAGTGAGCTCCATCTGAGCCAGCACGTCGTTGACCCGCTCCAGATCGGTTTCGCTTGGTTTCTTCCCTGATGCTAAATGCGGTATACGCCCGAGCATGACGACTGTCTCGACGCTCACTGGCCAGGCGATCTCTCTGGCCTGTGGCATCCAGGCGGCGTGTCTGGCACGCTCAGCTTCGGGCATATCCGTTAGAGAATTGGCGCCTGTAGAAGGCAATAAGCCAAGGGTTGCGCGCATCAGGGTGGTTTTACCGGCGCCATTGGGGCCGATGAGGCCGATGAGTTCCCCGGCCTTGACCTCAAAAGATACGTCGCAAAGGACAGGCCTGTCGCGCAATTTGACAGAGAGGTTAGAGACAGAAAGAAGGCTCATAACCGCCCTCTCCTCAGTTTGAGGATCAGATGCAGAAAGAGCGGTGCGCCTACGAGAGCGGTCAGTACGCCGAGCTTCAGATCGCGCGCCGGCAATATGATCCGCACAGCGATGTCAGCCAGAAGCACCATCGCCGCGCCACCAAGCGCCGATGCCCATAGCAATCGCGAGGGACGCGCGCCGACCATAGGCCGCAAAATATGCGGCACGACAAGTCCTACAAAGCCAATTGCACCAGCCACGGCTGTGCCTGCCCCAACAACACAGGTAACGCCTGCGACTAGCATCAGACGCAGGCGATTGAGCCGGATTCCCATCGCTTGTGCGGCGTCCTCGCCCAAGGTCAGCGCATCCAGGTCACGACTCAGGCGGCTTAAGACAATCATGCCTAGCGTTATGAAGGGCAAGGCCAACCAGACATGGGTCATTGAGCGATCCGCCAGCGAGCCCATCATCCAAAACACGATTTCATTGGCCGCAAATGGATTGGGTGAGAGATTGAGCACCAGTGATGTCAGTGCCGCGGCAAGCGCGGAAACCGCAATACCTGCAAGGATAAGGGTCAGCGAGCCTCCGCGCGGCCCGGCCAAAACCATCACCAGCATGACCCCGGCCAGAGCGCCCGCCAACGCGGCCAAAGGCAGGCCGAGCGCGAAGGCCCCAGCAAATCCTGTATGAATTGCCAATACCGCGCCGAACGCGGCTGAGCCTGACACACCGATCAAGCCAGGTTCGGCCAGCGGATTTCGAAGATAACCCTGCATCGCTGCTCCAGCCAACCCAAGGCTTGCGCCGATTATCACGGCAAGGAGGGCGCGAGGCAATCGAATTTCGCGCATAACTAATGTAAGAGGCCCGCCGTCACCTATAATCAGGGCAGAGATACTTTCCCCAAAACCAAGCCCTGCAGGTCCGACGACCAGCGAACCAAAAAACAATGCGCAAACCGCGAGGGACAACAGCAAGAACAAACGCATCATGGCTCTTGCTCGATCATCAAAATGCGCGCTTCTGAAAGAGTTTCAATCGCTCGCAGAACGTGTGGCGTTCCGCAAACCCAATTATGGTCTGTGATTGATGCGCTACCTTGCGACTTTCGCAAGCTTTGGACGACTGGGTGCGTGAGTATGTCCTCTGAGCGGGACGCGCCGGGATAAGGCTGCGAAGTGATCACGATGTCCGGGTTCGTCACGGCCAGTACTTCGAGTGGAAGTTTCATGCCTGAAGAATAACCGGCCTCGTCAGCCGCGTTCTCAAATCCCGCAGCAGAGAGGATTTGCCCCGCCAGCGATTGGTCTCCGGACGTATAGCCATTGGCGTAATAGAGAACGGCGCGTGGTTTCTCTTTCACCTCTTCGCGCAAAAGTTCCAATCGTTGGTCGAACTCGCTAATCAGCGCTTTCGCGGCCTCCTGACGGTTCAATACCTCGCCCATCTGCGTAATACGTTCGCGAACGTCGCCCAGCGAATAGGCCGGATCGAACACCACAACCGGAATATCCAGCCGCCGCAGCATGGCCACAGTGGCACGCGTCGAAAATGCACCCGCGATGACCAGATCGGGCTGCATCAGGTAAATCTCTTCGGCCAAACCGCGATTGACCTCAAATGCGCGGGCCTCTTCCACCATGGCAGAGGCCCGCGGATCAAGAGCAATGTAGGACACCGAATGCAATTGCTCTGGACCAGCGAGCATCATAGCCAGCTGATCCGTGCAGAGGTTCATGGAGACGACACGGGCAGGCTCATCCGCTGAAGTCGCACCTGCCCTCATTGCCAGACTGATCAAAAGGATCAACCTCAGTCTCTTCACCTTAGAAAGTCGCAGATAACCCAACATGAAACGCCCGTCCCTGCGTGGCAAAGCCAGCTATTTCTTGATAGTTTTCATCGGTCAGATTGGTGATGGAGCCAGTTAGAGTCCATTGGTCATTTATTTCGTGACGCACCGAAATATCAACCAAAGTGTAGTCGTCAAGTTCGGTGCGATCAAAGTCATCATCGAATTGGCCGCCAGGCAGGAATGACGCGGTACGAAAATCGAGGTCGAAGAGACCTGAAACATGTTCAACTTCCACAGTGATCGAAGTTCGGTTGTTCGGGAGCCTATATGTGCCTTGCACGCTTAACAGGTTCTCGGGGCGACGCACTTCTACAGCGTCTAAAGAACCGCCGCTTGCCGTCGGCACCTCCTCAGTCGCGTCGAGATAGGTGTAGCTCAAAGAAACATCAAATGCGTCGGAAAACGCATAGCTTCCTGTCACCTCGATTCCTCGACGGTGACTAGTGCCATCGAGATTGATTGAGGAAGTAAAAATATTGCGGATTTCATTTTCGACATCTTCCTCAAAATAGGTGATGTCGACCAATCCACGGCCGTTCAAAAAACTCTGCTCCAAACCAACGTCCCAAGCAAAGCTGTCTTCCGGCTCCAGATCAGGGTTACCAACAAAGTTATTGAAGAAGCCAAACTGTTCGGAGAATGTCGGATTCACGCTGCCAGTACCGACAGAAGCATGAAGTCGTGACCCAGTTTGTGTAATGGCATATGAAGCGCCCACTGCGTAAGACGTAAAGTCCTCAAAATCTTCATTGTCATCGTGGCGAACACTCGCCTGGATATCGAATACATCGAAAAAGCTACCACGATACTCCAGCACATAGGAGTTTTGTGTTCTCTCCTGTTCGTCAAAGAAGCTAGCGGGCGGCGGCGAGAATAGGCCGTCACCGTTGGTTTGCTGGAAGGTCTCTCTCTCCCACTGGTAGGAAAAAGACAGCGTGTGATTTGCAGTGTCGACCGTGGGGGAGTCTAGCGCCACTGTACCAATGTAAGTGATACGCGTGCGCCCACTGTCGTTCCCAAATGTCTGTGCCCCGTTGCTGAAGGATTCGCTTTCCTCATCTACAAAGCTAATGTCGAATCTATTGAGCATCCGACCGTCAAAGGCTTCTATCTCCGCGAAGGCCAGACCGTATAGCGAGGTTGTGTCACTCTGGTTGTCCGCCTCTGCCACCAGTTGATCGACGGTCGGAGCACCAAAGACGTCGACGTCGCTGTCCACCGACCGATCAGTGAACCGAAGGACACCACCGATGGTGATGGTGTCACCTAGGAAAAAGCGCCCGTTTGCAGAAAAAGTAGTGTTTTCAGTACCGTCCCGAAAGTTAGGATTACTGTTGTCAGTGTCCGAAATATCGAAACCTTCAGTCTGAAACCGCGCAATCGAGAGGCTGAAATCCCCACTGTCTCCGGCAAACCGTCCCGCAGCAAGGGCATTAAAGGTGTTGTCCGTGCCAACTTCGAAACTAGCCGAACCAGAAACGCCCGGTTTAGTTGGACGCTTCGTTGTGATTGAGATAACGCCACCTTGGGCGTTCGAGCCGTAGATCGAGGATTGCGGCCCGCGAAGCACCTCGATCCGCTCTATATCCGCAGTGAGTAGGCTGCCAAAATCGAATTCACCTTGAGATGGCGTCGATACGTCGATGCCATCTATGACAACCATGGTGGCATTGCCCTCATTGCCGCGGATACGTACTTGCGTCAATCCGCCAAAAGCCCCTGTGCGTGATACGCTTACGCCCGGAACTCCGCGCAGCAAATCTGCGACGTAGAGCTCGTCACTCCGCTCGATTTCTTCCGCCGTGAGAACTGTCGCTGCGCGCCCAAAGGCGCTGGCTTCGAGTGGTGTAAGACCACCGGAAATGAAAAGTGTCCCAAGATCGAGCGCTTCCTGACCCAAAACTGGCTGTGTGAAAATGGCTGCGGCCGCAGTTGCGGCGCAAAACTGGCGTGTCATGTCTTTGTCCCCTCCGTTCGCGCCACCCCGCGCGACAGGTCCGTGATTTGCCTTTGGAGAGATAACCTCCGCAGACGGTGAAGATGTCACCACTACGGAAGGTCCGTTGCCCTTGACGCGCCCCGCGTCCGGACAGGGTGATCACCTCGGCAGGTATCCTGACTTGCGGGTCAATGCTTGGCCGGGTCTTCCCACCGTGCTTGGCACAGCAGTGACATCTTCCGGCTTCGCTCACCGCTTACAGTTGCGGGGGCAGTCACGGATTTGGTGCCTAATGGCTACGCCGCACCGTGTTCCCTATTATCCAGACAGCGGGCTGCCCGGACCGAAGCAGTCAAATCGTAAACGGAAAACTGCGGTTCGGAAAAGCGAAAAGTTAACATCTAATCCAGATTTCAGAGTTAGCTTCAGAATGCGTCCCTTTAACGCGTAAAAAAGCACAGACGGCTGAGCGCTTTTCTCTAACCAATCAGTTTAGCCGTCATTCGCGATAACTGCAGAATTTGGTAAGTCTGGGCTCCACTGCGGACCTCTGAGGCAGTGCAGCATCTTGGTGTATGATGTCCGTGTCAACGTCGGGTTGTCGTTTTGGGAGGGCACGGCGGATTGGAGGATCAGTCATGGAAACACCAAACTTACCTGCCATTCGTGCGCTTCGCCCAGCATGGAACAAGGGTCGCATCGTTGGTCAGAAGCGGCCTTTGAAACCAAAACACGTTTGGGCGATCAGGGTTCGTCTCGAACTGGCCGAGAACCATCGTGACCTCGCATTGTTCAACATGGCGATCGACAGCAAACTGCGCGGCTGCGATCTCGTGAAAATGAAAGTTGTCGATGTCATGGCTTCGGGTCGAATCAAGGAACAGGCATCCGTTCTCCAGAGTAAAACCCAGAAACCGGTGCGTTTTGAGATATCAGAGGGCACGCGTGCCTCCGTCGAGAAATGGATGGAAGATGAGTTCATGGTCGGGTCAGAGTATCTTTGGCCAGGGCGCTTTCATGAGCGGCTTCACATCTCAACCCGTCAATACGCCCGGATCGTCCGAGATTGGGTAACCTCGATTGGCCTTGAAGCAAGCGCCTATGGGACACATTCTATGCGGAGAACCAAGGTTACTCAGATCTACAAAAAGACCGGAAACCTTCGAGCTGTTCAGCTCCTCCTCGGCCACACAAAGATGGACAGCACGGTTCGATACCTTGGCGTCGAACTTGAGGATGCCTTGGCCATTGCGGAAGCCATTGAAATCTAGATCAGAAGGGCCGTCGCCATGGACGGCCCGAACCGGACCTTGGCCATGCCTTCTGGGTGCTGCAACTGCAGCCCGCATACTTGCTGTTCGTTGCCGAAGCTTTGTCAGGGCGTTTTGACAAAATAATATTTCTTCATTTTCATACTTTGATTGTGGTTGGGTAGGTCGTGGAGATGACTATGGGCGGATGGAAAATTCGGAAAATGGCAGGGAACTGTGGCGCGCGTCTTAGCGGCGTGTCGCTTTCGAGCGCATCTCGATCCGACCTAGAGGAAATGCGCCAGGCGCTCTTCGAACACGGCGTGATCACGCTGCCCAACCAATATCTTAGTCCTTCAGATCACATCGCTGTGGCTGAGTACTTTGGGACGATCGATGTGAACCGGTTTTTCACACCTGTTGCTGAGCATCCAATGATTGCCGAAGTTCGGACCTCAGCGGATCAAACGCAGGTGATTGGTGGCACCTGGCACACTGATCATTCTTATGATCAAGCTCCTGCTATGTGTTCGATCCTAAGTGCTCAAGAACTGCCTCCGTTCGGAGGAGACACGCATTTCGCCTCGATGTCCGCCGCTTGTAGCGCATTGTCGCCTGGTTTGCGTGAGATGCTAAAAGATATCCGGGCTTGGCATTCAGACAGCAGTTTTTCTGATAGTAAGGTTGGGCTTGAAAGCAAGCCTGAAGCTTTTCGCGAACCTGTACTCCATCCAGTAATCGTTAAACATCCCGAGACGGGCAAGCCTTGTGTCTATGTAAATGGAGACTTCACAACGCACTTTGAAAATTGGAGCAAAGAAGAGAGTGCTTCTTTGCTGTCATATCTATACGCTTTTGTGACACAACCAATCTTCACCGCACGGGTGGTCTGGAAGCCGGGAATGGTCGCGATTTGGGACAATCGGCTGGTGCAGCACTATGCAACTGCGGATTATTCCGGGCACACGCGTTTGATGCATCGCATCACTGTAAAGGGCGTCCCTCTAGAACGCGCGTAAAGCGCCAACCTATAGCTTGAACGGCCCTAACCGGACTTTGACGAAGTCAGTGTGTGCTGCAATGCAACGTCCCTAAAGCAGCCGTTCTCTGGTGTCACAGTTTAATCTGTGCGTTGCGCTGGTCGAACACCGAACCTTCTGTGATAGTAGGTTGGGTAATGGTCACGGTTTCAAAATATTGATAACTGACGCTTCAACGTCTTGCCCAAGAGCAGTTCCAGCCTCATCGAACAGCTCAAGGAGCTTTCGCAACGCGTGTTCACCTTTGCCTTTAAGAAGCAGCCTCGAAAAATCCGATCGCAGACCGAAAGAACTTCGTATCCGCTTTAACGGTTTAGTTGAAACCGGAAACTGAAACCAAGCTGCTGATACCGAAATACTTGTGCTTGAGTCGTCTGCAAGATCGAGATCAATTTGAGCATCTGACAGGTAAGACTTCAAAAAGGTACGCATTCGAACGCTGGTACTCAAGTCCCCGTTATCAAGCGCTTCCTGGTAGTTTGAAAGCCAATCGCGAAGCCTCCTGTATTTTGAGCGGTACTCGAGCGCCACACGAAAAATGTCTTCGACAGAATTTGAGTCCTGGATAATTTCGATTGCTATCGCGGGCGCGTTTATCTTCAACTGGTTACCCCTCATGGAAGCCGTGGAGAACTGAATGAGAGACGACCTAACTTGGTCAATGTCTTCTATCACATCTCGGACTGCGTCGGGTTTTGCTGAGTAAAGGCCAGCTTCCTGAAACAGAGCCTGACGGTGAGGGTGGCCGACGTAATTCGTTTTCAGCAAGCTTGAGCGTGCCAGCATTCCTGCGCCACCGATAAGACAGATTGACATGTAAGAGTCCGCGTTTCGCTTGTGCAGTTCATACTCTTCGATATTCGCACGAGTTATGCTGCGCAGATCATCCGTGACACAAAGCTCATCAATGATTTTTGGTCGGATAGCATCCAGTCTGTCCCACTCATCACGAAAATTCCTCACGTCTATCACGCCATCATTCGCTAAGCTCTGTAGTGGAATAAGTGATTTGTTGAGTTCAGCAGTATTGCTCCATCCGAAAGCGTACCCGTCGTCAACTACAATGGATTCCCGGAGCACAATGTTCAGGAGAAGCGAAAACAGTGCTTCGATTTGAACTGCTCCGCGAGCCAGCTTCGTTTTCTCAAAATAGTTCTCACGCTCATTGATCCGTATCCTGGGATCAACCGAGTTAGAAATGCCATTATCGAATAGGTCAGCGACCTCCTCAATAAGCCAATTGTCCGCCATAATCGCCATACTGGTTTCCTAAAACCCAAGATGCTAATGCACACGTTGCATTACTGTTTGCATCGCGCAGGGTATTGTCTGTCTGTTGCGTCGGCAACTGTTCGTTGGTCACCTCTTCACAAATCCTACGCTGCCAAAATTGACTAAATCCATCTGGGTTGGGAGCGACACAATCCGGACATTATTCACCACCTACAGATGCTGCAGCGCCGCCCCAGAATGCCGACATTCGCAAGTGTAGTTTGACCCGCACTGTGGCTCTACCGAATGCAGACTATGATTGGTCGCGCGAGAGGTGCTAAGTCAAAAAGTGACCAACGCGCCAAAGCTGAAGGTACTGACCGGCAAAAGCGTTCCTGTTCAGTGTTTGGATCGTATCCAGTACTACTCGCGCATCCGTTCCCTGAAGCCTTGTCAGATTGCGAAGAATGATACCAGTAGCCCTTTCTCGGACTGCAGTCAGGGAGCGAACTGTCCAGATTTCTTGGATCGTCGCCAACGCTACTTCAACATGTGAACGCATATCCGCACCTTTTTGTCCCAATAGGGAACTATACTTTGCAAAGTCGTCTTCAGACATCTCACCCGATGCCATCATTTCAGCGGCGGCCAACAGACGGTCTGCGTTGGTGCTAAGAGCATCTTCACCCAAGTATTGAAGTTGGAGGGTTCCTTTGATTACCGTTTCAACTGAAATACGTTTCTGTTCCTCCAAATGAACGAGTAGCGCTTGCATCCAAGCACCCGGAACCTCAAACAGGCCTTCTGCCCAGTTTCTCAGATGGAAGTCATCAGAAATCAGTAGGCGATCCGACCCATCGGCAGCGAAAATATCATCAAAGAAGCGGCCGCCAGCTTCTTGGCGGAAACGAATTACCACATCTGGAGGGTCGATCTTAGCGACAGCGGGCAACACAGCGCATCTTGATTGAAGCCACTGCAAATCAGCCCGCCGCATATCTAGTTTCGCGGCTACGTCTTCTTCCGACGTTTCGGTCAAAATGATTTGACCATCTCGGATAGAGATGTTGCCGGTTCGTTTTTCTCCCGATCCGCTATCAAAGAAGCTCGTATCTTCGAGTTGTTGCAATCGCCTAAGGTAAACGTCGACGGTTTCTTGAGTTACTCCGATCTGGCCAAATTCTTCTTCGACCACAGTCTCAATTTCTAGGCGACGCATCAAGTAGAAGGCGGCGGCGTCAACGATCACACCAGACTTTTTAGCCGAAAGCAGCGATCTTTGAGCTTTCTCTTGGTCCACGTGCGAGCACGACGAAACCTTCGGAGGGATGCCGCATTCCGAGTAGAGGCCGAGCAGTGCGTCGATTGGGTCAATCCCGAGGTGATAGCCCAAGATGTAAATTGGGTATGACCCTTCCAGATACTCCGCTGCATTACTCTGTGCATAATCCACCCTTTGTTTGAGCATAGCCTTCATCTCATCAAGGCCAGACGGGTCCTCAAAGTTGACCGATACCGACTTGAATCCTGAGACGTTAGGGAAACGCTCCTCAAACTTTTGAGTGATTTGGTGAAACGCCGCTAAGGCCTTGTGCTTGACAGAAGTTATTCTGGCGGTGCCGTTTCCTTTGAAGGGCCAGTCAAACTCATCTCCTAAGGACTTACCAAGCGCGCCGATGGCGACAGGGTGATCCAAAGCAATGTTACCCTCTCTCAGGGTGAACAATTCGTCCTCGGTCTCAAGCGTAAAGGACTGTATTGAACCGTCGCTCCGCTCAATTTCGAACGACGCGCCATCCTGAACTACGTCGACTTGGAAACTGTCGTCTGTATCTTGGGGGCGTCCAAAAGCAAGGACACTCGCACTGAGCGCCAACCATGCCTGAGCGTCATTTTGATTTTCACAAAAAAGCCGGTATGCAAATGCCCGAGCACGTTCCAGCTCACCGCAAAAAACAAGAAGCTTGACGTAGTTCGATCTGTCTTCGACGGTTCCTGTGAGTTCTGTATCATCTAGACTGGTAACAATACGCTTTATCCTGTTTTTGTCGTTTGTACGGAGAAGCGCTTGGACGTACCAATCAAGGGCGTTAAGTGACTTCGGGTTATCTTCGAACAGTTTCCTAGCAGGTGGGACGGCTTTTGCAGCTACACCACTTAGGTACGCAACATTTGAGCTAAATCGCCATCCGAAGACCGACTCTTTGACTTGCGGCGACAGAGCGTCATCAATTTCCTTCGCAAGCGTTCCCAAATGGCCCCTAAGACAAGCATCGCATAGCGTTTCCAAGGCTGGGCTTAGTTTGCGAAAACCGACTTTATCGCGAAGCAGATCGGTGCATTCTCTAAAAAAGCCACGAGCAAGCAGTTCGTCGGCTGTTTGAAGCACGGTAAAAAAATCCCAGCCGTTTGCTTCATTTAGAGACGCCAGAAGGTTCGCCTGTTCTTGTGAGTGCTCGTGAACCTCAATCGGAAGGCTCTCAAAATCCCTTGGATCGGTCTGAATTTCAAAGGCACGTTCGTATGCTGATTTCAACAGCACTAATTCAGTTGGTTCAGGGCTAACAGCGGCCAACTCATCGAGCGCTTGGTCAGTAATTTCGCGGTTCAGTGAATTAATGCCGATCCTAGCTTTTGTGGTGAGAGCATGTGTTCTCAGCCCTCCCTCAGGTCCAGCATTCAAAACCGTATCAATTCTTTCCAGAGCTTCGGAAACGGCACCATTCTTGGCTTCGATCTCTGACGCCATTATCTGAAGGTCCAAGGCGTCCGCTTGCGGACGAATTAACTCCAACGCGTCATAGTCCTTGTCATCTTGAAGAAACAGAACTGCTCGCACCTGAGCGACATCGCTGCTCAAAGACGGAAAGGCTTCGAGCGCACTGTCCAATAACTTTGCAGCTTCGGTTGTTTTTCCGACTAGCCTGAGTGATACCGCTGCGTTGTTTGCCTGAGACGGAAGCAAAAGCTTGTTCGGGGGACGTTTCTCGAGCGAAATTTCTAGATCGCGCCGCAGTATCTCGGCACATTTTTCGACTTCGTCTTCGAAACCTTCAGGCATTTTTGCCCCAAGCAAAAATGCTTGGTTCTGCTTAACGTTGTCGAGGACAGACAAAGCCCACATCGTGCCGATTGCAACATTTTCAGGGGCTGCGGCAAAGGCCTTGTCGAGTTCAGCCTTGTAGGTCTCAGGACGAACTCCCTGGCAGTACTCCAAGAAAGCAGCTTGGACGTCCTCTGAAGCCATCTCTTCAGCAATGATGTCTTCGGGCTGAATTTCTTCATTCAGATTCCGCGCAGCGTGGCACAAAATGCAGGCTGCAAGTGTCCGATGATCTCCATCGATTTCCAGTAGTTCTGTTGCCCTTTCCAGAGCTGACCGATCCTCACCATCAAGCAATTCTGCAAATGCTAAGGCGGTTACTGCCTTCGGATGATCTGGGCAGAAACCGTGCGCGGCCCTCAGTGAAACGCTCGCACCAGGAAAGTCACCAATGTCTTGTTGGATAACTCCGATGTTGAAGTTTAAACGAAAGGCAAAGTAGCCATCTTTGTACGGGGCTTCGGATTTTAGATTTTCCAGCAGTTTGACGGCTGTTTCGCTGTCACCCTGTCGGGCGATATTTCGATATTCCAGTATGCGCTGAATTTCAGATCGATCATCATCGTCAAAGGTGTCATCTGCGAACGACTGAAGGTCAGTCTCGCCGCAACCCTGTTGAATATGGTCCAAAATTTCTCGAGCAAGTGGAGAGTCTTTGTCTGTAATTGTGATGTTTTGAATGGACTGATTGACCGTGTTTCCGTCACCACTTACGTCAACGGATTGCGTGTTGGTCGGTTTCTCAGCCTGAAACAGCCTCTTGAGAGGTGACGGTAGACTGAACTGCATCAATCACCGTTGCTCTCGCTGCTATTGCTATCCAAACGTTGGCTCACGGTGTTCCCTTGACCGGAAACTTTTGCGTTTTGGTTGATGTTAGTAGTTCGTCTCTTCCGCCAAAGGAACAACCCTACAACGGCTGCAATTGCCGCCACGATCCCTGCAATCCAATATCCTTGCTGTAACATCGTCTTATCCTTGCAGTCAGTGCCAACAAAATGATCGGTTGGTCGAAACATACCAAATGCCCAAACCGACCGACACACTGTGCACAATATATGGTGCTAGCAACGTTGAATCCATAGCAACCGTTGGTAGATCGGCACTGGAAACCCAACAGACCGAATTCGGCGAGATTATGAACCTAGCGATCAACTTAAGAACTGATCGAAGGGCTGCTTTTGTTCGTTCCTAGCGTTGATTGGGCGCGTGCAGCGAATGTCAGCTTCCCGCCCAGTTTTCAGAGATGCATTTAAAAAACTTACTGGTTCGATCCACACATAGGACCGGCCACTGCTGTGGCCGATCCTGGGGTGATACCCTTGCTCGTGATTAAAACTCTTTCCCACGGTAAGATCGCTTCCCAGATTTGTAAGCGCGGTTCTCTTTCACCACATGCCTTTGTTGTTTCTTCGTGTTGCCACCATACTTGCAGATCGCGCGACGTTGAGCGCATGTTTGCTAACGTTTATGTAGAGTTTCGATTCTGCTTTCAGAAACTGAGCCTAAAGTGAGCCTAAGTCAGCTCCAGAATTCATATAAGTTATTGTTTGTAGTGGTGAGCCGTGCAGGATTCGAACCTGCGACCCACTGATTAAAAGTCAGTTGCTCTACCAACTGAGCTAACGGCCCACTAAGCGGCCTATCTAGAAAGCGGGGGGCTCAGGGTCAAGGGCAAAACCGCGATATAATTCGAAGGATGCTGTGAATCCAGTCATAGCTTTAAAATTACGC
>JBCDDS010000101.1:0-13616 GCA_039180185.1 Pseudomonadota bacterium | reverse complement strand
CAAAGCCCCGCCTTGAACGTCGAGGATCAGTCCGGGCATAACCGGGATGATCAGCCCGATGCCCATCGCGTCGATCATCACCGTGAGCAGGATGAAGACAACAGGCAGGCGAGACGTCATGAAAAGCCAATCAAAGCAGCGTGCAACACTGGGACACTAGGAGTGGGAGATGCTTTCTGCAAGCATGTGTGCCGGGCATGGCTAAACAAAACTCTACGGGAGTTGCCCCAGCCAAATCCACACAGTGAATATAGATATCGTCGTCGCCACCAGAACCGTCGTTGCGGCCACTCGCTTTGCCCGCCCATACATATTAGCAAAGATGTAGCCGTTGATACCCGGCGCCATAGCGGCGGTCAGCACGGCTGATCTTGTTGCCTCCACCGGCAAAGCGAAGGCCAGACCGAGACCACGGGTGATCAATGGGTGCGCAATCAACGCAATCAGGCACACATACAGTACAACGCGCATATCGCCCTCTGGCCGATAGCTCACCAATACACCACCTAAGCCAAAGAGTGCTGCAGGCAATGCTGCGCGGGCCATAAGATCAACGCCGTCCAAAAGAGTTTGCGGCAGCGAAAGACCACTGAGATTGACGCCTAAGCCGACCAAAATCGCGATGATTAGCGCATTGGAAAACATCGCTTTGAGCACGCGAGATCCCATCACCAAAGCGCCCTCTCCTCGGGCGCGCACGAATTCCATGACGGTTATGCCGATCCCATAGGCAAACGGCGAATGGAGCGCGATGATCGCGTAGTTGGCTTCAAGCGCATCAGGTCCGTACGCACGTTCAGTGAGCGGCAAACCAAGAAGTACGGAGTTGGAAAACAGACAACAGAAGCCGATTGCAACGCAGTCTTCCCAGTCTCGTGCAAAGAAGAAACGTGCACCAAAAAGACCAAACAAGAACCCTGAAAGCGCGCCAGCGTAGAAACTTAGCAGCATGCGCCAATCGAAGGTCAAAGCGAGATCAAGCCGAACCATTGCAGCAAACAGAAGGCAGGGAATGGCGAAATTTTGGGTGAACTTCATCAGCCCTTCGATGCCAGCGTCCGAAAACCAATCGCGCCAAACCGCCAGATACCCAAAGCCAATGACGAGAAAGACCGGCAGGATTACCTCGAGCAGCGCCTGCATATGCGGCTAGTCCTGCAGCGTGATCACCATGCCATCATAGGCTGGGGTGATGTAATCAGGCGTTTCGTCTTCCACAGTCTGATAATCTAGATCGACATGCATGTTGGTGAGAATTCCGTGTTTTGGCGCCGCACGAGCCATCCATTCAAGTGCCAAATCAAGATGCACATGCGTTGGATGCGGATCGCGACGTAGCGCATCGAGTATCCAATAATTCAGGCCCTGGAGCGATTCCCAAGAGGTCTCTGGAATTTCCAACACGTCCGGAAGATAGGCCAGATCCCCGATGCGAAAACCAAGGGCGTCGATTGAACCGTGATTGACCTTGAACGGATTCAGCACGAGCGTGCCGCCCGCGCCGTCGATCTCAACAGCACCGTTGATGGTCCGCATATCCAAGATCGGCGGATAAGGAGAACCTTCCGGCTGTACAAAGGCATATCCAAAACGGGAAAGCAGGGAGTTCTGCGTGTCGCCGTCCGCCCAGGTTGGCAACCGACGACGCATGTTGAAAACGATCATGCGCAGATCATCGAGCCCATTTGTGTGATCGGCATGACCATGGGTGTAAACCACTGCATCAAGCGTGCCGACATCGGCATCAAGTAGCTGCGCGCGCATGTCTGGCGAGGTGTCGATCAGAACACGTGTGACACCTGCATCGGTGTGGCGCTCGACCAGCATCGAACATCGGCGGCGAATGTTTCGCGGATTATCCGGGTCGCACGCCCCCCAATTTCCACCGAGCCGGGGCACACCACCGGACGAACCGCAGCCTAGTATTGTGAACTTCAACTCCGCCATCAAGCGGCTGCCTCAAACTGCGCGGCTTTGGAGAAAAGCCGGTCGAAATTGGCTTGTGTCTGCGCAGCGAATTCAGGCCATTCGAGACCAAAAATCTCTGCACCAACCTTTGCTGTATGTACTGTGTAGGCGGGTTCATTGCGCTTCCCACGATAGGGTGGCGGCGCAAGATAAGGAGCGTCTGTTTCAACAAGAATTCGATCAACTGGTGCGGCCGCAAAAATGTCTCGCAGATCCTGAGATTTTGGGAAGGCGGCAATGCCAGACATGGACAGGTAAAACCCAAGATCAAGCGCGGCACGCGCAAGTTTTGCGCCTGACGAAAAGCAATGCATAACACATGTATAGGCACCGTTCTTAAACTCACTTGTAAGAATTTTTGCCATGTCTTCATCCGCGGCTCGTGCGTGAATTATCAATGGCAACCCTGTGCGTCTTGCAGCTTCGATATGTAGAACCAAACTTTGCTTTTGAGCCTCGGCACTTTCGGACGTGTAGTGGTAATCTAGCCCGGTTTCCCCGATCCCAATAAACTTGGGGTGGTGCGCCAATGCGACCAACTCGTCCACTGAAATCATCGGTTCATCGGCCACGCTCATCGGGTGTGTACCAGTGGCGTAAAAGACTGGGTCAAATCGATCAGCAATGGCGCGCACCTGTGGCTCCAGCCGAAGTTTGGTGCAGATTGTCACCATACGCGTCACGCCCGCATCAACTGCCCGCGCGACAATGTCTGCGCGCTCTTCATCAAAGCTATCAAAATCAAGGTGACAATGACTGTCGGTTATCTCAATCGGGTTCGACATCGAGGCGGTGCACCGGTCAAAGGGATGCTGCGGTTTGCTGCAGTTTGAACACCGTATCCAGTACCAGCGCGGTGGGGTCAAGATTGACCGCCCTGCCGTGACGACTACGTGAGCCAACAAGTTCTGCACAATCAGCCCAGGCGCGTGCTTGTCTCGGCCCAGGCGAAAGACGACACAATACCGCTGCCTCGTTTTCTGCTGCTTCCGGCGGTGCATGTCCTAATGCCCCCGCCCGCGCCAGCCGCACCAGAAAAAGATCGATCAGCGCAAACAACAAATCGAGCCGTTCAGAAGCGTCGCGCGCACTCATCGCCTCGGCCAGTTTGATGGCACGGGAGCGGTCTAGTTTTGGCAACTCTGCGCCAAGTCTAACCAAATCCGCATAAAGTTGCAGGCCGTTTTGATTATGCAATCGTACGGCCTCCCCAACAGAGCCAGCGGCCAGTTCCGCCAAAGCGTCACTTCTCCCTCCACTCTCAATGCCTGCCTGCGATAAGGCAGCTTGCATTTGCTCCGGCGCAAGAGGCGACAGGCGCAGCTCACGACAGCGAGACCGGATCGTGGGCAAAAGGCGGGCGGGCTGATGACTGACCAAAAGAAGGGTCGCGCGCTCTGGTGGCTCCTCCAGCATTTTGAGTAGCGCGTTGGCGGCCTGAACATTCATCTCATCGGCCGCATCTATGATGACGATACGACGTCCGCCATCCGCCGCGGTTAAACCGAAAAATCCGTTCAGTGCTCGCACATCTTCCGCAATGATCTGATCCCGTAGGCGACCCGTTTTGTCATTCAAACTGCGCCGGATATGAAACAGCCCGGGTTCCGAGCCAGACAAGATACGCCGCGCCACCGGATGATCCACGGTTACGTCAAGGCTTTCGGCCTTGGGTAACGTTTCACAAAACAACCCATCGCCCGCATCTGCAGGGTTTGCCAGGAGAAATCGCGCGATTCGCCAAGCCAGCGTCGCCTTACCCACGCCGCGTGGCCCATTGATCAACCAGCCATGGTGCAACCGGTCAGAATGAAACGCCTGAAGAAACGCTTCCTCGGCGGCGCGTTGCCCGAACAAGTGTTTTGTCTCTCGCGGATGCGGCGCGCCTTCTATACGGTCTGGCTCTGTGGCTGTGTCATGGCTCATTACAAGGCCGCGTCTACATGAGCGCGCACGTCCTTGGCAATGTCCTCGACCGAACGATTGCCGTCGACGCAGGCAATACGATCAGCAAACTCTTCGGCCAACGCGAGAAAACCTTGTCGCATGCGCGCCTGCATGTCCGTACCAAAGGATTCAAAGCGTTCCTCATCGCCGCCCCTTGACAAAGCTCGCGACAGCCCTTTCTGTGGATCAATATCAATGAGCAAAGTGAGATCCGGCTCTTTGCCGATCATCAGATCATGGAGAGCGTCCACTGTTCCGCGCAGGTTGCTTCGTCCGAGACCCTGATACATCCGCGTGCTGTCAACAAACCGGTCACAGATGACAATCTGACCGATTTCCAAAGCAGGCGCTATAAGACGCTCCAGATGGTCCCGCCGCGCAGCTGTGAAAAGCAATAGTTCTGTTTCTGCCGACCATCGGTCCGTTTTGCCTTCCAGAACCAGTTTTCGGATATCTTCGGCCCCGTCGCTGCCACCGGGTTCACGGGTCAAAACAACATCATGCCCCTGTTCGCGTAAATGTTCTGCAAGAAGCCGCGCTTGCGTGGACTTTCCAGAGCCATCGATGCCTTCAAAAGTGACAAAGAAGCCTTTTGTTCGGCTCAAAGTGCGCCCTCGGGACCGTTCTGCAGCTGTCGCAGCAGCGCAAGCGCCGCCGTCTTGAGCCGGACAACAAAGCCGCCCCGCGCCACGTCATTGGCCGCTACCAGAGGGATGCGCATTTCAGGCAAGCCAGCGGGTGCAAAAACCATCTCAGCCAATTGATCACCCTGTGCGACAGGCGCGCGGACCGGTCCGGTGTAAACGACCTCTGCCTTTACGCTGTCATCGCCCAAGATGGGCACAAGGGTGCGCAGATCTTCTGCAGGTGTCAGTCCAACGCTTGTTGCTTCTCCCATCCAGATGTTGGCCCGGGCAACTTCTGTGCCTTCAGTCACAAGCGTTTTCTCTGCGAATTGGCGAAATGACCAGTTCACAATCGCTTCTGCCTGCTCAGCTCGTTCAGACGCCGAGTCCAAACCCGAAAATGCGAAAATCACACGGCGATCACCCTGTTTAGCTGACCCAACCAGTCCAAAGCCCGAGGCTTGCGTATGTCCCGTTTTCAGCCCATCCGCCCCAATGTTGAGGCGCAATAAAGGGTTCCTATTACGGGTGTTTTGCGGCGCGCGTCCGTCGAATGCAAACTCGGTTTCGGCAAACATAGGGTAAAACTCTGGGAAATCCTGAATTAAGAGCCGCGCGAGAAGCACAAGGTCGCGCATGCTCATAACATGGTTTGTATCCGGCCATCCGTTCGAGTTGGTAAAGATTGAATTGGTCATGCCGAGTTGCGCCGCGCGCTGCGTCATATAACGGGAAAAGCCTGCCTCGGTGCCGTCTGGGCTCAACGCCTCGGCTAAAACAACGCAGGCATCATTGCCCGACAAGACAATGACCCCGCGCAGCAAATCTTCGACGGTTACCCGGTCGGTTGTGTCCAGAAACATGGTCGAGCCGCCATAGCTCATAGCATGCTCCGAAACAGGCAGTTTTTCCTTCAGGGTAATCTGTCCAGATTTCAAGGCTTCAAAAGCGACATAAAGTGTCATGAGCTTTGACATAGAAGCGGGCGGCAACGCCTCGTCCGCATTTTTCGAAAGCAGTATTGTGCCTGTTTCCATGTCGAGTACGAAAGCAGCTTTTGCAGTTGTGTCAAAGGCCTTCGCGGGAAGACAAAAAATAAACGCGGCAACCATGCTCAGTGCGAGGCTTTTCAAAACGGTCATAGCTTTAAATATCCCGTTGTTGTCTGGCGTGCTGTTAGCATCAACCAAACATCATTAGTGCGCAAGCGCCAAGCCGACGCTCGCGAGTTTTTGCGCATCACTGTTCTGCAGCAGGATTCAGTGCGTTACCGGATAAGCGTCTTCGAAACCGACGCCTTTGATCTTTTTCAGCAAGACGCTGCGCTCGTCTTTTGACTGAGCGGGCCCAACCACTACGCGCCAGAAGGTCTTACCTTTTGAGCTATGCTCTTTAACCGTCGGCACCATACCTGCCTGTCGCATTGCGACAGCGGTGTTTTCGGCGTTTTGCTGTACACTGAAGATTCCAATTTGAAGGAATGGCTTACTCAAGGAGCTAGCTGGTGCTTTCACAGCCGTAGCTTGCGGTTTAGGCGCGGGCTCAGTTGCCACGGCTGGTTTAGCCTCAAGTTTCTCAGCTTCGGCTGCATCTATCGCTGCAGCAGCTCCGGCAATAGGATCAAGCGCACTTGTCTCAATACGTTCTGCGTCGAGCGCTTCTGCGGCTTCTCCATCCAAAGGTTCGATTTCTGCAGCAGCCAACGCATCTGGATCAGGTGCCGCCTCCCGTCGCAGAGCAATGACTTCCAGTGTTGCTGGAGCTCCAGCCAGCATACCGAGCTCGACTGCCGCATCTGAAGATACCTGTAGGATCGGGCCAGGCGTGTCGCGTTCGCGACGGAACAACGCACCGATGACAAACTGCGAATTCTCCGTATTGCGGATGATCACACGCTCTGGTTCGCGTACGTCAGGGTGTGCCACCCAAACACCGCCAAGCGAAGGTCGCCCATCCCATAGGCCGCTGTCGTTTGTCTCAAACACTTCCGGTGCTTCGACGTCGCGTTCCACCAACTTCACCGCTGTTTCAGCTGCCGTGACGGTTTCGGTCGAGGCATCTGCTGCCTCGTTTGGTTTAAACAGCTGGGGAACCTCAAACTGACCATCTTCCGTGCAGCCTGCCAAAAACAACATGACTGTCCCGCATACCGCCGCATTACGCCAGCGATACGCGCCAAACGCAGGATTCCTAGCCATTGTCCACTCCTTGCCTGTCATTGCACCTTTTCGGTGCGAGTGCCGGTTTTCCCGACGTTTTTTGCTCGAACGCGCACACCGCGCTGAAAAGATAATACCCTTAAGTTGCGTTTAAGGAAAGCCTTGAGAACGACGTTGGCAAAATTCTTCTGCGAATGAAGGCTTTTAGAATCGCAAAAGCCACAGTAGCTAGGCGGAATGACTGATGCCGGAGGAGTGGCAGAGTGGTCGAATGCACTGGTCTTGAAAACCAGCGAGGGTGAAAGTCCTCCGTGGGTTCGAATCCCACCTCCTCCGCCAAGTTTTAGCTATAAATCAAAAAGATCGAGCGTTTTTCTCACGCTCGATCTTTCTTGTTTTTTTGGTTTTTCAGACGTTATTCACTACTTATGAACCAGCCAAAATTGTTATCCACCAACAGCCCCAAGCCAAGGCCGATAAGTAAAGCCAAAAGTAGTTTTCGTTGCTTACTGATAGCTATCTCCTCGCCTCGCTCAGGACCCTTGATGTTGCGGAAGACCTTCTTTAACCGCTGGTCGAGACCGGAACTTCAGTTTGATATTATCCCAAAGCTTGGCCATCCCAAGCGGCTCGTAGATCATAAAGACGATAATCAGCACCCCAAAAACGACCAGTTCGATCGACGAGATAATCGTAGCATCAATCGTGCCGTGGAAAATCTCGTTACCAAGGGTATTGAGAACGACCGGGAACAGAAGAATGAAGGCTGCGCCGATGAAGGCACCACTGATCGTGCCCAAGCCGCCTAGGATCACCATGAACAGGATGCGGAAGGAAAGTTTGATATCAAACGCCACTGGTTCCATCGACTGTAGATAAGTGAAACCGAATAGAGCACCGGCGACCCCGCAGAAAAATGCGCTAATAGCGAAAGCCTGCAACTTGGTTTTAAGTAGGGAAATCCCCATAGACTCCGCAGCAATGTCCATATCGCGCACAGCCATCCAATTTCGTCCGGTACTGCCTCGCGTCATGTTAATTGCAAGGACCGTTAGGATTGTGACGGTAACCAGAACCACCAAATACATCTCAAGCGGCGAGGTGAAATCCTTGCCAAAGATCACGATGTCCTGGGCGGTGATGATGCCAGAGGTGTCATAGTTCTTGAACCAGCCAAACTTGTCGATCATCCAGATGATGAAGAACTGCGAAGCTAGCGTGGCCACCATGAGATAGATGCCGCGCACCCGCAGGCTGGGGAGACCGAAGATGATACCAAAAGCCGACGCAACGAGGCCTGACAGCATCAAGTTGATTGGGAATGGTATCCATGGAAGCCGCAATTCGAGATTAAAAAGCGCGAAGGCGCCAGCGGCCATAAAGCCTGCCGCGCCGAGCGCCAATTGCCCGGCATAGCCCATGACGATTTGCTGCCCAATAGCGGCCAACGCTAGACAAAGCCAAGGGATAAGGATGGACGTGTACCAGTAATCAGTTTGCACGATGAAGGGGATGACGGCAAAGCCAAGCCCCATCAACACGACAAGGTTGGTAAGGTCATTGCGCGTGTAGCTCATAAATACAGGTGTCGATTTCATGTCCTGTCTCCCTATACGCGTCTGATGATCTTCTCACCAAAGAGCCCCTCAGGCCTCCATAGCAAGAAGAAGATTGCAATTACAAATGGTGCCCATCCCTCAATGGCACCACCGAAATAGGGTCCAATATAGACTTCCAGCACTTTCTCAGTGGCCCCGATTATAAGTCCGCCAACAATCGCGCCGGGGATGGACGAAAAGCCACCGATGATTAGAACCGGCAAAGCCTTGAGCGCAAGATCAACGAGGGCAAACTGCACCCCTGCCCTTGCGCCCCACATCATCCCGGCAACAAGTGCGACAACGCCCGCAGCTGACCACACCATCAACATGATGCTGCTGAGCGGGATTCCGATTGAGCTAGCCGCACCCGGATCATCGGCAACCGCGCGCAGGCCGAGACCCATCTTGGTGTACTTAAAGAGAAGCGCCAATGCGATGATCAAACCCGCAGCAACCAAACCAGCGGTCAGATCGAGGGCACTTATGAACAAGCCGGTGGCGTCAATTATCCATGGGATCGGGAAATCGCCGATGCCCAGATCAAGACGCCGTACTTCCACGCCCCAGGCTGCCTGAGCCAGCCCTTCCAGCACGAAGCCCAGCCCGATGGTCGCCATCAGCACCGTGTCTTCGCTTTCGTTCATTAAAGGTTTGAGCACCAGCCGTTCGGTACAAAAGCCCACCAACACCATGAGTAGTATGGTGACGAAGAAAGCCACGACGAAAGGTAAACCCAACTCCATAAAGCCCACGAAGGACAACACGGCAAAGAACACCATAGCGCCCTGCGCAAAGTTGAATGTCGAAGAGGCTTTGTAAATGAGTACGAAGCCCAGAGCCACCAGCGAGTACATTGTCCCGGCCAGAAGTCCGGCCACAACAACCTCGATGAAAAATAGAAATTCAGTCATGGGCCACCCCCAGGTAAGCGTCGATCACATCCTGATCGTTGCGCACTTCGTCAGGCGGACCATCAGCAATGATTTTGCCGTAGTCCAATACGACCACATTGTCGGAGATATCCATCACCACCCCCATGTCGTGCTCAATCAGAACCATTGTGGTTCCTAGTTCATCGTTCACTTTCAGAATAAAGCGGCACATTTCGCGCTTTTCTTCGACGTTCATCCCGGCCATAGGTTCATCGAGCAAAAGCACTTCTGCCTCTGTCGCGAGCGCTCGTCCGAGTTCCACTTTTTTCTGCAGGCCGTAAGGTAGCTTGCCTACTGGCGTGTACATGATGTCCTTGATTTCGAGGAAATCGACGATCTCTTCACATCTCTCAAGGTTCGCCTTTTCCTCGGCTCTAGCTGAAGGAGTCTGGAAAGCGACTGCCATGAAATTCGCGTTCATGTGGAGCTTGCGACCCACCAGGATATTATCGAGGACCGACATCCTTTTGAACAGCGCCAGGTTTTGAAACGTTCTTGAAATACCTTCCTTCGCGATGAAGTTCGGATTGATCTTTCGCAGTTTTCGTCCTTTGAACGATATTGTGCCTTCCTGCGGTTTGTAGATCCCGTTGATGCAGTTCAGCAGCGAGGACTTCCCGGCACCGTTGGGACCGATGATCGCCTTGATCTCGTGTTGGAGAACCCTGAACGAGGTATCCGTGATCGCTTTAACACCGCCGAAACTCAAAGAGATATTGTTCACCTCTAGGATAGGATCTCCGATTGGGAATGATCTTGTATCTAGCATAGTTCTTCTTTTCCCTTGCCCGCGTCAGTGATGAATGCCCGCATGGGATTCGCTTTCTTCACGCAACACATCGCGGAAGTTTTTGCGGCCTTCTTTGGAGATACCGAGATAAAGCTCTTTGACTTTATCGTCATTTAGCAGGCTCTCAGCGGTGCCGTGTAGCATGACGTGACCCGTTTCAATGATGTAGCCATAGTCCGCGTTGCGCAGGGCGACGTTCGTATTTTGCTCCGCCAACAAGATGCTTACACCCTCTTTTTCGTTGAGCTCCTTAACAATATTGAAGATCTCAGCGACAAGTTGTGGCGCGAGGCCCATAGACGGCTCATCAAGAAGGAGCATCTTTGGCTTGGCCATCATAGCTCTAGCGACTGCGACCATCTGTTGCTCACCGCCCGATGTGAAGCCGGCCTGACTTTTCCGGCGATCCTTCAACCGGTTAAAATAGCCGTAGATTTTCTCAAGCTCGTTTTTGATTTCATTCTTCGACAGCTTCCGAGAGTAAGCCCCCGCAATGATGTTTTCTTCAACGGTCAGGTGTCCAAAACACCGTCGACCTTCCAAAACTTGCACCATACCAAGCCCGACCATATCGGCTGGATTTTGGTTTTTTATCTCTGTCCCGTCGTAGACGATTTTGCCACGCGTAACCTTGCCGCGTTCAGCGGAAAGCATAGTGGAAATCGACTTCAAGGTTGTACTTTTGCCAGCGCCATTGCCGCCCAGGAGAGCAACAATTTTACCTCTCGGCACGTTCAGAGATACGTCGTGCAGTGCGGAAATCACGCTATCATAGACCACTTCGATAGTGTCGATTTCCAGGATATTATCCGTATTTGCATTCATTTAGTTTTTGCCGTCATTTAAGTGAGAAATGTTTCCCAAACCCCTGCGTGCTCGTATGGAAACACGAAGTGCGGAGGCCAAAAACGCTTGGAATTGCTAAGCGGTTTTTTTGGCCTCCAACATTAGCTTACTGGGGTAAGTTACCCACAGTCTTTGGGCGTGATATTGTTCTCAGAGGCAAACTTAGCTGCTGAGGCTTCCACCAACCCGCGGATATATGCGGGATCAAGAGGCTCTTCCCAGTCAGTCACCTGCTGAAACTTATCGCCATCCCATTGCATCATGGCAAACTTACCTGCGCCCTCGTGGTTTTCGCACGAGATAGAGAACGGGGCGATCATGCCTTTGATACCAAGCTCTTCAAGGCGCGCGTCATCCATGACGAGGTTTTCATAACCATCGCGGAATTCCGCTCCTGTCACAGCTTTGCCGACTTTACCGTGCATCTCCTGCGCAACGCGGAGTGCCTCGATATAGGTGACGGCGGCGCCAAGACCACGGTTCCAGTAGACTGTGCCGACCCTGCTTTCATCAGCTAGGTTACCCTCGCCTGCCGCATAGATCTGTTCTTTGATCTTCTCGACCAAAGGATACGTGTCGCCAGGAAGAGCATTTGCCATAGCGTAGGTACCTGTCGCAGCATCACCCGCAGGGAACATGTCCTCTTCCGCTGCGCCGAATGTCACGTAGATCATCCTTTCGCGTGGGAAGCCAACACGCGCTGCGTTGGTCATAGCTGTGGAGTTCATCCCGGAACCTGCACCCCAGAAGGTTACCCAATCAGGGCGTTCTTTCCGGATTTGCAACCACTGAGATTGTTGCTCCAGACCTGGGGGTGGAATGGAAATTTCAACCAATTCGACGCCCCAATCCTCGGCAATAGAGCGCATCGCAGGAAGCGGCTCACGTCCATAGGCTGAGTCAATGTGAAGGTGCACGATCTTCTTGCCCTTCATATTCGGAATACCGCCCTCTTGCTCCGCCATGAACTTCATCTTCACGGCTATCTGAGACCAGTAGTGGCTCGCGGCGTTGAATACCCAAGGCCAGACACGACCGTCGGCACCGTCTGTACGGCCGTAACCGTACTGCGCCAAAACGACCTCATCTTCGGCCATGCGGTTAATCACCGCGTAGGCGCCCGGAGTTCCAAGCGTATCAAAGACCACGATTTTTTGACCGTCTTTTTCGAGCAGACGTTGGTAGCATTCAACGGTTTTCACCGCGTTATACTCCGTCTCACACTCTTGCCATGTCAGCATTACGCCGTTCACGCCGCCGTTTTTGTTGACATACTTCATGTAGTCAATTTGAGCACCATAGTATCCTGTGCCCATTGCAGAGTATGGCCCAACGCGGCTACTCGCGATCGGGAAGTACTGTTTTTCCTCCGCTATCGCGACATCCGGAAGCACCAGAGTCGACGCCACCGCAACCGCAGCAGCGGCCGTGGTTAGACAATTTCTAAGCCGTATTCGTTTCATATATTCTCCTCCCATCGAGTGTTTTCACTCGTAAAAATTTACTGGTAACGAAAATGACCTGCGCTCGACATTTCGCGGGTCGAAACTTTTTTAAGCATTTTGCGCACTTCGTGGATAACTTCAGGCGCGCTATTTTTTATGTAAGAAACCGAGACCTAGTGGGATTTCCCAAGTGGTCCAGTAATTAGAATTCAGTTTGACGAGGCTAGTCGACTTTTTTCGAAGATTTTCCACTACCGTGCAAGCGAACTCGGCTGTAGTGGGAGACAATGAAACTGGATAGGTGAGTGAACGAAGTGCCCGAGCCTTCCGAAAGCCAATGAATGCGATGACGCATTCTTCCCTGCCAAAATCTAGTTACGATCCCCCTATTGCTACACGACAAAAATGTCGCAACTTTGCGCTCATTGTTTCACAAAGTAATAGAAAATTTTTACTGTCAACATAAAATATGTTATATATCAGTGACTTAGAATTATTCTGCCGCGGCGCAGCAAGGTCACAAAGTCCCGTATTGATTAGGTCAAGACAGTGTCGTTGGACAAAATGTCCACCTATTGAGCCGAAAAAGCTAGCTGCTGGGACGAAATGTCCGCCGCTGGAAACCAGACAATAAATGTCGCTCCGTCTTTCGGAGCACTCAATGCACTGATCAATCCTCCAACCCTTGTGACCAATGCCTGGCTGATCGACAGGCCCAAGCCGGAGCCCGTACCAAGTTTGGTGGTCATAAATGGATCAAAGACATTATCGATCCTGTCGGCTGGAATGCCCGGCCCGGTATCCTTGACCACAATCTCGGCCCCGACAACGCCATCACGTTCTGCCGGGCGCGTTTTGATCGTCAGCAAGCCACCTTCGTTCATTGCATGCGTTGCATTAATCACGAGGTTGACAATCACCTGTTGAAGTTCTGTCTCGACAACACGGAACGCCGGGCTCGGAATGTGGGTTACATTGCTCTCTATAGAGTGCTTGCGCAAATCTGCGGCAACAAGAATGAGCGCGTCTTCAACAGCTTTGTCAGCTGTCACCAATGTAGACACATCCGAAACTTCATCCGGCCGCGTGAAGTTCAAAAGTTTGCCGACGATAATGTTTATGCGGTGCGTTTGTGCATCAATGAGATCGAGTTCCGTCTTTAACTCCGCTTGTTTTTTCGGCTCCAGGTTCATCCGAATAACTTCGAGGTTTCCTTGGATCACAGCGACAGGATTGTTGATTTCGTGCGCGACACCGGCTGTTATTTCACCAACGGCGGCAAGTTTCTCGGACATAACCAAT
>JBCDDS010000100.1:0-13723 GCA_039180185.1 Pseudomonadota bacterium | reverse complement strand
ACGTAACTACGAATGAGGCAAAAATGAACAGGGCATTTTTGACAATTCTCGCGATCTTTCTTGCAGGTGCTGCGAACGCTCAGTCGGCGCAGGAAGTCGCTTTGGTAAAGGCGGTTCTGGAAGCGGCGCAAGTTAAGTCGATCAAGAAAAACCGCGAATACTGTGGCTACATCGGTTTCAATAAAGAAGGACGTTTGACATCGACCAAAGCACGGCGTGGTTGGAGCCACGAATGCACGCCGAGATGGCCCGATAATTTGGATGTTATTGCGTCATGGCATACGCATGCGGGCTATGACTATGACGCTTGGTCCGAAGTGCCTTCTGTCGTCGATATAGAAGCCGACGAAGATGAAGGTGTTGATGGTTATGTAAGTACACCAGGCGGTCGCATCTGGTATGTTGACACCACCGAGATGGAAGTTAGCCAGATCTGCGGATTGGGATGTATTCTGTCCGATCCAAATTTCGAAAGGGGCTCAGAGGGTTTGATTGAACAATCCTACACCTACAAAGAGCTCATCGCCCGCGAGAAAGAAAACGAATAGCGTCCGACACAAATCCGCTGAGTTCGCCAGCGAGACGCGCATGGACAAATAGTGTTCGATTTCTGAACGCTGACAAAAACTGGTCGCCAAAATGAATTTAGAAAAGGCAGACAACGTTCCATTGGCGGTCGTGGTTATCACCTTGGCTGTTCTGGCGCTCTCTTTGGGCGATGCTTTGATCAAGTTTACCAGCGGCGAGTTCGTCATATGGCAAGTGTTCGTCCTCAGATCGCTTTTGGCCTTGCCTGTCCTTTTCCTTATATTGTTTCTGACGTCGCCAGAAGCTTTCATCGTCCCTCCTGCGCTCTTCTGGACGACCGTTCGAAGTCTCATGCTCGTGGTTATGTGGATCGCCTACTATTTGGCGCTGCCCAACCTTGATTTTTCTATCGCCGCCGCCGCTTACTACACATTACCGATATTCATCATCCTATTTTCCGCGGTTTTTCTTGGCGAGAAGATTACTCATGTGGGGTGGGGCGCCGTATCACTAGGGTTTCTCGGAGTTGTCTTGATCCTTCGCCCGGATGCCAGTGAATTCAATCTCTATGCTCTGTTGCCGTTGTTCTCAGCGATCCTCTATGCCATGGCCATGATTCTAACGCGCACGAAATGCAGAGACGTAAACCCAATTATACTTTCGATCGCTTTGAATGTGGCCTTTGTTGTGGTTGGGGCTCTGACGGCGATTTTCATTTCAGGTCTGCCGCAAGGGAGCCGAGATGGGTACCTGCTCAACTATTGGACCAGCATGGGACGAGCAGAATGGCTTTCTATGTTTTTGCTGGCCTTAGCGATACTAATCGGTAGTCTTGGTGCCGCCTACGCTTACCAGAAGGCAAGTCCCTCAGTCCTCGGTTCGGTTGAGTTCGCCTATGTCGGCTTTGCGGTCATTTGGGGCGTGGCGTTTTTCGCCGAAATTCCGGACGCAATTACGCTTTTGGGTATCGGAATGATCATCGCGGCTGGGATGATTTCGTTGAGGCAGTAATCAGCGGCTGTACTTAATAAATGGCGTCAACGTAGCGATCCGATCATAGAGCTGACGCGCGGTTGTGTTAAAGTCTTGGGTAAGCCAATAGACTGACGGGCATCCATCAGCATCGGCCTGCGCATAAACCGCTTCGATGAGCTTGCGCCCAATGCCTGTGCCGCGCACGGATGGGTTGGAGTAGAGGTCCTGCAAATAACAAACCGGTTCAAGCCGCCAGTTATGGGCGTGATAGATGTAATGCACGAGACCTACAGGTTCGCCCTCATGAATGGCGATAAAACCCTCTTGTTCCTTCCGCTCCGGGTCGCATAGGCGGACAAAGGTTGTATCATAAATCTCTTCTGAAACAGAGCTTTCGTAGAATTCCAGATATGCGGTCCATAGCGCTTGCCAAGCTTCGCGATCGCCGGGCTCTATACGCCGAATTTCCATCACTGCGCCGCGACAGCCTGTGGATCGGCGAGCGTAACCACATCCATCATGATTGAGTTCAGCTCAAAGTCTTTCGGTGTGTAGACCCGCGCGACACCCATCTCGAGCAGACGCTTTGCATCTTCGTCTGGTATGATCCCGCCAACGATGAGAGGTGTGTCTCCCAAACCTGCAGTACGCATACGTTCCAGGAGGTCTTCAACTAAGGGCATATGGCTGCCCGACAGAATTGAGAGGCCCAAAACATGGGGCTGCTCCTCTAGCGCTGCAGTTACGATCTCCTCAGGCGTAAGACGGATGCCCTCGTAGGCGATATCCATACCGCAATCGCGCGCTCGACAAGCAATCTGTTCAGCGCCGTTGGAGTGGCCATCAAGTCCCGGCTTGCCCATCAAGAATTTCAAGCGGCGACCGAGCGTGCTGCTGACCACATTGACCGCGTCGCGAATTTCATCAAGACCTTCCGTCTTATTCGAAGGGCTGGAGGAGACACCGGTTGGTCCACGGTACTCGCCATGGATCTGGCGCATCTGCGAGGCCCATTCGCCCGTTGTCACGCCTGCTTTGGCCGCCTTGATCGAGGCAGGCATGATATTTTTGCCTGCACCTGCCGCTTCGCGCAGTTCCTCCAGCGCTTCTTTGACGTCCGCTGCGTCACGCTTTGTTTTCCATACGTTGAGACGCTTGATCTGGTCCTCTTCGACAGCAGGGTCGACGACCATGATACCACCGTCTTCTGTCTGAAGAGGGCTGGCCTCTGTTGAAGTATAGCGATTGACGCCCACGACGGTCGTCTCACCCGCTTCAATACGGCCAAGTCGGTCGGCATTGCTGTCGACCAGACGAGATTTCATGTACTCGATCGCGCCGATAGCTCCGCCCATACCGTCAAGCTGTGCCAATTCATGGCGTGCGCCTTCCTTCAGATCTTCAACTTTGCCGTCAACTACCGCATTGCCGTCGAACAGATCGCCAAATTCAAGTAAGTCGGTCTCATAGGCCAGGATCTGCTGCATACGCATCGACCATTGCTGATCCCAGGGACGAGGCAGGCCGAGTGCCTCATTCCACGCCGGAAGCTGTACCGCTCGAGCGCGCGCCTTTTTGGAGAGCGTAACTGCCAGCATTTCGATCAGAATACGGTACACGTTGTTTTCTGGCTGCTGCTCCGTCAGACCGAGCGAGTTCACCTGCACGCCGTAGCGGAAGCGGCGGAATTTCGGGTTTTCGACGCTGTAGCGCTGCTCAAGGATTTCATCCCAGAGATCGACGAACGCGCGCATCTTGCACATCTCGGTGACAAACCGGATGCCGGCATTCACGAAGAAGGAAATTCGCCCAGCCAGCGCCGGAAAATCCTCTTCAGGCACGCGCGGCTTTAGCTCATCAAGAACCGCAATCGCGGTAGCCAGCGCAAAAGCAAGCTCCTGCTCCGGTGTCGCACCGGCCTCTTGCAGATGATAGGAACACACATTCATCGGGTTCCATTTCGGGATGCTGGTATAGCAATACTCGGCCACATCTCCGATCATCTTGAGCGATGGCTTCGGCGGGCAGATATAGGTTCCTCGGCTTAGGTATTCCTTGATTAGATCGTTTTGGACAGTGCCCTGCAGCGTACTAGGGTCCGCGCCCTGTTCCTTGGCTACAGCCACGTACAATGCCAGAAGCCAAGGTGCTGTTGCATTGATCGTCATCGAGGTGTTCATCTGATCGAGCGGGATCTGATCAAAAAGCGTACGCATATCTCCGAGATGACAGATTGGCACGCCAACCTTACCTACCTCACCGCGCGCCAAAATGTGGTCGCTGTCGTAACCGGTCTGGGTTGGCAGATCGAACGCCACAGAGAGCCCTGTTTGCCCCTTGGCCAGATTGGTGCGGTAAAGCGCGTTCGAGGCCTCAGCGGTAGAATGCCCTGCGTAAGTCCGGATCAGCCATGGGCGATCGCGTTGGATTTCCGTGCTTTGATCAGACATTGACGGCCTCGTGAATCGGTTGCGCAACATTATTACAACTTGGCGAACTTATTCGGAACAATGTAGCGCTGTCAATTCGCTGCGCTGCGGCAATTAGATGAAACTTTTGTGCTACTTGTAAACGACCTGAGGGCAACTCGACATTGAAAAATCGAGGAGCGGCACAGTAATCCATTGAGCAATGGCACTCGGGCTGCAATGCTCAGTCTAATGTTGCGCACGATTGAACTTCCACTTTGGCTATTTGTCCTAGTATTGTTGTTTGCTGCAGTGACATTCGCGTCTCACTTTCTGTTTCCTTCGGTACGTTGGTTTTTTCGGCGCAGGATGGAGCGAGTTGTTTCAAAGTTGAATGAACGGCTTGAACGGCCAATTGAGCCATTCAAACTTGCCAGACGCTACGACATGATCCAGCGTTTGATTTATGACCCGGAAGTAAGCCTAGCGGTCTCGGAATTTGCCAAGAAAGAAGGCATCCCGGAAAACGTAGCGTTTGAACAAGCACAAAGATACGCGCGAGAAATAGTTCCAAGTTTTTCGGCAACAGCTTATTTCGGCATCGCGATCAAGGCAGCCAAGGCACTTAGCCTTGCTCTGTATCGCGTACGTTTGGGGCGCTTTGACGAGAACTCCATAAGCAAGATTGATAGGGAGTCCACGGTGATCTTTGTAATGAACCACCGATCAAACATGGACTACGTGTTGGTGACTTGGCTAGCCGCAGAGCGGTCTGCACTGAGCTACGCCGTTGGGGAATGGGCGCGTGTTTGGCCGCTTTCGCGATTAATCAAGGCTATGGGCGCCTACTTCATCAGGCGGCGTTCGCTCAATGCGCTCTACCGTCGGGTATTGGCGCGATATGTTGGACTTGCAACGGATGGTGGCGTAACGCAGGCGGTTTTTCCAGAAGGCGGTTTGAGCCTGGATGGAGCTCTTGCTGAACCAAAACTTGGTTTGCTCAAATACATCGTAGAAGAACGGAGTGAAGATGCGCGTGATGTTTGCTTTGTGCCTGTTGCGATCAACTATGATCGTGTTTTCGAAGATCGGATTTTGATTGCGGCACGGCAGGCGGGAGAACGAAGGTTTGGCGCTAAGATCAGCGTCGTTATGGGGTTCATCCTCAAACAGTTCTGGTTGTGGATCCGGGGAAAGTATCACCGCCAGGGATACGCAGCCGCCAGTTTCGGCGCGCCAATTTCTCTGAAGAAATTCTACGAAGAACATCCTGATGCGGCCGTAGAAGACCTTGGTAAATTGATTATGGATCGGATTGGTGAAGAGGTGCCTGTGCTACCGGTGCCGTTGGTCGCACACGTACTGTTAAGCCAAAAAGGCGCAATCACGCGCGAAGCGCTTAACCAGGAAGTCGAAAAACTTACCTCTCGTATGGAACAAGCTTATGTTCATGTGCCGCGTGATGATATGGAATATGGGATATCTGTGGGTCTTCGAAATCTCGTGAAACGAGGTGTCGTTCGTGAAGAAAGTGAAGGGTTTGTAATTGTTGATAAAGAAAGAACGGTTATCGAGTTTTACGCAGGATCAATTAAACAGCTCATAAAGTAGCTGCAAACCTATAGAAATCACTTTGCAGTCGCAGCGTTATAAAATTACCAAAGAGCCCGCTTTTCCGTTGCAATGTTTCAAGCTCGCGGGTATCCACAGGTTCGGTTTGCGATTCTGCAATGCGGCAATAGTACCTTTAGGAGGCCCAGATGGCTCTGGACACTGAGACTGGCATAGCGCCTTACGATGCTCCCGAAAAAGACCTTTATGAGATTGGTGAACTACCACCACTAGGGTATGTGCCGAAACAAATGTATGCTTGGGCTATTCGCAGAGAACGTCACGGCGAACCAGATAAATCGTTCCAGGTTGAAGTCGTCGACACCCCAAAACTCGATAGCAACGAAGTGCTTGTTTTGGTGATGGCGGCGGGCGTAAATTACAACGGCATTTGGGCTGGTCTTGGTGAACCGATCAGCCCGTTTGATGTCCATGGTAAACCTTTTCACATCGCTGGTTCTGACGCGTCCGGTGTGATTTGGGCCGTTGGTGACAAGGTGCGCGACTGGAAGGTCGGAGATGAGGTTGTCATCCATTGCAACCAGGATGATGGTTCTGACGAACATTGCAACGGCGGCGACCCAATGTATTCCCCGACGCAGCGAATTTGGGGCTACGAGACCCCGGATGGCTCATTCGCTCAGTTCACCAATGTGCAAGCACAACAACTTATGCCGCGGCCAAAGCACCTGTCATGGGAAGAGTCAGCCTGCTACACGTTGACGTTGGCAACAGCATATCGAATGCTTTTCGGGCACCACCCACACGAACTCAAGCCCGGCCAGAATGTGCTGGTTTGGGGTGCTTCCGGTGGTTTGGGGTCTTTTGCGATACAGCTTGCCAATACTGTTGGTGCGAACGCGATCGGTGTAATCTCGGACGAGTCCAAGCGTGAGTTCGTGATGAGCCTCGGCGCTAAAGGCGTGATCAACCGAAAAGACTTCAACTGCTGGGGTCAGTTACCCACTGTCAACACGCCGGAATACAAACAATGGTTCACAGAAGCGCGCAAATTCGGCAAAGCAATCTGGGATATCACCGGTAAGGGCAATAATGTTGATATGGTGTTTGAGCACCCGGGAGAGTCTACGTTCCCGATTTCCACCTTCGTCTGCAAGAAAGGTGGAATGGTCGTCATTTGCGCTGGAACAACAGGGTTCAACTGTACCTTTGATGTCCGCTATATGTGGATGCATCAGAAGCGCCTGCAGGGCTCACACTTTGCGCATCTTGCACAGGCTGCCGCGGCGAACCGTCTTGTGATCGAGCGCCGCATAGACCCTTGTATGTCAGAGGTTCTGCCTTGGGACGAAATCCCAGACGCGCACGTGAAAATGCTTCGCAATCAGCACAAACCAGGCAACATGGCCGTTTTGGTGCAGTCACCTCGCACAGGACTGCGCACGGTTGAAGAAGTTTTGGAAGCAAAGCATTAACTTTCAACCTTAAGAATCACTAATTAAGTGTAACCCGCGAATCGTATTCGATTACACGGGTTAACCATTGAGAGCAGACGGTTTTCAAGAAAACAAAGACTTAGTGGTACAGTGCCTCCCTATTTCTGAGGAGGGAAAATGCGCGAGTTAAATAAAAAAATGCTGCATGTTAAAGTTGTATTAACCTTTCGTTAACTTTGCTTAAGGAGGCTGATGTGCAGAACGAGTGGATACTAGACGTTTTGACTGATCTGAGCACTTTCGCGCATCAGAACGGGTTTGGAACTCTAGCAGAGCAAATTGACGATACGCGTATCGTCGCCGCGGCTGAGCTTACAATAAAAGAGGAGCAACGGCCTAGCTATGAACGCGCAACCGCCTCGGCGGCTGGATACGATCCTAGAGGACCTGGAGGGTGCCTCTGACCTTACGGGGCTCGACACAGCCTGTAAGCGTCTGCGTGACTTTTTTAGAGTAAAACACGTTGTCTATCACTGGGTAAACGCCGCTGGAGACCAACACGGTGCTTACACATACCCTCAGTCCTGGGTTGATCGGTACAACGACCAAGACTATCTGCGCCTCGATCCAGTAATAAAAGGCTGTTACCAAAGGGCGAACCCAGTCGATTGGAAACAGCTCGATTGGTCGGGTAAAGCCACACAAGCATTTTTCAAAGAAGCAGTGGAATATGGAGTTGGTAATCAAGGCTACTCAGTGCCATTACGCGGGCCCAACGGCCAGTTTGCACTCTTCACAGTAAATCATGAGTGCGACGATGCCACGTGGGAGAGTTTCAAGGAAGACAATCAGCGTCATCTGATCTTGTGTGCGCATTACTTCAATCAAAAAGCTCTGGAGTTTGAGCCGGACCGGGCGCCAGCACCAGCGCGACAACTGAGCCCGAGAGAAGTTGATGCTCTGACCCTACTGGCGCTCGGATATGGTCGCGCGCAGGTCGCTGACACGCTCTCAATCTCCGAACACACACTACGGGTTTACATAGAGTCGGCTCGTTTCAAGTTAGGTGCGATCAATACGGTTCATGCCGTGGCGCGCGCAATCAGCCAAGGTCTGATTGTCGTTTAGCTGCCTTTAAACCTAAATCTCTGCACGCATTGCCAGAAGGTTAACAAACTCGGCTCGTACCGAACGTTGACGCTGCAAGCCGTTAACTCGTCGTCACGACGCTTCCCTTGTCAAATCCACAAGGGAAGAAGTCGATGCTTCGCTATATCTATGCTGATACTCTGCCGCGTTATCCTGTTCTATCACAAACCATGTTTCACGACCGTGCCGACCAGTTCAAAACTCGTCTGAACTGGGAAGTTATCGTAAATGACAAAGGTGAGGAACGCGATGAATACGACGTCGAAAATCCTCTTTATGTGATCTGGGAAGGCGAAGACGGTCGTCATAAAGGATCCATCCGCTTCTTGCCAACGACCGGGCCAACTATGATCAACGATCACTTTAGTGATCTGTTGGGCGGTGGAACGATTGAAAGTCCTTTTATTTGGGAATGCACGCGCTTTTGTCTTTCGCGAGATGCCAAAAGCAGCGTGGCGGCCGCGCTTATGCTCAGTGGGTCAGAACTGATGCGACAGTTCGGTATCAAACACTTCGCCGGTGTGTTCGATGAACGTATGGTGCGCATTTATCGCAGGATCGGCTGGGCGCCGGAGATCATCGGCAGCACAGGGCGTGGTCGCGATAAGGTAAGCATTGGGCTTTGGCAGTACGACGAAGAAGAGTGCGCCAAGGTCGCCACGCGTGCCGAAATCACATTTGATCAGTCAGAGATGTGGTTTCGCGACAGTTTTGAGCCACTTCCGGAAGTTAATCTGGTCTAGCTTACTCAGGCATTGCGAAGGTAAGCGAGGCCCAATGGGTTATCCAAACAGGGCCCGCCTCCACGTCGTCATTGGGCAGCGCCTCTGCGGCCACTGAGTCCACCAGATAAGTATGGCCTGGCTCGACGGGCAATAGAACACGCCCGTTACTGTCCGTACGGTGGTGTGTGACTGCGACGGTGCCGTCCTGAGCTTTGTCAAACAATATGACTTGTGTATCTCGACGCGGTGCACCAGCAAGCAGCACCCGGACGGGCATTTTCCTAAACGAGGTTGTGTAGGGATTTGCTTCGGCGATGATCTCTGTGAACATGCCCGTCGCACGATCTTCGCCCTTCCCGGAGCCCACACCAATCAAGGCCTTTGCATAGCGGACAAAACTCTCGGAAAACCGTTTGTCGCTGAAACCCCGAGTTTCATGCCGAATAAGCAACTCGGACAGGTCCTTTTCGTCCAGAAAGCTCTGAAACTTTGTCAAGTCAGAGTAAACTGTTTCTTCAACAACTCGCTGATAAACGACTACTGCCAAACCGTCTTGCGCGACGGTCATGTTCAACGCAGGCTCGTCACCGGCTCGGCCTGTCACGTCATGTTCTTTTTCAGCCAAAATAACGCTAAAACGATCAAAGCGACGATCATTGAACGGATAGCTGATCCCTGCGAACTCCTGCCCTACAAAGAGTTCTGCCTTGATTTCCCCTCCGGGCTGTATTTGGTAAGCCAAAGGCTCGACCCAGAACTCGTGCGCAGTTGCGCACGCCGCCGTAACAAGGACCGTCAGAGTGGCTGAAGTAATGGACCAAAAAAGCATGGCGCACCGTGCATTTAGCATGTTGGTAAGGATGGCCGTACTTTTGTCTGTGTCAATGCTGGCCACGGTTAGCTTCTCAAACACTTTGAGAGCGCATGAAATTCGCCCAGCGATTGCGGATGTCCGAGTGGGGCTCGAGCGACTTGAGATGGAGATCAAGCTAAATGCAGAGCCACTGGTAGCCGGGATTAACCTTGAGGGATTGCAGGACACAAACGACGCGCCGGAATCTGATGTCAATGATGCCTTACGCGCGTTGCCTGTGGCGGAGTTCGAGGCGCGATTTCGCAACGCCTGGCCTGAATTGCGCGAAGGATTCATCGTGGTTGACGAAGCAGGGAAGGAATATCTGCTGGAGCTCGATGCTGTGCGAACCGAGCCGCGCGATGATCTCGAACTTCCACGTGACACCTTTATCACTCTAAGCGCGGCCTTACAGCCCGGCGGAGACTTACGCGTAGGTTGGGTTGCCGCTTACGGCCCAATGGTGGTTCGGCAGCTCGCGGATGGCGAAGAGGTACTCGAAGAGGACGCTTATGCCGATTTTCTCGATGAAGGTGTTTTGAGCGAGCCCTTGCCACGTGGAAGCGTCGCATTCGAAACCGGTTGGCGAGTTTTTGTGCGCTACATCGGCGTTGGCTTTGACCACATTATCCCGAAAGGGTTGGATCACATACTTTTTGTATTGGGTCTGTTTTTACTTTCGCTGCAGCTGCGTCCGCTGGTCACGCAAGTTACGCTTTTTACGCTGGCACACACGATCACGCTTGCGTTGGCAAGCCTTGGCATTGTGGCCATATCACCTGCGGTCGTGGAGCCATTGATCGCGCTATCAATTGTATATGTGGCGGTTGAGAACACTATGACCAACAGCATCACCCGCTGGCGACCATTTGTGATTTTCGCTTTTGGTCTGCTTCATGGGTTAGGCTTTGCCTCAGTCCTCGGTGAGTTTGGTCTCGCGCCAGGGCGTTTTGTTGCTGGACTCATTGGCTTTAACATTGGGGTCGAGGTTGGTCAGCTCGCTGTTATTGCTCTGGCATATTTGGCAGTAGGCCTCTGGTTTGGAAAGAAACCTTGGTATCGCTCACGTATCACAGTGCCTGCTTCAATTGTTATCGGACTGATTGGTGCCTGGTGGGCCTTTGAACGCGTGTTTCTTTAGCTTGGCCGCTGGTTACTTTCTTAGCCCAAAGGTAAGCTGAGACTATGTCTGCGCCAACGCTCACATTTTCCCATGATCAAGCTAAGGCCTATGATCGCGTGGCGGATATGTTGCGTTCTGCTGGTGTTGATTTGGATGAATCTCTGCTGACGCCACCGCGAGAGGGGAAATCATCGGTGATGGCCGTGCTCGGTAAGGCCGGATCGGGCAAGACGCATCTTTTGGCCGAGCTCTTCAAGGCGCTTGAACAGGCCGAAGTTGAAACCGTTTCAGGAGATTGGGAAGGTAGGCCGCGGGCAGATCGGCGTACTTTGGCGATCCTTGCGCCAACGAACAAAGCGGCCAGTGTACTACGCATGCGCGGGGTGCCGGCCACGACGATCCATCGGATCATCTATACGCCGGTTTATGATCCTGAGTATGAACGTATTGCCATTTGGCTCGCTGGGCAGGGCGAAAAGCCGAAGATAGAGGGGCTAACCGAAGAGGCGCTGGCTCGAGCAAAGACATTCTATGAGTCAAATAAATCTATTCCTGGTGCATTGGCTGCGGCTGGCCTTCGCGGCTCAGATTTCATCACTGGTTGGTCGCGACGCGAAAAACCACTTGATATCGGCTTTGTCGACGAAGCTTCGATGCTTGATGACAAACAATTTGAGGATTTACAGGAGATATTTCCGAACCTGCTCCTTTTTGGCGATCCTGCACAGCTCGCGCCGATCAATCAGTCTGGGGAGATGGTCTTTGATGGGCTGCCAGAACCCGCGAAGCTCACGCTGGAACGCGTGCATCGGCAGGATGCCGATAACCCGATCCTCGACTTGGCTCATGCCTTGGGTGATCCGGATGTGGGATTTGAGGATTTTGAACGTCTGGTAAGCGAAAAGGCGAAAGAGGATGACCGTGTCGTTCTTGCCGAGCGTGTGGAAGTGGACCTGATGGCGCGTTCGCCAGTACTGGTATGGCGCAATGCAACTCGGATTCGGCTCATCAATGCTTTTCGTTCCGTATACGGTGCGCCGGAGACAGAGCTTTTGGAAGGAGAGCCGCTAATTTGTGACGGGATCGAACTGCCGCTAAAACATCGCAAGAAAAGGCTTGATCTGGAGGCACGGGGACTGATCAAAGGCGCGCAGGTGGTGTACCTCGGCCCAGGCCGTAAGCCCGGATTTTCCCGTCTCCATGTCATCGGCGCAGAAGACCCACGCGTTTCGGCCGCTTCGATTGTGAAGATCGAAAAGCCCGATGAAGAAGAGCCGTTTATCCCCTTCGCCGCACGTATGGGGGCAACATTTTTGCATGGCGCTGCGGTGACAATCCATAAGGCGCAGGGCAGTCAGTGGTCGGACGTGCAGGTTTTTGCGCCTGATCTTTATGCCGCTGCACGCTCTGGCCGCGTGGAGGCCGGTCAACCTCTTTGGAAACGACTTACCTACGTGGCGATCACGCGGGCAGAGCATCGGCTACATTGGGTGATCCGAAACCGACTGGCCAAGCCGAGCAAGTCACTTAGCGTGGATGACTTGCGCGCGCCTGTGACCCCATTGGAACTGGAGAGCGAGACATGAAGACCATAATTATCACCGGCGCAAGCTCTGGCATTGGTCGTGTAACGGCAGAGGCTTTCCTTAATGCCGGCTGGCATGTTGGGTTAGTGGCCCGGCGTGCTGACAAACTGCAAGAGCTGGCGGAGAGGCACAAAAATGCAGTGGCACTGGCCGCCGATGTGACGGATGCCACCGCGATGAAAGGCATATTTGACAGCTTTGTCGAGAAGGCTGGCCGATTGGATGCGCTTTTCAACAATGCGGGTATGTTCGGGCCGTCGACAAGCCCCGATCAAGTGAGCGTTGAGGACTTCGATCAGGTCATCAACGTCAACATCCGAGGTATGTTTATTGCTGCGAGGCTGGCATTTGCCCAAATGCGAGCGCAAAGCCCGCAAGGGGGGCGTATTATAAATAATGGGTCGCTCTCGGCGCACAATCCGCGGCCTGGCTCAATTTGCTACACCACGTCTAAGCATGCCGTCACTGGCATGACACGTGCGTTATCGTTGGATGGGCGCCCGTTCGATATCGCCTGTGGCCAGATTGATATCGGCAATGCGCGCACCGAACTTGTTGAAGACCTGAACAAGCGTGCTTTGGAAGCCAACCCCAACGCGGAACTGATGCCCATGATGGATGTTGAGGACGCTGCGCGCTCGGTGTTGCACATGGCGGAAATGCCTCTTTCAGCAAATGTCCAGTTCATGACCGTGCTGGCCACCAAGATGCCCTATATCGGCAGGGGCTAGCGCCTGAACGAAAATAACTTGCCTTGTGGATGCTTTACAGCAAGTCTGGAGCTATGACGTTTCAGCCAGTCGCCCCGTTTCCGGGACAAACCCAGCAGGTTGCGTTTCACCGCACAGAGCTTTCCGTTATTCTTTCCCTCTATGGTCGAATGGTCGCCGCTGGCGAATGGCGCGATTATGGGATTTCGCATCTGAGAGATGTCGCGGTTTTTTCTGTTTTTCGACGTACGGCTGAAAATCCGCTTTATCGTATCGAAAAGCGACCGAAACTGCGCGGCAAGCAAGGCCAATACGCTGTAATCGGCATGGATGGTCAGATCCTGAAACGCGGTTCTGATCTGAAGACGGTTTTGCGCGTGCTGGAGCGTAAGCTAATTCGTGTCGTTGAATGAAAACGGCACCGCTAAGGGTGCCGGTTTCATGTTTTGTAGGTGTCAGATTACTGTTGTTCCGGACCGAGCGCTGATAGGCCTTTTAAGATGTCGATAGCATAGGCCAATTGATAATCTTCCTCACGAAGCTCAGCCGCCGCTTCTGCCTTCGCGCGATCTTCCTCGATCTGGCGAATTTCGTCCTCAGACAAGCTGTCATTACCAAGGCTACCGCGTAGGTCGGCTTCGCTGCGGCTGAAGCGATT
>JBCDDS010000099.1:0-14047 GCA_039180185.1 Pseudomonadota bacterium | reverse complement strand
GGGTGGTCGGGGTTAAGTTCCAATGCCTTGCGAAAATCAGCTTCCGCACTGTCCCAAATACCAAGCCGTTCGTAACTGATGGCTCTGGCATAGTGCACGAACCACTGATCAGATTGCCGTTCCGCAAAAATCTTTAGCGCGGCGTCGTATGCATCAACGGCCTCTTGGTAGCGTTCGTTCTGGCGATAAAGATCCCCAGCTGACACATGTACAAGCGGTAATTCTGGATGGCTTGAACGAAGCTGCTCCAAAACCTCAATCGCCGCGTCAGGTTTTTCCGCACGGCGTAGTGCCTCCGCTCGCCCGACCTCAGCTGCCGAGAAAGCCGGATGCTCGCGCGGTACGCGCTTGTAAACCTCTGTCGCGAGCTCATAACGACCCAGAGTTTCGAGTAACTCAGCTGACATAAGGATCGAATCAACGTGGTCTGGGCTCAGATATTCAGCAGTGCGAGCATAGAGCAGAGTGAACTGTTCGCCAGACTCGGACAAAATTGCCTGTCCGATGGAATAGAATACCTCTGCCACGCCGTCCTGGGCATTTTTTATTAAGCTGAAGGGGACAGCTTCGTCACGACTCAGTTTCTCGCGAAGAGCAGTGATCTCAGGATCCTGATTGGAGCCAAAGGTTTCATCAATAATTTTAAGTGCTTCTTCATTACGCTCTAATTGGCTCAGGATTTGCGCCCAAGCAACGACGCCGCGTCGTGTCCGTTGCAGTGGCGCATTTCCACCGCCGGAAAAAATTTCCTCTGCGGTTTCGAAATCCCCAACGGAAGCCAGCGCGAGCGCCTTGTGATAGAGCGCAAAGTTGTTGAGACCGCGTTGAGCTGCGACTTTGTCAAAATTTTCTGCTGCCGCGCTCATGTCGCCGCGGCCCAACTCGACCCATGCCGTGATCAACCCGTCACCTAATGCGCCGAGACCGCGATCATCGCCAAGTCGATCAAGGACTGTACCATAGTCTTCGTCAGCAACTTTCTTTGCCACAAGGGCCATGTTTGCGATTTGGCTACGTAGGTCGAGCTCGTCCATTGCGCGCGCAATCGAAACCGCTTTGTCGACATCGCCGAGGGACAAAAATGACGCAACTGCGGCCTCCATGATAACTGGGTTGGCGCGGTCACGCGTGAGGGCCTGAGAGTAGTATTGAGCGGCTGCGGCAAAGTCATGTTCTATTTGCGCCTGTCTCGCCGCCAAATACGCCCCGGAATCTTCATCCGAAAATGCAATGGTTGCCGTAGCAGATAACAGTGCTGCTAGCGCAGTCGCTTTAAGCTTTTTCAACGCTCAATTCCCTGGCCTGTAAACCTCATCAAGAAAGAGTAGTTCGCAATGGGTGTGAAAGCAATGAATGTCGCCACATCACCGTAATCACAACTTGTATACAAATTGAAAGGAAGCGCCCAATTTTTAGGTAACCCGCTTGTTTGCGGCCCACACCTTACGTTCCTCGTCACAGCTCAGTTCGGTTTGCTCGGCCAAGTCAGGCCAAGCAATTACATATTAGGATAATTCGGGCCGTCACCGCCTTGTGGTGTACACCAGGTTATATTCTGACTGGGGTCTTTGATATCGCAGGTTTTGCAATGCACACAGTTCTGGAAGTTGACCACAAACTCGGGCTTTCCTTCCTTCTCGACCACCTCATAAACGCCAGCAGGGCAATACCTTTGAGCCGGCTCTGCAAACTTGGCCAGATTCACCATAATCGGAACGTTCGCATCCGTTAGCTGCAGATGTGGGGGTTGCGACTCTTCATGGTTTGTCATTGAGAAACTTACATTTGTCAGCCGATCAAAGCTCAACTTGCCGTCTGGTTTTGGATACTCAATCGGCTCATGCGAATAAACGCTTTCTGTCGCTTCTGCATCGGTTTTACCGTGCCTAAGCGTCCCCATGAGTGAGAAACCGAAGGTGTTCGTCCACATGTCAAAACCGCCGAGCGTCAAGCTCGCCATCAAGCCAAACTTGGACCAGAGAGGTTTAACATTGCGTACTTTCTTAAGGTCTTGGCCGATTGGCCCGGTTCGCACCTCGGTTTCATAATCCGCGAGTTCGTCAGCAGAGCGGCCGTTTTCGATAGCGGCATGTGCTGCTTCTGCTGCTGCAATACCGGACAGCATGGCGTTGTGGTTACCCTTGATCCTCGGCACGTTCACCATACCAACTGAGCATCCCAATAGAGCAACGCCAGGCGCAACCATCTTGGGCATCGATTGATAACCGCCCTCAGAAATAGCGCGCGCTCCATAGGCAACTCGTTTGCCGCCTTCCAGCAAATCAGCCACCATCGGATGATGTTTGAAGCGTTGAAACTCCATATAAGGGAAGAGATGCGGATTTTTGTAGTTCAGGTGAACAACAAAGCCGACGTAAACCTGATTGTTATCCAGGTGGTAGATGAAAGAACCACCGCCCGCATTTTTGCCTAGAGGCCATCCCATCGTATGCGTGACAGTGCCTTCTTTGTGTTTCTCTGGCTTGATCTCCCAGATTTCTTTCATGCCGACGCCGTATTTCTGCGGCTCTTTGCCGGCAGAAAGGTCATACTTCGCAATAACCTCTTTTGCCAAGGATCCGCGAACACCCTCACTTAGGAAGACATACTTTCCGTGCAGCTCCATGCCGGGTTCGTAAGCAGGGCCGGGTGTTCCATCTGGCTCTTTGCCAAATTCGCCGGCAACAACGCCCTTAACCTCGCCATTTTCGCCATACACGATCTCAGAACAGGCCATGCCTGGGAAGATTTCGATTCCCATTTCCTCTGCTTGCTCGGCCATCCAGCGACAGACATTGCCCATCGAGACAATGTAATTGCCATGGTTGTTCATGAGTGGCGGCATAGGCCAGTTTGGCACGCGCAGTTTGCCTGCCTCTCCAAGCATAAAGAAATTATCTTCTTCAACCGGTGTATTGAGTGGCGCGCCTTTCTCTTTCCAGTCGGGGATAAGAGCATTTAACCCACTGGGATCCAAAACCGCGCCGGACAGGATGTGGGCCCCAACTTCTGAGCCTTTTTCCAATACAACGACTTCGCGGGATGGATCGAGTTGCTTGAGCCGTATAGCGGCGCTTAACCCTGCTGGGCCGGCGCCAACGATGACCACGTCATATTCCATGGCTTCGCGTTCGATCTCGGACATCTTGCTACCTTCCAGACGGGAACAACACCATGTCACTCCCTTAATACGATGTATTTCGTTATCGCGCTGTTTAAAGATCGGTCAATGAGAACACGACGTTAGTTTCGCGCAAATGCGTCAATTTACGTCGCGTCTGTTTCCTTTATGCCCGGTTTTCATGTCGAATTTGCAATTACCTACGCGCGTTTCAGCCAGTAATCCTTGTTTTTATGTCTGTTGAGCTTGTGCGGTTCGATCTGCACTTGCAATAGGTTCGTTCCTCGGGGCAATCTCGTCCGCGTTCTTCGGGCCGCTGCGTGTCAGCGCCGGGAAACTGCAAAGACGCAAAGAAGGCGCAGAGACATGGAAAAAATTCCGATGACGCATGGAGGCTTTAGTGCTTTGGAGACTGAGCTCAAACAGCTGAAATCCGAGGAACGGCCAGCAATCATTAAAGCTATTGCTGAAGCGCGTGAACATGGCGACTTGTCAGAAAACGCTGAATATCATTCTGCCAAAGAGAAACAGTCTTTCATCGAAGGCCGTATCAAGGAATTGGAAGGCGCCATCAGTATGGCCGATGTGATAGATCCAGCGAAGCTGTCCGGTGCGATCAAATTTGGAGCCACAGTCACTCTGGTCGATGAAGACACGGACGAGGAAAAGACATATCAGATCGTAGGAGAATATGAGGCTAGTATCGAAAAAGGCCTGTTGAACATAAAGTCGCCTATTGCGCGCGCCCTCATTGGAAAAGAAGAAGGGGACAGCGTAGAAGTGCACACGCCAGGTGGTGAGAAGTATTACGAAGTAGTGAAAATTGCCTATCAATAGGCGATCACAGCTTTACCAAACAAGTTAGATGACTGACCAAACCAGAAGTCCGCAAACTCCCCTAGGGATTTATGACAAGCCGCATAAAGAGCGTATTACTGCGGTCGAAGTTGTTGCTTTGCTTTTGACGATCATTTGGATGCTAGGCACAGCTATTTTCTTTCTTGTGGTCAAACCAACAGGTTTTACGCAAGACGGTGGAGGGGCTCTCGTATTCGTTGTTGCGATGATCGCGATATTCATGCCGGTTGCGATGATCTGGGTAGCGGCAATGGCTGCCAGATCGAGCCAGATTATGCGGCAGGAAAGTCACAGGTTGCAAAGCGCGATTGATTCAGTGCGGCAGGCTTATATCGCGCAGAATCAAAAGGCCAATACCGTCTCTCAGCGATCCGTTGCAGAAAAGATTGACGAGATCGCAGCAGCGCACCAAAGATCCGAAAGCAACATGGCGCGGTTCTCCTCCATTCGGCAAGAAGCTAAAACAGTTGAACCTCGTCGTACCGACACGGTTGCCGAACCAGGGGCTCAGCCTGATCTGCCGCTGGCAATGACACAACAAGACAGTTTGCCGGAACTGTTGTCGCATGAGTTCATACAAGCACTTAACTTTCCAGAAGACGCCAATGATAAAGCGGGTTTCAAGGCCTTGCGCAAAGCACTGAAAGATCCGCGTGCATCTCATCTGATCCAAGCTTCTCAGGATGTACTCACCCTACTCTCTCAAGATGGCATCTACATGGATGACCTGCCTCCAGAGATCGCTCGGCCGGAACTTTGGCGTCGTTTTGCTGCTGGCGAGCGTGGGCGGGTGATCGCGGCACTTGGTGGGATCAGAGATCGCGCCTCGTTAGCTTTGTCGCATGCCCGGATGAAGCAGGACACGATTTTTCGCGATGCCTCGCATCATTTCTTGCGACTTTTTGATCGTCAAATAAGCGCTTTTGTCGAAAACGCGAGTGATGCTGAAATCCAGGCACTTTCGAACACCCGCACAGCGCGGGCATTCATGCTTTTGGGTCGCGTCGCCGGTACATTCAACTAAAGGCCCGGATGCCCGATAGTTATCCGCTCTGTTGCTCTGCGTCGTGGAAGCTTGCATTATAGCTTTGGAAAAGGAGCAGGGTCATGCGTAAGTTCTTGGTCGTTCTTGACGACAGCAGGGAATGCGTTGCGGCTATGCGGTTCGCCGCGATGCGAGCAGCTCATACTCAGGGTGGTGTTGAAGTTCTCGCAGTAATCCCTCCTGAAGAGTTCAACCACTGGATAGGTGTTGGAGACATAATGCGCGAAGAAGCGCGCGAGCGTATTCAGGTACACTACGATGTATTCGCGAAATGGATGAGAGATCGACAGGGCATCGAACCGGAACTCGTGATCCGGGAAGGTGAGCCGGTTGTCGAAATTATGGCGCAAGTGCAAGATGATCCCGAAATTGGCGTTCTTGTTCTAGGTGCGAGCAGCGATCGCAAAGGGCCCGGGCCTTTGGTGACCCAGCTATCAAAGGGGTCCGGTGGATTGCCCATTCCGATCACCATTGTGCCGGGCGATCTGAGTGAAGAGAGACTGACCGCAATCACTTAATAAGCGCGTTCAATACAGAGTGCGGATTAATAATGCGGAGCAGTCATTTTTTAGAATAATTCTAAACCTTGACACCGGCTCTGTTGATCAGCATATGATTTTGAGCATTATTTGAAGGCGACTGTCATGTTTATTCAGACCGAATCCACGCCGAATCCAGCGACACTCAAGTTCCTGCCCGGCTTTCCCGTTCTCGATGCGGGCACCGCAGATTTTCCATCGGCCGAAAGCGCAGATAAATCACCTCTCGCAGAACGCTTGTTCAAAATTCAGGGCGTTCAGGGCGTTTTCTTTGGCGTTGATTTCATCACCGTTACCAAGACAGATGACATTGAGTGGGATCACATAAAACCAGCAGTTCTCGGCACGATCATGGAGCATTTCCAATCTGGTCAGCCAACAATACTGGAGGATGCACAGCCGACTTCTGGCCACGCTGATCATGAAGGCGAAGACGCAGTTGTTGTGGGCCAGATCAAAGAGTTGCTTGATACGCGTGTGCGACCCGCCGTTGCGCAGGACGGTGGCGATATCACCTTCCATGGCTATGACGACGGGATTGTTTATCTTCACATGCAAGGCGCCTGCGCTGGCTGTCCATCTTCGACAATCACTTTGAAGATGGGTATAGAGAACCTTTTGCGTCACTATATCCCGGAAGTGGTTGAGGTACGGCCGGTTGCCGTCTGATCCTACCGTTCTTGCGTTTGACACATCGGCCGCGCATTGCGCGGCCGCTTTGCTTTTGGAAGGGCAGGTGCACACGCGCTATGAAAAAATGGAAAAAGGTCAAGCGGAGCGTCTGATCCCGTTGTTGCAGGAATTACTGCAAGAGCATGACGTGGCGTTTTCTGAATTGACGCATATTGGCGTAGGTGTTGGTCCGGGCAACTTCACGGGCATTCGTATAGCCGTATCGGCTGCAAGGGGGATGTCGCTTGCATTGGGTATCCCAGCTGTAGGCGTGTCTGGTTTCGAGGCGATTATGCAAACCAGTGGGGCTAATGTGGCGGCGATTCCGGCCCCTAGAAACATGGCCTACGTGCAAGAGATGGATGGTGCCCCTGCGCAATTGTCACGCGAAGAAGTGCCTGAGCATGCAGCATGGCCAGAGCCTTTAGAACAAGTTGCAGCAATCACACTGATTGCAGCAAACGCGCCAGACGATACACCTGTGCCAAAACCAATTTATGTTAGAGCTGCTGACGCTGCGCCGGCACGGGAAGCGCCTCCCATTATCCTCGATGACGAAGCTGACGTTTGAGGCCCTGTCCGAACTGCATGCAAACGCATTTGCAGGACAGGGAAGATCTTGGAGTGCTGAAGAGTTCGCGTCTCTCTTGATCGAACAGAACGCGTTCGTTTGCGCAGATCGTTTCTCCTTTGCCGTAGGTCGTGTTGTTGCCGATGAGGCGGAGCTTTTGACAATTGCCACTGATCCGCGTCGTCAGCGGTCCGGTCTAGCTCAGGCGCGCCTTTTGGAGTTTGAAAAAGTGGCAAAGACGCGCGGTGCGCAGCGAGCTTTTCTAGAAGTGGCAGAAAGCAATTGGGCCGCTGTTCAATTATATGAAACCAATGGCTACCTCAAAGTAGCCACAAGAAAAGACTATTACCAAATGGACAAAAGAACGCGCGTTGACGCCGTGATCATGGAGAAAAAACTTTGAACTCAGGTTGATCTGTCACCGACTTGTGATGACGTAGTCGCGCATTAGGTTTGTATACTTGCTCGTAATTTGAGGGACACATTTGAAATGAAGAAGAAATCAACAAAACGTCAAAAGGCGAAGAAACCTGCTACGCCGCTACAGAATCAAAAAACGTCAGATTTAAAGGACCGCAGGGCTTTTTTTAACCGAGTGGCTTGGATCGGTGCGGGAGTGGTTGTCGCAGGTGGTGCTACATTTTTTGGCACGCGTTCCGTACGAGCAAAAATCGCCGAGTTTGATCTTGAACGCATAGGCAATGGCGTACCTGCAGTGGTTCAAATCCATGATCCGAGTTGTCCCACATGCACGGCACTGCAACGTCAGGCTAGACGCGCCATGAAGAATTTTGAGGAAGACGAGCTTATCTATTTAGTGGCTGATATATCCACCACGCAAGGCCGTGCTTTTGCTTCCAGGTTTGGTGTCCCACATGTCACGATCCTGCTTTTTGACGACAAAGGTTCGCATGAAGCGACGATGCAAGGGATGCGGCAAGCAGATGAACTTCGAACCGCGTTCGAAGACCTACTGAATTGAGCTTCTAGTTGATTTTTTTGTCCGGTGATGGGCACAAGCCACCACCGGACCCTTCGGGCGACGAATGAACGGGAGACAAGATTAGTCGCTCGGGCTTATCGATCAGAGATGACCCTGACCGAGACGGTGTGCCTCAAGCGCAGCATCATGCCGGTTGTCGAAGCGCTCGGACGGCTTCCAATGAGCGCGACTTTGGTTCGGTGTGATCAGGGTCGCATGATGCAGCGTATCTGAAAGAATTTTTATCATGACTTTTTCCTTTCTTTAAGCATTGTAGAGAAGTATATATCGTTCCTAAACAGATATTTCTTCTCAAGAAAAAATCGTGTATGAAAGAAATTCTTACATATGGATTGGCTTAAGCTCCCGCCTTTAACGTCGCTCAGGGCGTTTTCCGCACTCGCTGAAACTGGCTCTGCCGTGGCCGCAGGCCAAGCGCTTAACGTCAGCCATGCTGCTGTGAGCCAGCAGATCAGAACGCTAGAGACGCATATGGGTGTGTCGTTGGTGGATCGTTCAGGGCGCGCATTGACGCTGACACAGGAAGGTACTGAACTCGCCGAAGCTCTTAAGACCGGATTCACCACCATCGCGCGCTCGGTCGAAAAGGTCACCGGCGCGGACGCTGATCGCGCCTTGCAGATATCGACAACGCAGATGTTTGCAACGACCTGGCTTATGCCACGGTTGTTGGACTTTCAGAAACGCCATCCGGATATTGACTTGATGGTGCATCCTTCCTCGTCGCTCAGCGATCCGCAACCAGGTGGTATCGATATCGCTTTACGGTTTGGCAGCGGGGACTGGCCCGGACTTGAAGTAGAAATGTTAGTGCCCACAGACATCGTAGTAACTGCTGCGCCTGAACTCGTGGGTGATTGTGAGATCGAGCAACCTGCTGATCTGTTGCATTTCCCTTGGATTGAGGAGCTGGGCACAGCTGGTTCGCTTGATTGGATGCGAAAGCATGGGGTCACTGAAAGCCGGATGAAGCGCATGATACATTTGCCCGGCAACCTAATGCTGGAGGGCGCGCGAGCCGGGCAGGGGATCATCTGTACTGCGATGTCATCGGTGCAGAAGGATGTTGCTGCAGGTCGGCTACGACTCTTGTTTAGGGATAAGGGAGACACCGGTTATCATATTGTTACGCGTCCTGGTGTCTTGCGTCCTAAAGCCAAAGCATTTGTAACGTGGCTCAAGCGCCAGAAGATGGAAAAAGCTTAGGCACCCGGTTCAATCATAGTGCAGGCTATCTGTTTAGCCTCCAACCTGCGGCAGGCGAGCTCCGCGGTTTCGCTGGTCAACCCCATGAAGTTGGCATCAAAGCCTTTCGATCTCTTCACTACTTTCGGGCGCGAGCCGTCCAGCGTTTCTATTTCATTCAGGGCTGTTTTCAGAAGTACCTTGCGCGCTTTGTACTGGCTTGGGTATTGGCCGACATTGATACCCCAATGCCGCCCGCCAGAGGTTGAAACGCGCGTGACCACGTGCTGAATAGGATCTTGCGACGCGCGTGCGACGACAAAGTCATCTGGCCGCGCCTTAGGTTTCACGTCAGAAGAGGTGCGCGACTGCACGTCTGCCATAAGAGTTTCGTTAAACGCCACTTGTAGGGCATTTTCGATGTCTGTCTTGTTGGCAATGACAACTGGCTTCGCTTCGGCTTTTGCAGTTGATCGCAATTGAGGCCGGATACTCTTTTTCACCGCCGCCGCGGCTACGAGACGTGTTGTTTTGCCAGCCGCGCCGGGCGCGGTATCATCGCTACCGCCAATTTTACCCGCATAGTGTGGCTTGCTCGGCTTCTTCAAAGCGACACGACTTGGCGCACGCTTGAAACCCAGATCAAGGAGTTCTGCGACTTTCGCATTGCGTGAGGCGGTAGAGCGACCGCCAAATACAGTTGCGATGATGCGCTCATTGCCACGCTCGGCCGATGCTGTGAGATTAAAGCCTGCAGCGCGCGTGTACCCTGTTTTGATACCATCCGCACCGCGGTAATTGCGCAGCATCTTCCGATTGGTGTTGTAGACTTTGCCCGCTCCGGTATCCGCACTGATGCGCGAAAACAGATTGTAATACTCCGGGTAGTCGTAAAACAAATGTCGACCCAGAATGGTCATGTCGCGCGCAGTGGACAAGTGACCGGCTTCGGTCAAACCATGCGCGTTTTTAAAGCTGGTGCGCGTCATGCCAAGTGCGCGCGCGGTACGGTTCATACGGCGCGCAAACTTGGCCTCGGATCCCGAAACTGCTTCTCCAAGTGCAGTCGCCGCGTCATTTGCCGATTTGATTGCGGCGGCGCGAATAAGGTGCCTGATGCGCACCTTCTGTCCTGCTCTCAAACCCAGTTTGCTAGGAGGTTCTGACGCTGCGTGTTTGGAAATACGCACGTGCTTATCGAGGCTGATCTCACCGTTTTCTATAGCTTCAAATACAACATAGAGCGTCATCATCTTGGTTAGGGACGCAGGATGCAACCGCGTGTCCGCATTGCGTGAATGAAGCACTTTTCCAGACCGCGCATCCATGACCAACGCCGCATATGGTGCGGCCGCTGCGCTCAAAGGAACAATGATTAACATCCAAATGGTGGCTAACGCCACCAATCCCCACCGGATCGGGTGCCTAGTACGAGTTCTCATAGAACTGCTCTTTTCTGCCTCGTCGACCGCCGGTTATCCGACTGGCCTTGTTTATCCGTTAACATTAACACAAGGCGAAATTGCAATAAAGTGTTTATATTCAAGTATTTTTCACAGAAATCGACCATGACGCATCAACATGTTGCGGATGTAATCACTAGAGACACCAGATATAGATGAAGCCTAAAGTTTGTGTCTGGATTGAACGGACTTCCATTTTTCGTCTCTCAGCACCTATTTGTTCACGTCCTCGATACGGTCAACAACGTCACGCTCATACGTTTTTGATAAAGCGCGATGAATAAATTCAGTCCGCGGAGTGTTATTTCGTCACACAAAATCTACTTTTGTTTTTTGACCCAGAGGGAGGAGACCAAAATATGAGTTATTTGAAGTCTGTAGTTATCGCAGGCACCCTGGCCTGCGTTGCTAGTTTTGCCACGGCTGGTGAGAGCTGGACCATCGACACGTCCGCATCGAGTATCTCGTTCGGTTCGATCAAGAACGACACAGTTGGTGAGTCCCACAACTTCAGCGGCGTGTCCGGTTCTATTGATGCCGAAGGCAACGTGGCCTTAGAAATTGATCTGACATCTGTCGAGACAAACATTGAAATCAGAAATGAACGCATGACGGAGTTTGTTTTCAAGAATGCGCCGAAAGCAAAGATCGTAGCCGAAGTCGATATGGAAGAGGTTAACTCCCTTGAGGTTGGCGAGTCAGCGGTCACAGACGCTTTTGGAACGCTAAATTTGCTGGGTAACGAAGTGGATGTGGATGCCGCTCTCTTCGTGATGCGCCTGACCGAAGACAAAGTGATGGTGACCACCGATGGCATGGCGATGTTAAATGTCAGCGACGCGGGTATCAATGCGGGCATCGATAAACTGCAAGAGATTGCTGGTCTCGACAGCATCACCCGCGTCAGCCCTGTGACGATGCGCCTGATTTTCTCAAGTAAGGGCGATAGCCAGTCCTAAGTTTTCGCTAAAGTAAATAAAAAAGGCCCAGGATTTCTCCGGGCCTTTTTAGTTTGTTTTCAGCTTTAGTTAAGTGCTTTGTCGGTAATTGCGTGGGTCCAAGCCGCTTCGCCGGGATCCTTGGTGATGACTGGATCAGAACCTCCCGCCAAAAGCGATTCAACCGTGCGCTTAAAATCAGCCGGATCAAGCGCACCGTCCGAACCCGCTGTAAGCTTGGCAATCTCACCCATCATCCGTTTCTGGTGCTTTTCCGTCTGAGCGCCGGTTTCATCGTAGTCAAGAACGATCAATGCGGCATCATCTGGATTTTCCTCGGCCCACTTCCAGCCTTTCATCGAGGCGCGGACAAAGCGTACCATCTTATCCTGAAATGCGGCGTCAGCGAGGTTTTCCTCAAGCACATACATGCCATCTTCGAGTGTCGCCACGCCCTGGTCTTCATACTTGAACACCACAAGGTCATCTGGGCTCAACCCCGCATCGATGATCTGCCAGTATTCATTGTAGGTCATAGTCGAGACACAGGCCGCCTGACCTTGCAGGATGGGATCGACGTTGAAGCCTTGCTTCAGGACGTTCACGCCTTCGGCGCTGCCGTCGGTCGGTATGCCGAGTTGGCTCATCCAGCTAAGGAACGGGTATTCGTTGCCAAAGAACCAAACGCCCAGCGTTTTACCTTTGAAATCGGCTGGTGTGGCGACGCCTGCATCCTTGCGGCAGGTCAGCATCATGCCAGAGCTTTTGAACGGCTGGGCGATATTGACAAGCGGCAGACCTTTTTCGCGACTGGCGAGAGCCGACGGCATCCAGTCGAGCACCACATCGGCGCCGCCCCCGGCGATTACCTGAGCTGGCGCGATATCGGGTCCGCCCGGCTTAATCGTGACGTTCAGGTCTTCCTCTTTGTAAAACCCTTGGTCAAGTGCGACGTAGTAACCCGCGAACTGTGCTTGTGTTACCCATTTCAGTTGCAGTGTGACGTCATCAGCCGCCTGGGCGATGCCACCCCATGCCGCTGCGGCAGCAAATCCGATAGAATAGAAAAGTTTCTTCATGTTATTCTCCCAATTGGTTTTGAGTTAAGTCTTATCTCTGACCCTTTGTGATGGGTGCCAGAATGTCACGGCTCGCTCGATCAGTGCAACCGTGCCGTAAAATACTGAGCCGACGATCGCGGCTACGAAAATCTCTGCCCAGACCAAGTCAATCGACAGATTACCCACGCCGGTGGATATACGAAAGCCCATGCCTTTGATCGGCGAGCCGAAATACTCGGCCACAATAGCGCCAATTAAGGCAAGCGTGGTGGCAATCTTCAAGCCGTTAAAGACGAAAGGCATCGCCGTAGGCAGGCGCAGCTTGATTAGCGTTTTCCAGTAGCCTGCGGCATAGGTATGCATCAGATCGCGCTGCATCTGATCGCTTTCGCGCAGGCCCTGCACGGTGTTGACCAGCATGGGGAAGAACACCATGACGACGACCACTGCAGCTTTCGATTGCCAGTCAAAGCCGAACCAGCTCACCAGAATGGGCGCAATGCCGACGATGGGGAGAGCAGCCACGAAATTGCCGATTGGCAGCAGTCCGCGTGTGAGGAATGCTGAGCGGTCGATGGCGATGGCAATGAGGAAAGCCGCGGCGCATCCGATCAAAAACCCTGAGAGTGCGCCTTTAAGCACTGTTTGCTGGAAGTCTTGCCAAAGCACGTCGGTCGAAGCGGCAAAGGTTTGGGCCACAACAGAGGGCGCCGGCAGTATTACGGGAGAAATTGCAAACGCGCGCACGATCCCTTCCCAAAGTACGATGAGGCTCAGACCAAAAAGCAGTGGGACGAATATCCGCACCAGACGTACTTGTCGAAATCGCGAGTTGGCCAGCATTGCATTGAGTGACCAAGCCGCGAGCCAGAAGGCCATTGCGCCAATAAGCCAGTTCATGTTGTCATCCCCATTTTGCGAAGCGTGATGCGCTGCGTCAGATCAAGCAGCGTCACCAAAGCTCCGGCCAGGATCGCGGCGGCAAAAAGCGCGGACCATATGGCCAACGGCGTGCCGAACTGATCGCCAATGAGAATGCGCGCGCCAAGCCCAGAGATCGCTCCGGTCGGTAACTCTCCGACGATGGTGCCCACAAGTGCTGCCGCAATTCCAATCTTCAGCGAAGTGAAGAGATATGGCAGAGAAGCGGGCAGTCGGAGTTTCAGAAAACTCTGTAGGCCCGAGGCATTGTAGGTCTGCAACAAGTCGAGCTGCGCATCTGTCGGCGAACGAAGTCCCTTCACCATACCAACCAGCACAGGGAAGAAGCAGAGATAAGCCGAAATGATTGCCTTGGGTAACCCGCGCCCCTCTACGCCGATTTGCGAGGATAGGACGATTATCATAGGCGCCAGGGCCACAATTGGGATGGTTTGACTAATGATCGCCCAAGGCATCAGGCTCATTTGTGCTGTGCGCGAGTATACGATCGCAATGGCACCGATCATGCCAATGGCTGTGCCTAGAAGAAATCCCATGATCGTGGATTGTAGCGTGAGCCAGCCATGCCAGATCAGCGAACGCTTAGAAAATGCCCGCCCTCGCATGGCCATCTCGCCAGTGGTCTTCCAAAGCTCGCGCCCCACTTGCG
>JBCDDS010000098.1:0-14080 GCA_039180185.1 Pseudomonadota bacterium | reverse complement strand
TGAGACAGATGTGGATGACTATCGGACCTTTTTCAAAGTCAAGCCGCCTTTGCGATCCGAGGATGATAGGACGTCAGTCGTTGAGGCGGTTCGAACCGGCACGATTGACATCATAAGCTCCATGCACACGCCCCAAGATGAAGAGTCCAAACGTTTGCCGTTTGAGGAAGCTGCAAGTGGCGCTGTGGGATTGGAAACTCTGATTTGCGCAGCCATTGGTCTGTATCATCGCGATGAGCTTGACTTAAACACCCTTTTCCGGGCTATGGCGTTCAATCCGGCACGTCGTCTCGGGCTAGATTGCGGCAGACTGGCAAAGGGCGCACCGGCTGATCTTGTACTTTTCGATCCTGATGCAAGTTTCATTTTGGACAGAACGCAGCTCAAGTCGCGCTCTAAGAATACTCCGTTTGACGGGGTGGAGATGCGTGGCAAGGTGCTGAAGACGCTGGTAGCTGGTAAAATCGTGTTTGAGGCTGAAAATGCCTGAGCTGACCTCTGGCATCGGTCTTTTGGCGATCTGGGCAGTTATGGGTTACTTGCTCGGATCTATTCCCTTCGGTGTGATCTCGGCACGCGTCTTTGGTCTTGGTAACCTTAGAGAGATTGGCTCAGGTAACATCGGGGCTACGAATGTTTTGCGGACGGGAAACAAGGCCGCTGCGGCGACAACGCTTTTGTTCGATGCAGGCAAGGGTACGGTAGCGGTACTGCTTGCACGCGCCTTTGGCGGGGATGATGCGCAGCAGGTCGCAGGCGTGATGGCGCTCGTTGGTCACTGCTTCCCCGTCTGGTTGTCCTTCAAGGGTGGCAAAGGCGTTGCTACGTTCCTTGGTGCGGTGCTCGGGCTCGCCTGGCCCGTGTTTCTCGCCTGTGGTCTGACATGGCTGATCACGGCCGCCATTGGACGTATGTCTTCGCTTGCAGCGCTTGTTGCAACGACACTCTCACCGGTTTTCTTTTTGCTTCTGGGCTATCCCAACATGCTACTCGCTTCTATCACTCTGGGTGTCATCATCATTTGGCGGCACCGCGAGAACATTCAGCGTATCCGCGACGGCGTTGAATCAAAGATCGGACAAAAGTGAACTTATCCGCTCAGTAGCTATACTCGGCGTAGATTTTGTTCAGATCACCCTGCCACTCACCGTGATACTTTTCTAAAAGTTCGTCTGCGGGCACCTGACCGCTTTCCAGACTTTCATGGAGCGCATTTAGAAAATGGGTCTCATCCGGGATCATACCGCCAGCGCCTGGGAAGGCGCGTGCGCGCAGGCCCGCCTCTGAGATGCTCACGACTTCTCGGGCCAAGTCATGCATTGAGATGCCTGCAACCTTGGCCTGCAAGGCATCTTCACTGGCTTTTATGCGCAAAGCTTCTCGAGTTTCTGCATCCCAGTTTTTTACCAAGTCCCAGGCCGCATCAAGCGAGGACTGATCATACATGATCCCAACCCAGAACGCGGGCAACGCGCACAACCGTCTCCAGGGACCACCATCGGCGCCGCGCATTTCCATAAACTTCTTGATCCGAGCTTCCGGGAAAACTGTGGTCAGGTGATCGGCCCAGTCGGAAAGTGTAGGCGTTTCGCCGGGCAGGGCAGGCAGCTTAGCTTCTAGGAAATCGCGGAAAGACTGACCCAACGCGTCGACATATTCACCGTCCCGGTAAACGAAATACATGGGCACATCGAGCGCGTATTCGGCCCACGCTTCAAAACCAAAACCCTCTTCAAAAACGAATGGCAACATGCCAGTGCGATCCGCATCAAGATCGCGCCAGACCCGGCTACGCCAGGACTTATGCCCGTTGGGTTCGCCTTCTAGAAACGGCGAATTGGCGAAAAGCGCCGTTGCGACCGGCTGCAAAGCCAACGCCACCCGTAGTTTTTGAACCATGTCGGCCTCGGAAGAGAAATCGAGGTTGACCTGCACGGTACAAGTACGGCGCATCATGGTGCGGCCCATGGTGCCGACCTTTTGCATGTAGGCGTCCATGAGTTTGTACCGGCCTTTTGGCATCATCGGCATTTGCTCGTGGGTCCACTGCGGTGCAGCGCCAAGTCCGATGAAACCTACGCCTACTTTGTCGGCTATATCTTTCACGTCACGCAGGTGGTCGTTCACCTCATCGCAGGTCTCGTGGATCGTCTGCAGCGGCGCGCCGGAAAGCTCCAGTTGTCCACCCGGTTCCAACGAGACATTGGCTCCGTCTTTTTCCAGCCCGATCAGTTTCCCGCCTTCCTCCAGCGGCGACCAGTCATGACCATCGCGCAGGCCCTCGAGCACCGCCAGAACACTTCTTTCTCCTTCGTATGGAATAGGTTCTAACGTGTCGCGACAATATCCGAATTTCTCGTGCTCTGTACCGATGCGCCAGTCTTCTTTGGGTTTGCACCCTTGTTCCATGTATTCGGCAAGCTGCGCTTGGCTCTCGATCGGTCCGCCGCCGGATTGTGGTATCGACATCTGGGGTCTCCTGAATCTCGAGCACAGTTAAACGCCAGAAGTGGCGTTAATCGCAGGGGGTGTCAATGCGCTGCTGTAGGTCACACGTGGGCTCACGTGTGATCAAGAAAATCTGAGCGAACCGTAACATCTCTGGAACCAAGGCCAGCGAATTCCGATCTGCCATACAAGCAACGCAACATGCTGAGATTAGGAGATTGAGATGACTGAACAGATTACACGTAGAGGTTTTTTTACAATGGGTCTGATTGCCGGTTCGGCGGTGGTTTTGAGCCAACCTGCCTTGGCACGTGGAGGTCCTGATACAGATGAGCGATTTAGCCCAGCGGGACATCGCAAGCGGGCCGAAAAGCAGCGCGAAGAGCGCCGTAGAGCGCGCGAGCAAAGACGCAAAGAGCGACAAAAAACAAAGAAGTAGTGACGCGGAATCGCGTTAGTTCAAAGCAATTTTTTTGTGCGGGAGAGGTGAGTCTGGTTTCTGCCACACGATCTCCCGCTTTTTATTTTCATCTTTGATTAGGCTAAGCATTCGTTCCGTTTGAATGCCAGGCAGGCTGCTGAAAACATCAAAAAGCGCGTCAGCGCCTTGCGCTGTAATCGGAATATAAACCTCTTCTTGCCCAGGCTGAGATAGGACCCAGTGTTTTGGCGACGATGCGCCGTCCAATACAACACGGCGCAGCTCAGATTGAGCGATGATACCGCCGCTTAACGGCCCAAAGTACGCAATTGCGCCCTCATCGATGCGCACAATACCGGGCCCCTTGCGCCCTTGGCGAAAACGCATGCGTTGATAACCACTTACGCAAAATAAAGCGGCACCGATTATCAGGGGAAATCCGAACCAGAATAATAATCCGCCTGATACGAATATCCACCAACTGCCTACACCCGCCAGTATTGTCGCGATGAGGAAGTCGCGCCATCGCGCCAGAGTTTGCGCGGCTTCGGGCCGGACGAAGCTCAACGCCAGTCTCCCAAAGCTTGCTGCCAGAGTGTGATCGCCGCAACAGCCGCCGTATCTGCTCTTAAAATACGTGGGCCGAGGCTCACCGGCATTGCATATGGGAGCGCCTTCAACGTGGCACGTTCGGGCTCCGCGTACCCGCCTTCTGGCCCAATCAAAATAGCCCATGGGCCCGGCATCGCGCCTTCAAGTGACGTGGCCACACCTGCCATTGTCTCATCACAAAACATGATTTGTCTACTTTTGGGCCAGTCGGTCAAAACCTGATCCAACTTCAGCAGTTCAGTCACCTCAGGCACGTATGTTCCGCCGCACTGCTCCGCCGCTTCCACAGCGTGGGCTTGTAGGCGATCCCGCCGGATACGCTCTGAGTTAGTGAATTCGGTTTGTACTGGGATGATGCGAGCGGCCCCTAATTCAGCAGCTTTTTCCACAATAAAGTCAGTTCGAGATTTCTTGATCGGTGCGAACATCAGCCAGAGATCGGGCGGGTCGCGCTGCGGACTAGTTTGCTCTTCGACCAAAAGTGTTCCACCACGCTTCACCGCCTCATCGATGCGCGCACGCCACTCTCCGTCCTTTCCATTGAAAAGCAGAATTGCGTCGCCCGCGCTGCGTCGCATCACAGAAAAAAGGTAATGTGCCTGTTCCTTATTCAGAGCCACGCATTGTCCTGACCCAAGCGGATGATCTACAAACAACCTGATTTTTGTATTTGCCATGAGGCACCTTATGACCGGACCAGATCAGACGCCAGAGGTGACCGGACAGGTTGCCGATGCCGTGTCAGGCAATTGGGTGGATCATTATGCGCCAGCGGCTCTTCGACCGTACCTGCGGTTGTCGCGCGCAGATCGACCGATTGGCACATGGCTTTTGCTTTTGCCGTGCTGGTGGGGGCTCGTTTTGGCGATGGGTTTTGACGGGCGTGCCAGTTGGCACGATCTTTGGATATTTGTTGGCTGCGCAATCGGCGCGTTTTTGATGCGTGGTGCGGGATGCACCTGGAATGACATAACCGATCGGCACATCGACGGCAGTGTTTCGAGAACAGCTTCACGACCAATTCCATCAGGCCAAGTCAGCGTTCGGCAGGCCTTCGTGTGGCTTGTTCTGCAGGCGCTAATCGCTTTTTGCATTCTGTTGACATTTAATCTGGCTGCAATTGCTCTTGGTGTTTTGTCACTTCTGCCCGTTGCTGTTTACCCGTTTGCAAAAAGGTTTACATGGTGGCCGCAGGTTTTTCTGGGAATAGCCTTCAACTGGGGCGCACTTTTAGCTTGGACGGCACATACAGGCTCTTTGCAGTGGCCCGCCATCTGGCTTTATCTGTGCGGAATTGCTTGGACGCTTTTTTACGACACGATCTATGCACATCAGGACGCCGAGGACGATGCACTGATTGGCGTAAAATCCACAGCGCGCCTTTTTGGTGAGAAAACACTTGGCTGGCTACAGATTTTTCTAGTTCTAGCTGTTTGCTTGCAGGCCTTGGCAGTTGGACTTGCGCTAATTGAGACGTCACCCTTTGCTCTGGTGATAGGTTTGATCGCGCCTTGGGTGTTCGGTGTTCACATGTTCTGGCAGTTGCGTCAGTTCGATATGCACGATGATGAACGTCTTTTGAAGTTGTTCAGGTCGAACCGTGATGCTGGACTGCTGCCTTTGCCGTTTTTTGCTGTTATACTTTTGCTCTGATTGCGCTTGGCCGCGCCGATCTCTAAAGGTTAATGCACGCTGCTAACAGTCTATAGGTTTCTATGCGCCTCTCTGCGATTCTTATGATTGCTACGCCTTTTTTGGTTGGTTTCATTCTTTGCGTTGTGACGGCGACATTCGCAGTCCAGGTTATCGAGGACTCATCACGTCGCGAAGTGCGCGACACGCTTGATGAAAACGGCATGACCTGGACAGATGTGGATGCTGACGGTTTGCAGGTTTTCTTAGCCGGTACCGCCCCCTCTGAAGCCACGAGATTTCGTGCACTCTCGATTGCCGGTGGCGTCGTTGAGTCCGCCCGCATTATTGATCAGATGTTGGTTGAAGACGCTGACGCAATCGCGCCCCCCAATTTTTCGGTAGAGATATTGCGCAACACTAATGGCCTTTCGCTTTTGGGTTTGATCCCTGCTGCAACGGACCGAGCCGCCTTGCTTGCAGATGTGCGTCGTCGCGCGCCGGGTGATGAAGTTTCGGACCTACTGCAGACCGCTGATTATAATTTTCCTTCAACATGGCAGTCCGCACTAACGTTTGGCATGCGCGCGCTTGAAGCCATTCCGCGTGCAAAAATTTCGATTGAGGCCGATCATGTCACCGTAGTGGCAATGGTCGAGAGCGACAGAGACAAGATCAATCTGGAAACCAAACTAGCGAGAAGTGTGCCCTCAGGTATTGGGTTGACGCTTGATATATCCGCTCCGAGACCTGTGAGCGCTCCCTTCGCGTTGCGCTATGTATTGCAGGATGGCGATGGCCGTTTTGATGCCTGTCACTCCGACACAGAACAGTCACGCGACCGCATTCTTGCTGCTGCGGGACGGTCCGGTCTTTCGGAAAAGGTAAATTGTGTGTTGGCTCTGGGTGTCCCCTCTCCGAACTGGGGCAGGGCAGCAGAACTATCGATAGAAGCGTTGGCTGAATTGGGCGGCGGCAGCGTCACAATGTCGGACGCTGATATTGTTCTGGTCGCTGCAGAGGGAACTCCTACAGCGAAGTTTGACGAAGTGATTGGAAAGCTCGAGACGACGCTGCCAGAAGTATTTGCGCTTCAGTCGGTACTTCCGAAACCAGAAGCTACCAATGCCATAATCACACCAGAACTCGTCGCAACGCTTTCTCCAGAAGGTCAGGTGCAGATCCGGGGAAAGATCAGTAGCCAGATTGCGCGTGACACGGTCGATAGTTTTGCAAAAGCAAAATTTAGTTCAGTTTCCGTGGATACGGCCGCGCGCGTTGTGGAGGGCCTTCCAAAAGACTGGACGGTCAGAGTACTGACGGCAGTCCAGGCCTTGGCATTGCTTTCAAACGGCTCGGTGACAGTAGAACCAGAGACCATTCTGATTAAGGGCCAGTCCGGTACGCGAGATGTCGGCGCAAAGATATCGCAAGTAATTTCGACGAAGCTGGGAGAAACGGCACGTTTCGACATTCAGGTGGCCTATCGAGAAGAGCTTGACCCAGTGGCGAGCTTACCGACCCCTGAAGAATGCGAAGCGAGTATTGCCGAAGTACAATCAGAGCGCAAAATCACGTTTGAGCCGGGGCAAGCTACTATAGATGCCAGCGGGGCCGAAATTATGGATCAAATCGCAGAGATCCTGAAGCAATGTGGCAAGGTTCGCATGGAAATCGGAGGACATACGGACAGCCAAGGTCGAGAAACCATGAACCAACAATTGAGTCAGGCGCGGGCACAAACCGTCCTCAATGAGCTCCGCGCGCGACGGGTATTGACCTCAACGATTACAGCCAAAGGTTACGGCGAGAGCCAACCTATAGCGGGTAACGACAGCGAGGAAGGCCGAGAGGCAAATCGGCGTATAGAATTCAGGGTTCATCGTCCAGGTTCATCAGAAGAAGTACAGACCACGCTTGAAGCGCTTGAACAGAACGGCGAAGATAGTTCGGCAAACGAGGTAACTAGCGAGCCTGGCGACAGTAATGAACAGAACTGAATTCATCATAGCAACTGCCATCGTATTGTTCGTTGCGTTTTGCATGGGCTGGTTCGCCAATTGGCTGGTTCATCGATTTACTCGCGTTTCTCAATCCGACATCGGAGAGCTCGAGCGGATGGCGCAGGAGTTGCACGACGCCGAAGAAACCCGTGATCAGGCCATCACATATTTGCAGCAACGTGAAGCTGAATTGACCAATCAGCTCAATCAGACCGAAGCAGAACTTTCAGCCACGATGGATGGGTTGCGAGAGGCGCGGCAAGAAGCAGAAGCCCTCAGATCAGCGTTGGCTGGGGAGCGCACTTAAGCTTTTGAATTATTGATCTGAGAAAGCCACGATGTCTTCGGCGAGGCATTCCATACTGTCAGTATAGGGTAAGTCCTCAGGAAAATTGTTAGCTTGCGATGAAAGTGCGCCGTTTGCGATCAAGAGTCGTTCAGCGCCAGCTTCGATGAGCCGTGCGGTTAGTCCACTCAGTTCAATCGTAAGTTCTGCTGATGCTTCTCCGGATTGTGCGATTTCAATGACTCGGTGTGTCTGTGCCTCATCTTTTGGCCAAATTGCCGTCAATCCATTATCTTCAAACACCTTTTCGAAAACGCCAGCTGCTCGAGTGGCCGGGGATGCAAGCACGCCTATTTTGCGGTCGCCAGTGTCAGCCAGCTTTTGAGCCGTTATCTCCACCATGTTCAGAAACGGCAAGCTTGTCGCGTGTGAAACGGCTATAGAATACTGATGTGCTAAATGCGATGGCATTGCCAGTGCTTGTGCTCCAGCTCGTTCCAAGTCCTGTGCCATGGTCATCAATACCGGCATTGGATCGGGTCCCGAACCATCAATCAGCGCAGCGATACGGGAGGGTACTTGCGGATTTTGGTGCACCAACATGGGCACATGCGCGGCATCGCCATGCGCAGATTGTGCAGCAAGAACTTTCTGCATTAGAGTAATGGTCGCAGCGGGCCCCATCCCGCCTAAGATACCTACTGGTCTCATGTTTAACACTCACACGAGGCGCCAAAATTCGGACTTCCCCTAGCAGCCCAATCGCCCCACCTAATGGGAAAGTACCGCTTTCTAAGGGTTTTGGAAACGTTTTGCGACTTGGGTTCTACTTTCGACCGGCCGCATGTGCTTCCATAGGCAAGTCGCTAAAAACCTTGTCTAACCGAATGTCAGCGGCCATGGCGTGACCTTCCATACCCTCTGCTCGACTAATACTTGCGGTAACATTTGCCAGATCAGGCAAAGCTCTTTCGTCTACAGTTTGCCACGTCACGGTTTTCAAGAATTTATGTACTGAGAGCCCGCCAGTGTATCGCGCCGCGCCAGAAGTTGGCAGCACATGGTTCGTGCCTGACGCCTTATCGCCAAAGCTTACAGTTGTGTTTTCGCCCAGAAAAAGAGAGCCGTAAGCCCGAAGCCGTCCACGCCACCAATTTTGATCACTTGCCATGACCTGAAGGTGCTCAGGCGCTTTATTATCTGCGTATTCGGCGATTTCTTCGCGTGTTTTGGCCACGACAACCTCTGCCATATCGTGCCACGCTGTTTTTGCTGCAGTGCGATTTGGTTCAGGAAGTGTCTCGATAAGTTCTGGCACACGCGCAATCACCTGCCTGGCCAGCACCTCATCGGTGGTTGCAAGCCAAACTGGGCTAGTTGCGCCGTGCTCTGCCTGGCTTATTAGATCGACTGCCACGGTTTCTGGGTCCGCTGTTTCGTCGGCAAGGATCAGACTATCGGTAGGTCCAGCAAACATGTCTATGCCCAATGGGCCAAAGAGTTGCCGCTTAGCCTCTGCGACGTAGGCATTGCCAGGGCCAACGAGAATATCCGCACAAGGCGCACCAAACATGCCAAACGCCATCGCCGCAACGCCCTGCACGCCTCCTATGCACAGAATACGGTGCGCTCCGGCCAATTGCATCGCATAAAGCATGGCGTCCGGAATGCCTTCTGGGCCACTTGGCGGAGAACAAGCTGTTATGTCGGGAACGCCTGCCTCACGCGCCGTTGCGATGGTCATAAGCGCAGAAGCGATATGCGTGTAACGTCCGCCAGGCACATAACAACCTGCCGCGCGCACCGGGATTTGTTTCTGTCCCGCAATGAGCCCGGGTCGCAACTCAACTTCCATGTCTTGCGCTGTTGCACGTTGCGCTGCTGCAAAGCGCGAGATGTTGTCATGCGCCCATGCGATGTCATCCTTAAGCTTCTTGGGGACACGCGAAACCGCTTCTTCAATTTCTTGCTCTGAAAGCGTGATATCACCATTCCAGCCGTCAAGTTGCCTGGCATACTCCAAAGCAACTTGTGCGCCACCTGTCTTTAGCCGCGCCAGCATGATCTGTACGGTATCGCTTACGTCCGATGAGTTGGCCTCATCCTGACCGGCCGCAGTTTTCAGAAATCTTAAAGACATGAACACACTCCTTGTCTGTTCGGATTTGAGCCCAATCGCAAACTCACACAAGCCCGTGTCTGACTTTGCAGGATTGATTTTCAAATCGGCGAAGGTCGGTTTCAGAAAGGCTGAACTCCGATGGGATCAGAGTGCATTTCTCAACCCGTGTACTGCGCGTTCAATCAACTCAAATGCCCCGTCATAATCGCCAGTGTAGTAGGGGTCGGGCACGTGATTCATTTTGCTTTCCGGATCGAAATCTGTCATTAAGCGCACAGGTGTAGTGTCGCCGGATGGACGTAGTATCTCAATATCACTCAGGTTTCTGGCGTCCATTGCAACAATCAGATCGAAATTCCCGAAATCCGCCATGGTAAACTGACGCGCGCGTAGCGATGCCATGTCATAACCTTGACGTTCCACCAATTCTCGCATCGGTGGATTGGGTGGTTCACCCGCATGCCAGTTCGACGTGCCCGCACTGTCGCATTCTACGTTGGGAGCGAGGCCGCGCAGAATGGCTTCCGCAGCCGGGGAACGGCAAATATTGCCAAGGCACACGAATAGGACGCGCATTTTGTGTTCATTGCTTGTCATAACCTGCTTTTGACGGGAAAACTGGGTCAAGCCAAGTTAAACAACGGCAAAATAAGAGTCTTCAGATGCCAAGTATTGTTATTCTGACCGGCGCGGGTATCTCTGCGGAAAGTGGTCTTGGAACGTTTCGCGACGAAGGCGGTCTTTGGGCGCAACATGCGATCGAAGATGTGGCCACGCCCCAAGGTTTCGCGCGAAATCCTGCCTTGGTGCACGAGTTTTATAACGCCCGGCGAAAACAGGCCGCTGAAGCAGAGCCGAATGCTGCACACTTTGCCCTGGCGCGGCTTGAAGCCGGGTTTGACGGAGATGTTTTGATTGTCACACAAAACGTCGATGCTCTGCATGAGAAGGCGGGGAGTAAAAACGTGCTCCATATGCATGGCAAACTTGCGGGTGCGATGTGCAACGCCTGCCAACATCGTTGGCCTGCGCCCCTGACGATGCAGGAAAGTGACCTATGCCCCGGTTGCTCATCTCCCGAGACGCGCCCGGATGTCGTTTGGTTCGGCGAGATACCCTACCATATGGAACAGATTGAGCCGGCCTTGGCAGTCGCCGACACTTTCGTCGCGATTGGTACGTCAGGGCAAGTGTACCCGGCTGCGGATTATGGGCGCATTGCGAAGTATTATGGCGCGCATACAGTGGAGATAAATCTCGAGGCTTCAGGTGTGTCGAATGACTTCGCGGAGCAAATACTTGGACCTGCCAGCGAAACTGTGCCGAAATGGGTTGATCAGCTTTTGTCTAAAAAACAGCACTAAAGTGCAATTGTAAATCTATATTCCTGTATTTTTTTGGTTTCGATATAACATTAATTAAACAGTCGCTATGAAATCAGAGATGATTTTGCTTAGCCCTTTCCAGTCAGTGAACTCGTGATCCGCTTGATCTGGATTGAAGATGCGCCCGCGAAGGACGACATGCCGGATCACCTGAAGGGCGAAGTAGTCATATTGATCAATCTTCACGGCACCTGCGATAAGCGCTTCAGCAGTTGGATTGAATGAGGTACGCATTTTCATTTCAACGAGGTAGTCCTTGGCATCCTCAAGACCTTCCGGAAATGCAGCGCTCAGACTGACCGACAGCATTAGAGTTCTGCGTTCCTCCAGCTCTTTTTCGTACGCATTTAACATCGCTTCGAAAGCATCTGGATGTCGGCGCTGATGAACAGGCGCAGCCAGTATCACAAACTTCACACCCTGAAACGAAATGGGTTCGGCGCTCGATGCGTCGACTAATTTGACCGAACATCCATTTTCCTCAGCTTGTTCGACCGCAAACCGTGCTATTTTTTCTGTTTGTCCTTCCATGGTTTCGAAAATGACGAGCGTGTCCATCGGGACCTCCAAGTAGCAAAGTAAAACGAGTGTTTCCGCATCTGCTAGTATCGGCTAACGAAGTTCTGGCGTGCGAACACGGCTCTTAATCTAAGCGTTGAGAAAAAAGCTGTCCTTGCGATGGATCAAATCGCCGGAAGTTCGTTCGCACTAGTCAAAAAAATAAAACCCCGCCATTCGGCAGGGTTTTATTGCTTTATATAAGCCAAAGAGTTATGCGGTTTCCGCTTGCGCCTTTGCGATCTCTTTCTTCACTTTCAGCGCGTTAGGTGAAAGCTCGTCATCCTTTGCTTTGGCAAGATAAGCATCAAGCCCGCCGCGATGGTCCACACTGCGCAGTGCGGCCGCCGAGATACGAAACTTGATCCCACGGCCAAGCGTTTCCGATTGCAGCGTGACATTGTTCAGGTTCGGCAGGTAGCGGCGCTTGGTTTTGTTGTTGGCGTGGCTTGAATTGTTGCCAACCATCGGGCCTTTTCCGGTGAGTTCACAGCGGCGCGACATGGTGTCATCCTCATCTCTGGTAGAGGCCTCTATCCGCCTCTTTAAATGCAAATGGGCACCGCCACTGGCAGCGCCCCGAATTCCGTTTGGCGTCTTTACGGGGAATGCGATGACGCGTCAAGGGATTCGCGTTGTCGAAACCAACGACTAACACAACAGGTATCGGTCGTGCGCTGCGTCGAAGTCAAGCCTTGGTCCAGTTGGCACAATCCGGTGTGGGTTCACTGTGTCATGGCTATAGTGATAGTGCCGCGTTATGTGATCGAAATTCACCGTGTCGGCGACGCCGGGCCATTGATAAAGCTCACGCAGGTAACCCCAAATATTCGGATAATCTATGATACGGGCCCGGTTGCATTTAAAGTGGCCGTGATACACCAGATCGAAACGCACAAGCGTTGTAAAAAGCCGCCAATCCGCCTCTGTGATCCTATTACCCATCAAGTAGCGGTTTTCCGAAAGCTGACTCTCAAGCCAGTCAAGAGTGTCGAAAAGTGGCCCCACAGCCGTATCATACGCCTCCTGACTGGTGGCAAAGCCGCATTTGTAAACGCCGTTGTTCAACGTGTCGTAAATGCGGTCATTGATCGGGACCATCGCGTCGCGCAGCTCCACTGGCCAGTAATCGTCCGAGTTGCCTGTCAGACGGTTGAAAGCCAAATTGAACATTCGAATGATCTCGGAGGATTCGTTTGAGACGATTGTCTCTCGCTGTTTGTCCCACAAAATGGGAACGGTGACGCGTCCACTCATATGCGGCTGAGCCTTGGTGTAGACATTGTGAAGTAAAGGTACGTCGTAAAGTTTGTCACCAGTAGCCCCCGGGTAGTCGTCGTTTAAACTCCATCCTTCTGAAAGCATATCAGGGTGCACGACTGAGACGTCGATCAGATCTGACAGGTCCTTGATTTGACGAAAGATTAGGGTGCGATGCGCCCATGGGCAGGCAAGTGAAACATAGAGGTGATATCGTCCAGCTTCAGCCGTAAATCCACCTACGCCGGATGGGCCAGCTTCACCATCCGAGGTTATCCAGTTGCGAAATTTTGCCTGACTGCGCTTAAAGGCGCCGCCTGTCGACTTGGTGTCGTACCAAACATCATGCCATTTGCCGTCGATCAATTGTCCCATAGGGCATCTCCTTTTGAGGGAAAATAGGGGATCTCGGCGCATTTAAATTACATGTTCGGGCGCAATTTTGGTGCGCAAATGCACAGTAAAGAAATCGACTTTGGTTTGATGATTCAGGATTGCTCGGAACCATAGCCATCTGTAGGAACGGAGAAGGACGATGCCCGTGTGGCCGGAAAGGTGCATAGAGCGAGGTCGACCCAATCCGGGGGCTTTGCTTTTGATCGTCGGAGCGCTCTTGGCGCTTGGATCCCCTTTCGTGGCTGTTTTTAGGTTTGCTGTCTGTGGACAATTTTTGAGGGGATGAAAAATGAGAAGTTTTTTCGTGTGCCTGTTGGCCGTACTCGCCACACCTGTAACAGCGCATCCCGGACACTTGGCCGAACTTGCCGGCCACGGACATCTTCTGGGTGCTGCGGCTCTGGCAGCGGCGATTGCGCTTGGGCTTTTGGCGGCGAAGGGTGCAAAGGCCAAGCCGGAGCAAGACCAGGAAGACGAGCAAGAAGAAGAGCTTCAGGAAGCTTGAGAACTGTTGCTGATGCTAGCCTACGAGAAAAACCCAGCGACGATATACGCTCAAAGCTTCGCAACCGTGCGACGCGAGGCGAACCTTGATCGGTTCGATGCAGATATGGAGGCGATTGCCGTTCGGCTGATCCATGCCTGCGGTATGGTCGAGCTTGCGGATCGGCTTGTTTTCTCGGAAGCCGCCGCCGCTGCTGGAAGAACCGCGCTCACTGATGGTCGACCGGTATTGTGTGACTGCGAAATGGTTGGAGCGGGCATAACAAGGAAGTTCCTACCCGCAGGCAATGAGGTGGTCGTCTCTCTGAATGCACCGGGCGTTCCGGACCGCGCTAAAGCTATTGGCAACACTCGATCGGCAGCCGCTGTAGAATTGTGGGTCGAACACTTAGAGGGCGCCGTGGTGGCCATTGGCAACGCTCCAACTGCACTATTCCACCTGTTGGAGTTGCT
>JBCDDS010000097.1:0-14110 GCA_039180185.1 Pseudomonadota bacterium | reverse complement strand
CTAGGATTATATCGCCGTCTCAGTGGGTTGTCGTCCAAAGTTGAACTTGAAGGATTCGCCGCAGAGCTTATCGACCGCTTTGGCAAACTGCCGCGAGAGGTCAACACGCTGATGCTTGTGGTGCGGATCAAGGGAATGTGCAAACGCGCAGGCATCGCCAAGCTCGATGGCGGACCCAAGGGGGCAACGATCCAGTTCCACAACGACAAATTCGCCAATCCTGCAGGGCTGGTGGAATTCATCAAAGATCAAAACGGTCTTGCCAAAGTCCGCGACAACAAAATCATCGTGCGCCGCGATTGGAAGAAAGACAGCGACAAGATAAAAGGCGCGTTCGCGATAGCGCGGGATTTGGCAGTGAAGGTCAAAGCCGTGGACACTGCCAATAAATGAAACTCCAAACACTTGGTTGATTAGCCTGCTTCTGTTCTAACGAATTTTAAACGCTGAGGGCTCGTGAATTAACGTCGGACACAGCGCGTGATCGGTTATTGTTGCGCCAATAATATTGTCATTTTTGGCCAGTTATATTGTGAGCGTAGCGTAATGAGTAAGAATACTTCCCGTTCTATCAAATCGTTGGATTGGCTTAGTATTAGGGCTTTGTCGCTCTCAGATCAGGATGACCCGTTGGCCGAAACCGTCACCGTTACGTCTGAGGACAACGACGCATCTCGGAAACTAGCCACTCATTTTCTTGTCGAGGGTCTGCAGGTGCGAGATTTGGCTTTCGGTGAGACACGCGTGCATCTCAGTCGTCGCGAACGCGATTGTCTGCACTGGGCGGCAGTTGGTCGTTCAACAAAAGAAATCGCCGACGCGCTCGCGCTGAGCGACAATACGGTGAATGAATACTTTGCTTCTGCCCAACGAAAGCTCAAGGCATCAAATCGGGTTCAGGCCGTCATGCGCGCCTATGTCATTGACCTCATAAGCGCCTGACATATCCCCCAGAATTCGGGGATTTCTTCATCTGGCTACGTAGGTTTCTATTGACCCGCGATGTCCCAAGACCGCGCATTTTTAAAGTTCTTTTTGAAAGTATCGATATGTTTAATTTTTTTGACAGAAACCATGTACAGTACCGTCAGAAGCTCGCCATGCAACGTCCCATGACGTCGCTTCTGGAGCGCGATATTCTGACAGTCTCGAATGAGCTTATTTACGACTATCAAAACTGGGTTGCGGCCTTTGTTGATCGCGAACACAAGGTTAGTTTTGATGGTGGATTGACGACAGCTTACCGGGCCATTTCGATCAGCGACGGTGTGCTCTTCTGGCTTGTTACGCGTGTTGACAAAAAGTTCGCCTATCATTCGGAAAAGCTGGACCCAATGGATGCTGTGCTGGATGCAGAGGCAGCTTGGATTGGTCGCAAGGCGGTGCGTCGGCAGTGGCATAAAGTTGAAGAATTGGCGCGTGATCTTCTCCTTGGACGCCAAAAGTTCGACGTGCGTGTAGACGACGCAATGCGTTCACCTCTATGCGGCATGGGCATCCGAGAGTTCATGCGCCGAAATCGCATGCAAAACGTAAAACAAGTGTCCGGTAGAGTTGCGGCTCTTTTGATGAAAATTGATCCTCAAGTCGGGTTTGCGATCAATCAGGCGTTTCATCGGCATAGCGCAACGGCCAGTTAGAACGATTTTCTACAGCAAAATGCACAGAGCCGTTAAATTTCACAGGCATTAGACACAAACGAGCGCCTCAATTACGGTGCCAAGAATGCTTGGTCGTGCGGTCCTACTCAGCTTAGTCGTGGCAATCGGCGGCTCCGCCTCGTTGGCAGAGACCTTCCTTGGCCGAAAACTTGAGGTCTTTGACGGGCGTCAAGACATGTCTAAACCCGCGCCGGTCGTGATTGTCCTGCATGGGTTTCTCGCAACGTCGAGACTAATGCGTCGGGCGACAGCGTTTGATGAGGTTGCGGAGCGCGAAGGGTTCGTTGTGGTTTACCCGAACGGTCGTTTTCGAGGCTGGAATGATGGGCGCGCGCCAACCAGTCGGTTTGACGATGTCGGTTACCTTACTGCTCTTATTCGTTCGCTGATCGATGACGGGACTGCAATACGGGGGAAGGTTTATATTGCCGGCCACTCTAACGGTGGCGGCATGGCGATGCGTATGGCTTGTGACCGGCCTGATCTCGTGGATGGGATCGCCGTCATCGCGACCAAATCTCCAAGGAAATACTCTTGCGAAAACGGGCCCGATGTGTCGGCCGTTTTCTTTCACGGAACAGACGATCCGATTTCACCACATGCGGGACGATCAAACGAAAGCCGTCTGGGCGGCACGCTTTCAAGTGTTGCGACAATCAATCTCTGGAAGGACAGGAATGGTTGTTCGAACACGGCCAAAATACAAGACATCAACCAATGGCAAGACGGTACAAGTGTCAAAGTCTTTCGTTTTCGCAATTGCGCCGCCTCACTGATCTATGTGGAACTTGAGGGGCACGGGCATGCATGGCCACGGCCCGGCGCACGCTCGACGCGACTGCAAGGAAAGGCCTCACAAGAGCTTGATGCCGCAGCCTTCGCATACGAGTTTTTCAAAACACTAAGATAGGCATGGCAATTCGATATTTCGTTCAAATGCGTAGCGGAGAGAAGTCCATCAAGAATATACGCTTATTACCAAGTGGAATTATCTGCGCGTTCGCCACCCCGTTTATTAAGCTATTCTTCAGCTCGCTTTACGTGGTGCTTTTGGGACCTTGGGAAAATATGATGCCGGAGCAGTTTGGCGATGAGTGGACCGAGTATGCGTTTAGGACACAGTTGTTGATTCCGACGTTTGGTGGGGTAGCGTGAAAGGCTCGGGAAAGAAGACACCCCCGTCGAGATTTACGAGGGAGCTTCGGTCCAATCGTTAGGTGCGCATTGTTGTCGTTGAAGATCAGCCGTGCCCCAACCTTTGTTTTACGGCTTAGTTGCGGTGTTTGAGTTTCAAGCTTTCTACACCAACGGACGCGCCAATGCCGACCTCACCGGATACAGATGCAGGCTGCAGCGTAAAGGAACGGTCAAACCCGCCCGTAAGGACGCGCGCGCCTGCTCCGGCTCCAAGGGATGCATCCGCGCTCGCGCCAACGTAGTTGCCTTCCAGCGCTGATCCATCCGTTGTGGTGGACGGCGCAAACACGTACCAATTCATTACCGCCTCTCGCGACGTGGACAGATCGACGCCGACTTTGCTGATTTTTGCCGTGAACTTTTCTGAACTACCGTCCACGTCTTCGAATGTGCAGTCGAAGTCGGATGTAGAGTAGACCACAAGGTTTGTTTTGTCGGATTGATAGCAGATCAATGACCCGATCTTCACATCCGCTTGGTCTTCGGCGGAAGCAGGGAGAGTGCCAAAAATGCTCATCGAGCCTAATGCAAATGCAGCGGAGATCGCGGTGTTGACAAGTTTCATCGGGAGTCCTTCCAATGTGTGAATGCCGTACTGGGCCAGGAACTCAAGGATAACGCTGATAGGAGTTGAATTTTAGATTGATCACGCGCGTCAGACGCCATTTCAGCGGCATGAAACTACACAGTTACGTGAGAATTTTACCGTCTTGCTTTCTAGTTCAATTTTTAAAACTGCATTCAAAATGCTCCGCGAATTTACCCATGGTCTAGATGCTATGTTGGCCAATTGCAGAGGTGCGATTCGGCCGCCTATCTCACGCTGCAGCGATGTTCTCCTGAGTTCCGATCCGCCCCATATGCCGTAAGTACGTTTGGTGAAAATGGCGCATCATGGCCTCTGAAAACTCGATGTTTTCCCAATCGACGATGTACCAACCTTGGTTAAAACAACGTTGAGACATCCCTTCCTGCACGGAGAGCAGAAACGAGATATCTTCCGGCTGTAGAACGTCACGGCCCCAGATCATGCGTTGTTCTTGTCTCTCGCGCATACCAGGATCAGTTGCTTCGGCAACCTCCAAATTGATGCTCAAACGGAGCGCTCGACCAACACCAATCGGGATCCATTGGAACAGGGTCAGGTTGCCTGGGCCGGCGAATTGAGAAATGCCGACGTTTGGAAACAAGTACCAGAAGTGCAGATCAGTTTTGTCATGTTCCAAATTTAAAGGGTAAGCCAAATTGTCAGCCTTCCTAGATCCAGGGATAAAATTGTAAGCCTGATTTTTCCCCAAGATGTAAAACTGGTTGTTGATGTCCAGCATATCCGAAAAAGACAAATGCCCGTGCCGACAGTGTTGGCATTCAAGATAGTTATCGATCTGTATCTTCCAGTTTGCACTTACATCCACTTGGTGAATAGCCGTTGCTTTGCTTGTCAAAACATAGCTGTCGACCTCGGGACACGTTTTCCGGATTTGATCTTCGACACCGGGCCAAGTCTCTGTGATCGGCAGGGCGTCTGGATTTAGGTTCACAAAAACAAAATCCAGCAGGCGATCTACTCGTACCGCGTTCAAACAGACAGAAGACTTAGCAGGTGCCGCGCTTGTTTCCGCTGTGCGCATGCTGCGAAGCGAACCATCAAGTGAGAACGTCCAATGGTGATATGGACAAACAATTGTTCTGTGCCGGCCGGAGGCTTCCAAGAGCTTGTGACCGCGGTGCGGACAAATGTTGTAGTATCCCCGGACTTCACCATTCTGATCGCGCACCACAAATATGTTCTGCCCCAGTATATCAAAGGTCACATAGTCGCCTGTTTTAGCCAGTTCGCTAACGTGGCAGGCGTATTGCCAACTTTTAAAGAAGAGTTTCTCTTTTTCCTCCGCAAAGACATCCGCACTAGTATAATAACCTGCGGCTAGCGCGCGCAGATCATCGGATATTTCATCAATTGATTTATTCTTGGACATCTGGAGTTCCTTTCCAGTGTGTGCTGTTGAGTGCCTGGTCCTTCGAAAAGTATGTCCAAGAAAATGCTTTGTTGGGATGACTAAAAATGTCATTCTCAAATAACAAAAAATTATCAAAGGGATATTGTTGTGCGACGCAGTCTTCCGCCACTGAACGCTCTTATGGCGTTTGAGTCAGCGGCACGGCATCAAAGTTTTACCCGTGCCGCAAGGGAGCTTTCGGTGGCGCAACCAGCGGTGACGCGCCATATCGCGAATTTGGAAAACTGGGTTGGAACACAACTCTTTGTCAGGCGTGGAAACCGAATCGAACTCACGCAGGGTGGTAAAAACCTATCTGAGTTATCAACGGCTCTGTTCGACCGGCTAGAGTTGGGCGTTCGAGACGTGACGCGCGATCGGGACGGCGAGTTGGTGATTGGCGCGTCTTTCGGCGTTGCGCATCTTTGGCTTATGCCAAAAATTGGTCAAATGCGCTTTGCTTCGCAGGCGAATATAAATCTTGTCACTTCAGATGATTACGACGACTTCGAAGATGGTGCAGTTGACTTTTCGATACGATTTGGGAATGGAGAGTTTGGCAAAAATTGCGCTGATCTCTTGTTTGAAGAACGTTGTCAAATTATTACAACACCATCTTTTCTTGAAAAACATCCAGAGTTCGATCCCGACGATCTGCCCAACACAATTGATCCTTCCTACCTATTGGACCATGGCGATCCATACAGTGTTGGTTGGATGGATTGGTCAACTTGGCACGCTTTAACGGGCATGCAGCTCGTGGATCGGCAGGCGCTCAAGCAGGTTCAAAGTTATCCAACAATGCTCGACATGGTGTTTGCAGGTGAAGGTATCAGCATCGGTACAATCGGCATCGAAGATGAACTGGTGATCGATGGTAAATTGGTTCGTGTTGGGAAAACCGTTTCACGTGAGAAATATGGCTATTACCTAGTTTACATGGAAGAGTGCAAACGAAAGGCATCTTTTGACAGGCTTCGATCTTTTTTGCTCGACGATCCTGTTTCTTGAGACACAAGTGACAAAATGAATCGCCTTGCGTGACGACAGGGAGCCTTAATCTAAGATGACCGAAGTTGCAGTTCCTGCTTTTATCGCCGCGACAATGGGCTTCGTCGTTTTTTTCCTTGGGGCTTTTCTGACCCGTAAAGTTCGTTTTCTGGGCGACTATAATATTCCAGAGCCGGTCTCTGGTGGTTTGGTGATCGCGCTTGTCACTTGGGTTTTCTTTGTGGCCGCCGATATGCAGATCGTGTTCGATCTACAGGTCAGGGATTACCTTCTGGTTTTGTTTTTTTCCACAATCGGTCTGAACGCTCGCATTTCTGATTTGTTTCGTGGTGGACGCCTTTTGCTCGCTCTACTGGCATTAACGCTGGTGTTCATGATCCTACAAAATTTGGTTGGGCTTCTCGGCGTAACGTTGTTTGGTTTACCCAGTTCGACCTCTGTCCTGGTTGGATCTGCTTCACTAATCGGGGGGCACGGAACTGCTATTGCCTGGGGGCCTCAGATAGAAGCCAGTTCCGGCTTTGAAGCCGCGGCAGAAATGGGTGTCGCTGCTGCTACCCTTGGTCTCATCCTCGCTGCATTGCTGGGCGGGCCAATCGCGAAGCGCTTGATCGATAAGCATCATTTGCAAAGTGATCAAGACGAAGATGCTATTGTTGGCCTTGAATACTCTGACAAGGAAAATCCAGAAGATACAATCAACCACGTGACTTTAATGCGTGGCATGTTGGCGGCGCATATTGCCATTCTGCTTGGCTATGTAGCGCACATTTCATTGTCCGAAGCGGGCGTAAAGTTGCCCTTATTTGTGCCGTGCCTGATGGTCGGTATTTTGATGTCAAACACGATCCCGTACTTGTTGCCACGAGTGATCTGGCCAGCGCGCACCAGATCCCTGGCCGTTATTTCTGACTATGCACTCTCCGTCTTTCTTGCGATGTCTCTCATGAGCCTACAGCTTTGGACGTTGGCAGAGCTGGGTGGCCCGATTTTGGCAATTCTTGCCTTACAGGCGATCATGACTGTTGGCTTTATTCTCGTCGTGTTCTTCAGATTGATTGGTGGAACATTTCAGGCCGCCGTTTTGAGTGCTGGTTTTGCCGGGTTCACTTTGGGTGCAACCCCGACCGCCATTGCCAACATGTCTTCAGTCACCAAACGCTACGGCCCTGCGCCGCTTGCATTCATAGTGTTACCATTGGTTTCAGCATTCTTTGTTGATCTGGCGAATGCTTTGATCATCCAATTTTTTGTGGGCCTCTAGCGCCTAATCTGGCGTCGGATCACTTGAACTGGTTGCGTTTTCAGCTTGTGTTACGCCACCTTCCTGTTTCGCCTTAAACGCTTTGACGCGTTCCAACAAAAGAGCGCGCGCTGCTATGTTTGCGCGCCTTACGCGCATTGACGTCAGAAAAGCTTCTTCAGCTGATTGAGAAGTAGCGCCGAGGATATTAGTGATCTCAAGCTCTATTTTCTCATCGCCTGACGCATCAATGTATTTGATCAACTGTTGTGCCAGTTCGTCAGCAAGGTCCTCTGTCACACCCATGACCCGTTACCTCGTATTCTCAGTAAGCCTGCGCTTCACATAAGAGGTGACGGTATCAAGCATCGTATCCATATACGGCTCTTCAAAGAAGTGGCCTGACCCGTCAACTTCTTCATGCGTGATCGTGATGCCTTGTTGTTCGTGAAGCTTATTGACCAATGCATGCGTATCGACTGGCGGTGCCACCCTGTCGTTTGTACCGTTGATGATCAAACCAGAGGACGGGCAGGGGGCCAAAAACGAAAAATCGTACATGTTGGCAGGGGGCGAGACAGAGATGAAACCAGTGATTTCAGGTCTGCGCATTAGAAGCTGCATCCCGATCCAGGCACCAAAAGAGAAGCCCGCCACCCAGCAGTGTTTTGAGTTGTTGTTCATGGACTGCAGGTAGTCGAGTGCTGATGCGGCATCCGATAGCTCACCTACACCCTGATCGTACTCGCCCTGCGATCGTCCAACGCCACGGAAGTTAAACCGCAGAACGGTAAATCCCATGTTGTAGAAAGCATAATGCAGATTGTAGACGACCTTGTTGTTCATTGTGCCCCCAAACTGCGGGTGCGGGTGCAGGATTATTGCAATAGGGGCGTCGCGATCGCGTTGCGGGTGGTAGCGGCCTTCCAGACGGCCCTCGGGGCCGGGAAAAATGACCTCGGGCATGAAAACTCCCTCGCACATGGCAAAGATGCTTTTCACCGGGTTGACGCCCGTCGTTAAGCATCTTAGAATTATTCTAAACTACGCGATAGGCCGGCTGACCGCCGCGGCTTTGAGCGAGATAAGACCTAGCCGTCGCGAGGTCAATCACTTCGATTGGTTTTCAACCTGTCCTGACTTCGGGGGGCGTATGAAACTCAGCACCAAAGGACGTTACGCGATGGTCGCGCTGACCGACATAGCGCTGCAGAAAGATGACGCTTTAGTCACTCTGAGCGATATATCCAAGCGTCAGGATATCTCGCTGCCATATCTGGAACAGCTGTTCGTGAAACTGCGCCGGGCGAAGCTGGTCGCTTCAGTGCGTGGCCCGGGTGGTGGTTATCGTTTGGCGCGTCCAACGTCCGAGATCCGGGTTGTTGACGTTCTGGCCGCTGTGGATGAGACGATTGACGCTTTGCACAAAGGGGCAGGGGCCTCTGGTGCAACGAGCGGATCCCGGGCGCAAAGCATGGCCAACCGTCTCTGGGAAGGTTTGAGCGCAAACGTGTATGTTTACCTTCACCAAACCCGTCTGAGCGATGTGGTGCAGAACTCGCTGGCACCGTGTCCCGCGGTCCCAAACATCTTCTCTGTGGTGGATGAATGACGCGGGCGTATCTCGACTATAACGCCACCGCGCCACTGCGAGAAGAAGCACGCGCTGCGATGCTGCAGGCCATGGACGTGGTGGGCAATCCATCCAGCGTGCATGGCGAAGGACGCGCGGCCAAAGCAGTTGTCGAAAAAGCGCGCGCCCAAGTTGCAGCTGCGGTTGGATGCAAGCGCGAAGAGGTGGTCTTTACCTCTGGCGCAACTGAAGCCGCAAACGTGCTTTCGCAATGGCGCGACCGAGGGGTGAAGGTCGATCCGACGGCTCATGATGCGGTTTGGGCACATCATTCGGATGCCCTTGTGCCAGCTGTGCGTGCATATGGCCTGGCGAATTCGGAAACGGGTATCATTTGTGTGGAACCGGATGCGCATGGTGCACTTTTGTTTCTCGACATAACGCAAGCCTTAGGGCGGGTTCCATTTGCATTTTCATGGAGTGGCGCAGACATGGCGATCCTGTCTGCCCATAAGCTCGGTGGACCCAAGGGCGCCGGCGCGTTGATCGTCAAACAAGGAAGGGAAATAGACACGCTTTCAGCTGGTGGCGGACAGGAGATGGGGCGTCGATCCGGCACTGAAAACATCATCGGTATTGCGGGTTTTGGGGCTGCTGCGGAGGCTGCGCAGCGCGATCTGGAGGATGGTGTTTGGCACCGGGTGAAAAAACTTAGAATAATTCTAGAAAGTGCTATTGAGGAATTGGGCCCACCCCCTATTTTTGTAGGACAAGATGTAGACAGATTGACAAACACAACGTGCTTCATCTCACCGGGATGGAAAGGCGAAACACAGGTGATGGCAATGGATTTGGCTGGATTTGCCATATCCGCCGGTTCGGCTTGTTCGTCAGGTAAAGTTAAAAGCAGCCGCGTTTTGGCAGCAATGGGATTTGATCAGGTTGAGGCGTCCAGCGCGATCCGCGTGTCGCTTGGGCCGGAAAACACGGAAGACGAGGTCTTAAGCTTTGCGCAAGCATGGACCTCTCAGTACGCAAAGTTTCGCGCGAGAGCAGCATAGAGGTGCGGCATGAAAGACAGCGTGACCGATACGGAGGTTAACCAGATGGCGTCAGCAGAAGATACAGCCGTCAAAGAAGGTGTTGAAGAGGATACCGTTAACGCGGTGCGAGAACTCAGCACCTATAAACATGGCTGGGAAACTGACATCGAGATGGAGTACGCGCCAAAGGGGTTATCTCCTGACATCGTGCGTCTGATCTCTGAAAAAAACGAAGAGCCAGAGTGGATGACCGAATGGCGGCTGGCGGCCTATGAGCGCTGGCTGAAGCTCGAGGAACCCGACTGGGCCATGCTGGATTACCCTGAGATCGATTTTCAGGATCAATATTATTATGCGCGCCCGAAAAGCATGGAGGAAAAGCCAAAGTCGCTCGACGAGGTTGATCCGAAACTGTTGGCCACCTACGAAAAGCTTGGCATTCCGCTCAAGGAGCAGATGATCCTTGCCGGTGTTGAGGGTGCTGAAAATGCTGATGAAACGCGCAAGGTCGCGGTCGATGCAGTGTTCGATTCCGTATCTGTGGGCACGACCTTCCAGGATGAACTAAAGAAGGCGGGCGTGATCTTTTGCCCAATCTCGGAGGCAATCCGCGAGTATCCAGAGCTGGTAAAGAAATACCTCGGTACAGTTGTGCCGGTAAGCGACAACTATTACGCGACACTGAACACCGCCGTGTTCTCTGATGGCTCGTTTGTTTATGTGCCACCGGGCGTGCGTTGTCCGATGGAGCTTTCCACTTATTTCCGGATCAATGCCGAAAATACGGGTCAGTTTGAGCGTACGCTGATCATCGCCGACAAGGGCTCTTATGTGTCCTACCTTGAAGGCTGCACTGCACCACAGCGTGACGTGGCACAACTGCATGCGGCGGTGGTCGAGATCATCGTCGAGGAAGATGCAGAGGTAAAATATTCCACTGTGCAGAACTGGTTCCCCGGGGATGAGAACGGCAAGGGCGGCATCTATAACTTTGTAACCAAACGTGCTGACTGCCGAGGCGATCGGTCAAAGGTGATGTGGACCCAGGTCGAAACTGGCTCTGCGGTGACGTGGAAATATCCGTCCTGCATCCTGCGCGGTGATGACAGCCAGGGTGAGTTTTATTCGATTGCCATTACCAACAACTATCAGCAGGCCGATACCGGCACGAAGATGGTGCATATGGGTAAAAACACCAAAAGCCGAATTGTCTCTAAGGGTATCAGCGCGGGCAAGTCTCAGAACGTCTATCGCGGGCTGGTGAGCATGCGGCCAAAGGCGACGGATGGGCGAAACTATACCCAATGTGACAGCCTTTTGATCGGAGACAAATGCGGGGCGCATACGGTGCCCTATATCGAGGTGCGCAACAATTCCGCTCGGTGCGAGCATGAGGCGACCACATCGAAGGTCGACGACGATCAGCTCTTCTATTGCCGTCAACGCGGCATGGATGAGGAAGAGGCCGTGGCTCTGGTGGTCAATGGGTTCTGCAAGGACGTGCTTCAGGCGCTGCCGATGGAATTCGCCATGGAGGCGCAACAGCTGGTGGCGATTTCGCTTGAGGGATCGGTTGGCTAACGCACAGCTTTCATTTTACGAAACACGATTTGGAAATAGGTACTTAGGGAATAAGCGCGATGCCGTTTGACCCCAAAATTTCAGATGAGAAACAACCTCGTATCAAACGCCCTGTTGTATCCGACGCAGACGGCACGCGGGAGGGCGGTTTGATGTTCACCATCTCGCTGATCTTGTGTTTGGTCGGGGCGTCTTTTGTGCATCCCTTAGCGCTAACTTCCTTCTTTGTCTGGTTTGCACTTCTTATGCTGTCCGCCTCCATTGCCGTAGGCACACAAAAACTCGTCGCGCGCCTGAACGGTTTTAAAGAAGACGAAGAAGATGGGGCGGAAGCGACATGATCACTTTGACCAACACGCCCATCTTGCGACACCTGTTCTTCGCTTATGGGGCCGTTAGCGTTTCTCTACGCGAAGATTGAAATGCAATATTTAACACTCATATCTGATTTCGGCAGTTTCGCTGCACAAAATAACGTTATAGTTGTGCCACAATTGCGCCCTACGCCACCGGTAAAACGCCGGTTAGCAAAGCAGTGGATGGTGCAATATGGACGAGAGACAAAAGCAAGCTTTCCAGGATCGGTTGGCGCGTATAGGAACATCTCCTACGCCGATTTTGGCCGGAGTGGACGACAGCATCGTGGAAGGTCCAGCCAAACCTTCACGCCGCTACGAGGCCACAGAAGATACGTTCAAAGAACGCCTCGCTTATCCGCTATCCTTTGTCTGGGCTTTCTTCTTCGGCGTTCTTTCGGTGTTTCTGGGTCGCTTTGCGATCGCCCACTTGATCGGTCCAATGGAAGACGGCGATTCAATGACGCTGTATCTGATCGATATCGGTCTCGCTGGAGCAGTCGCATTCGTCATTTCTGCAATGTTGCGATCAGCAGAGAAGGAAAAGGTGACGACCAGCATGATCGGTGTGTTTCTTGCCGTTTCGACCATGCACAATCTGGTCTGGTATTATCCGCACCTGTTCGCAATGATTTACACGGAAGACTGGGTCATAAGCCTGCTACAGAGGTCTCTACCGAACAGCATTTTCTTCCGCGGCGAGTATATTCTGATCGAATAGCAGTCGGGGTTACGCGCCATGACTGAAATGGCGCAAAACACTCTCACTCGGCCTGAGTTAACCATGCCGTCAGCGGAAGCAGAGGCCATACGCGCTGCTTATGCTCAGGCGCGGGTCATTTTGGAGTACGGATCGGGCGGCTCGACTGTGATGGCGGCCGAGATGCCTGGTAAAAAGGTTTTCTCGGTTGAAAGCGATAAAGACTGGGCCAAGATGATGCGCGCTTGGTTCCGGGACAATCCGCCAGCGGAAGACACTGAGGTCGATATGATCTGGTCCGATATCGGGCCAACCAAAAACTGGGGTTATCCGAAAGACGCAAGCGAATACATGAGGTATGCGCGTTATCCGTTGGAGGTTTGGGACCTTCCGGAGTTTTGCCAACCCGATGTGGTGCTGATTGATGGTCGGTTTCGGCCCGGATGTGCGGTTGCGACTGCGCTTCGTACGGCGAAACCGATTCCTGTCTATGTCGACGATTACAAAGGGCGCAAAGCCTACCATCGGATTGAGACGTACTTTGGCGCGCCAGAGTTGATCGGTCGAATGGCTCGGTTTGACGTGGAACCAATGGCATTGCCCGTTGAGGATCTACTCAACGTGATTGAAATGATGATCGGGCCCTGATCCGGAAGAGATGTGAAAGAGGACGAAACATGTTGGAAATCAAAGGTCTGACGGTTGATCTGGAAGAAGAAGAGAAGACAATCCTGAAGGGCGTGGACCTAACCGTTGAGGCGGGCAAGGTGCATGCAATCATGGGGCCGAACGGGTCAGGCAAGTCTACGCTGAGCTATGTTCTGTCTGGTCGTGATTGCTACGAGGTGACAGGGGGAACGGCCTCGCTTGAGGGCGAAGACATCCTTGAGATGGAACCTGAAGAGCGTGCTGCAGCCGGTCTTTTCCTGGCCTTTCAATACCCTGTGGAAATCCCCGGTGTGGGCAACATGACCTTCCTGCGCACCGCATTGAACGCACAGCGCAAGGCGCGCGGTGAAGACGAAATGAGCGCGACCGATTTCCTAAAAATGGTGCGCGAGAAGGCTAAAGATCTGAAAATTGACGCAGATATGTTGAAACGGCCTGTAAATGTTGGCTTCTCCGGCGGCGAAAAGAAACGTAATGAGATTCTTCAGATGGCCGTTCTTGAGCCGAAAATGTGCATTCTGGATGAGACGGACTCAGGTCTCGACGTGGACGCGATGAAGCTTGTGGCGCAGGGGGTCAATGCGCTGCGCGATAAAGGGCGTTCGTTTCTTGTCATCACGCACTATCAAAGGCTGCTCGACCACATCAAACCTGACGTTGTGCACATCATGGCTGACGGCAAGATGGTGAAAACTGGTGGACCGGACCTCGCACTTGAAGTCGAGAATAACGGGTACGCTGATATACTCGCGGAGGTGGCCTGATGGCGCTGCCAAAAGCGAAACATGATGCCACCGAAGCGCGGCTAGCGACGCTGGCCATGCCAGTGGAGGGTGGTTGGACGAAGACCGCAAGAGACGCAGCTCTGGCGCGTGTCCGTCAAATGGGTCTACCGTCTCGCCGAGACGAGTATTGGAAATTCACGCGGCCGGAATCGCTCGTGAATGTCGAGGCTCCTAAAGCAGCGGTTTTTGATACGACCGATGAATTGCCCATGTTTGATGGTACAGATCGGCTTAAAATTGTTTTCGTCGATGGCGTTTTCGATCCAGACGCAAGCGATGACCTGACGCTTG
>JBCDDS010000096.1:0-14117 GCA_039180185.1 Pseudomonadota bacterium | reverse complement strand
AGCCGCCTGAAGTGCATTTTTTGCTGCTTCTTTGTCGCCTGAAGCGATGGCTTCTTCGACTTTACGGAGGTAGGTGCGAATCCGCGAACGACGCGCTTTGTTGACTTCAAGGCGGCGCGCATTCTGACGAGCGCGTTTTTTAGATTGTGGTGTGTTGGCCATTATGAGCCTCTTTCTGGTCTGTCCAATCAAGAATTGCGTGTGGACAAACCACTCCGGCAGGCCCAGCCGGGATACATCTGGCCAAAGCGGGCCGCACGCGCATATTCGAGAGCGCCGTATAGACAAGTTTCTCACACTTGCAAAGACTAAATTCTTTGCTCCAATCGGCTAGATTTCAAGCTGCTCGATACTGTGCGCCAAATCGCGGGCTCTCCCAGTAGCCATCATAACCAGAGCCAGCCCCGTTGATGCGGATTTCTCAAAGGGTTTAACAAGTCGGCCCGCCTTCAAGGATGGTTCCACAAGACTTTCGTGGCCGATCAGTACACCCGCGCCGTTGCACGCCTCTTCAAGTGCAAGTGCATAGAGCGAATAGTATAACGCGTTCTTTAAATTTGGCAGTTTCAGATCAACTGCTTTTGTCCAGATGTCCCAATCTGATTGCCAGCTTGCGTCAACCAGCAAGGTCTCATTCTGAAGATCGTTCAAAGAGTGAAGTCGCGCCGCGACCGTCGGCGAGCAAACCGGGAAAATGACGTCGCGTGTCAGTATTCGTTCGCCGCGTAAGTTCTCAGGTTCAGAAAGGAAGATCGTTATATCGAATGTCTCCCGTTTCAGGTTTGGTCGCGTCTCCATTGCGGTCACAGACATGCGTGTATCTGGAAACTTACTACGCAGGGTTGCCATACGAGAGGGCAACCACAGCTGGGCAACACTTGGAAGGGCTGCAATCTGAATACTGCGATCCGGCGCTGCGTCGCGTAGCTCACGCACCGCAAGGCCCAATGCATCGAAAGCCCTTGCGAACTCTGGTGCGAGACGTGCCCCTTCGCTCGACAGACTGACACCCTGCGACTTACGATCGAACAGTGCCATGCCGGCCCAGTCCTCCAGGGATTTAATATGTTGCGACACCGCGCCGGGCGTCACGGAAAGCTCCTCAGCCGCTTTCGCGAATCCGCCCAGTCTCGCAGCAGCCTCAAAGGCTCGCAGCGCATTTAAAGGCGGGCCCTTGGGGCGTGGAGGCAAAACTGACATTTTCTACCCTTAGTTTTTCTAATGTTAAAAAACGATAAACTGGTTTGCTGATCGCGTCGAGGCAGGCGATTGTTACGCTACGCCAATGGAGCAACATGATGACTTTACAAAACCGCGACTGGGTGCCGGAGCTGTGCGAGGGGCTGGTCACGCGTATCGCCCGTGAAACCGCCAGCGCCTCCAGCGACCAATTGCTCGACCAGATCACAAAACTGGCTGAGGAAAATCGGCAAATCCATGAGCGGGAGTGCTTCAATCTGAACCCTGCCACCAATGTGATGAACCCCAAGGCTGAGGCGCTTCTGTCGCAGGGTTTGGGATCGCGCCCCTCGCTTGGCTATCCCGGTGACAAATATGAGATGGGTCTTGAGGCCATTGAGCGGATCGAAGTGATCGCGGCAGAACTGGCGGCGGAGATTTTCGAGGCGCGGTATGCCGAGATTCGCGTTGCGTCAGGAGCGATGGCGAACCTCTATGGGTTTCTGGCCACATGTCGGCCTGGCGATACGATCATTGTCCCACCTGCCGAGATAGGCGGGCATGTGACTCATCATAACGCGGGCTGTGCCGGGCTGATAGGACTCAACATTATCCATGCACCATTCGACGCGCAGCGTTATACGGTGGATGTCGACGGTTTGCGTGCGTTGGCGAAGGAGCACCAGCCAAAGCTCATAACCATTGGCGGCTCGCTGAACCTGTTTGAACATCCCGTGGCGAAGGTCAGAGGCATCGCCGATGAGGTCGGCGCCAAAGTGATGTTCGATGGTGCCCATCAATGTGGTCTGATCGCGGGCAAGGCGTGGAAGAACCCTCTGCATGAGGGGGCACATCTGATGACAATGAGTACCTACAAAAGCCTTGGCGGCCCCGCGGGCGGCTTGATCGTGAGCAATGATGCCGAAATTGCAGAGCGGCTGGATGCCATCGCCTTTCCCGGCATGACGGCCAACTTCGATGCGGCGAAATCGGCGGCCTTGGCTGTCTCGCTTCTGGATTGGCGAGAGTTTGGTCAGGCCTATGCCAAGGCAATGATCGATGTCTCTAAGGCGGTGGCGGCAGCTTTGGATGTTCTCGACGTGCCGATCTTCAAAACTGAGAACGGCATCACAAACTCCCACCAGTTCGCAGTTGAAGCCGCCCGCTACGGCGGGGGTCAGACAGTTTCAAAACGCCTTCGCCACGCAGGTTTTCTGGCCTGTGGCATCGGTCTTCCGATTGACCCGGTGGAGGGCGACATGAACGGCCTGCGCATCGGCACGCCGGAGCTGGTTCGATGGGGTGTGGGCGTTGAGGATACAGCCGAGCTTGCCGAATTGATCGCAGAAGGCTTGAACAGTGATCCAGAAGCAGTCGCCCCGCGCACGAAGCGAATGCGCGCGCGCTTCAATGAGATTGGGTTTGTGATCTAGCGGCCTACTTATTCCGAAACTGCGGCTTTCGCTTCTCCGCAAAGGCGGCCATGCCCTCGGACTGGTCCTCGGTGGCAAAGAGCGAGTGGAACACGCGGCGTTCAAAAAGCAACCCTTCGGACAGCGGCACCTCGTAGGAGCGGTTCACCGCCTCTTTGATGGCCATCACAGAGATCATCGATTTCTCGGCGATCTTTTGGGCTGCACTATAGGTCTCTTCCATCAGGCTTTTGGCGGGGACGACGCGGCTGACCAGCCCTGAGCGCTCTGCCTCTTCAGCATCCATGAAACGCCCTGTGAGGTTCATATCCATCGATTTGGACTTACCAACAAAGCGCGTCAGCCGCTGCGAACCGCCAAGCCCCGCCATAACACCCAGGTTCACCTCTGGCTGGCCAAACTTCGCCGTGTCAGCGGCAATAATGAAATCGCACATCATGGCAAGCTCACACCCGCCGCCAAGCGCATAGCCCGCCACGGCCGCGATGATCGGCTTGCGAATGCGCATGATCCCAGAGGCTTCATCGCCAAAGAGATCGCCGGAAAATACATCGACAAAGCTTTTCTCCGCCATCATCTTGATATCGGCACCCGCGGCGAACGCTTTCTCCGAGCCGGTAATGATTATGCAGCGGACCTTATCGTTGGCCTGCGCTTCTTCCAGCGCTTTGACCAGCTCCTGCAAAAGCTCGATGCTCAAAGCGTTGAGTGCATCGGGTCTGTTCAAAGTGATTTTGGTGATGTGGTCTTCTGTGTCGACGAGGATCGTCTCAAAGGCCATGACATATGCTCTCGCTTGTTGTCGTCAGAGCCAATTGATGACGAATGTGGGGCGGGGGATCAACCTTATCTTTGACATGTCGCGCAGTAAAAGCTCGAGCGACCAGATTGCACGACGCGGCGTATGTCGCTTTTGCATTCGGGCTTGCGACAGGCCTCACCTTCGCGGTCGTAGACATCGAAATTGTGTTGGAAATAGCCAAGTTCGCCGTCCGCCTGGCGAAAATCACGGAGCGATGAGCCGCCTGCCTCGATCGCTTCAGACAGGACATCCCGAATGATTGGTACCAGGGACGTGACACGCTTGGCAGAAATCTTCCCCGCCACTCTTTTGGGCGAAATCCCGGCCCTGAAAAGCGCTTCACATACATAAATGTTGCCCAACCCAGCCACGATTCGCTGATCCAGAAGGGCGGACTTCACGGGTGTATTCTTTCCGCGCAAAGCGTCAACAAGATATCCCTCGTTGAACTCATTGCCGAAGGGCTCTGGCCCGATCTTTGCAAGCAGGTGATGCGCCTCCCATGAATCGGTAGGCATGAGATCCATCGCCCCAAAGCGGCGGGCATCGTTGAACGTCACCCGTGCACCCGATTCAAAATCCAGCACGACATGATCATGCTTCTGAACCGGCGCGTGATCTTGATGAAACTGACCCAAGACATCACCCGAGACCAGCATACGACCGGTCATACCAAGGTGAATCAGGAGTGTTTCATCAGAACTAAGGTCAGCAAGGATGTATTTCGATCGGCGACGCAGCCGCAAAACAGTCTGCCCTGTTAGCCGCTGCGCCATGTTTTCTGGGAATGGCCAGCGCAGATCAGGTCGATTGACCTGTGCCAGCGTGATCATTTGATCGGTCATCACCGGCTCCAGACCGCGGCGAACCGTTTCAACCTCTGGCAATTCCGGCATGATCCGTTTCCCTGTGACCAAAGGGGCGCATTGTCACCCGGCCCCAGCAGCCTATAAGAAGCCTATGGTATCCGAAAGCAAGGCAAATGACCGGAAAAACGACGCATTTTGGATTTGAAGAGATTGACGAGGCTGAGAAAGCAGGCCGTGTGCGCGGCGTTTTCGGCTCTGTGGCGTCCAAATATGACGTGATGAATGACGCTATGTCGCTGGGCATTCACCGGCTTTGGAAAGATGCGATGATGGATTGGCTCGCGCCACGTCCAGGCTCGCGGTTGCTAGACGTTGCAGGTGGCACCGGTGATATTGCCTTTCGCTTTCTGAAGCGCGCCGGAAGCGGGCATGCCACCGTCCTCGATCTCACAGAAGATATGCTTGTCGAAGGAAGAAAGCGCGCGGAGGCCGAACAGCTCTCCGATAGTCTTGATTGGGTCGTGGGCGACGCGATGGCTCTTCCGTTCGAAGACAACAGTTTCGACGTCTACACAATCAGCTTTGGTATTCGGAATGTCACCAGACCCGAGGACGCTCTTGCGGAGGCATTTCGTGTCTTGAAACCGGGTGGGCGGCTGATGGTTTTAGAGTTCAGTCAAATCCCCAACGACCTGATGCAGAAGGCATATGACCTGTACTCTTTCAACGTTATCCCGCGTTTAGGGCAGGCCATTGTCGGAGATCGTGACAGTTACCAGTATCTGGTTGAATCGATCCGCCAATTCCCCGATCAGGAGACCTTCCTTGGCATGGTGCGAAACGCAGGTTTTGAGCAAGCGAAATATCGCAATCTAAGCTTGGGCATCGCCTGTCTGCATTCTGGTTGGAAAATCTAAGACATGCGAGGGCCGCACAATATACTGCGTCTAATCCGGACGGGTGCGACGCTGGAGCGTACTGGCGCGATGCGGCAAATTCTGGATGCGATGGAAGCGCCACGGCTTGTGCGCGGCACACTGCGCGTGCTCGCATGGCCCTTTCAGTGGCTAGGGTATCGCGGCGACAAATCTATGCCGCCCACTGTGCGCGCGCTGACGGCCCTCGGTCCGGCATATATCAAGTTTGGTCAGATATTTTCTACACGACCTGACATCGTTGGGGAAAATCTCGCCACCGAAATGCGTGTTCTACAGGACAAGTTGCCGCCTTTTAGTATGGAGGTAGCAAAGGAAAGCCTTAAGCAGGAATTGGGTCAGCCGGTTGAGGCATTGTTTTCCGAATTCAGCGAGCCCGTGGCCGCGGCTTCAATTGCTCAAGTGCACAAAGCGCGAATTTTGCACTCGGCAGAACCAGTTGCCGTCAAAGTACTCCGTCCTGGTATTGAAAAGGCATTTCGCAAAGACATCGATGCTTTCTATTTCGTTGCGCGAATGATCGAGCGGCTTTCGCCGGCCTCACGTCGTCTGCGACCGACCGATGTGGTGCATCACTTCGAGGGTGTCGTATTGGGCGAACTCGATTTGAGGCTTGAAGCCTCTTCGGCAAGCGAGTTTGCCGCAAATACGCAAAGCGATCAGGGCTTTGAGCTCCCCAAGGTGAAATGGGACCATTCAAGTCGCAGGGTGCTTACACTTGGCTGGGCTGATGGCACGCCGATGGGCGATAACGATGCGCTGGACGCTGCCGGACACGACCGCGTTGAACTAAGCGCTCGTGTTCTCCAGCTTTTTCTAAGCCATGCCCTGCGCGACGGATACTTCCATGGTGATATGCATCAGGGCAACCTGAAGGTTGCAGCTGATGGAGACATCATCGCTTATGATTTTGGCATCATGGGCCATATTGATGAATACACCCGTCGGGTCTATGCGGAGATCCTTTATGGTTTCATCCGACGTGATTACACCAGAGTCGCAGAGGTGCATTTTGAGGCCGGTTATGTTCCAGCAGACCAAGATGTCGTAGAGTTTGCCAGAGCACTACGCGCCGTGGGCGAACCGATTTTCGGTATGGATGCGAGCCGGATTTCTATGGGTGCTTTGCTAAGCTACCTCTTCGAAGTGACAGAGCGTTTTGGAATGGAGACAAGAACCGAGCTTATCCTACTTCAGAGAACGATGGTGGTCGTGGAAGGCGTAGCTCGGAGTTTGAATCCTCAGATCAACATTTGGGAAGTCGCGAAACCGGTCGTTGAGGATTACATCCGGAAAAACACTGGCCCGCGCGCAGCTCTACGCGATCTAAGGAAGACCGTTGCTGTTCTTTCGCGTTACGGTCCGCAACTGCCTCAGATCGTTGAGAAGGCCCTTTTGCGACAGGCGATGCCGCCGGAACCAGAAAAGCGCGGCATCCGTTGGAAATCGGTACTGTGGCTCGTCCTCGGTGTCGGGATCGGTGCCATGGCAGCGGTGATAACAACGCAATTGCTCTAAAACTATCCCCGACAAATTTCTGGTAATTTTACGGAATTCTGTAAGTCAGGTTACCGTTATTTTTACCTTGCTCAGGTCAAAAGTTAGAAAACAACAACAAAATTCGAGGCGCACCGTGATCAAACTGATCTTCAAATCCAGCAGAAGGCCTGCCGCAAAAGAAAACTTGCCTAACACCAAATTGGAGAAAGCCTTGGCGATTGCGCGCCGCAAAGAAGATATGGTTTTTGCCAGTTTAGGAAGAAAATCGTCCTTGCGTGGCAGTGGCTTGGACGAAGGCAGGTCGAACTAACTCTTAACGACTTTCGCCTGAGTTTTCGTCAAATCAATCCGAACTCGACATGATAGTTTAGTAAATACTTAGCGTTTGATTGAGCAATTTGACGCCGTAGTTAGAGCGGAAACATAGGTCGGAAAACCCTTCTGCCTGCTGAGATCGACCAGCGTGAGTTAAGACGGGTTGGCTGAACGAAGAATGCTTGTGGCGTGCGGCTTCGAACACACCGTCCATAGATTGGCGACAAAGGTGAACTTGTAATGAGTGGTTTGGTTTTGAAACTCGGCCCAAATGAACGTATCTTGGTGAATGGCGCAGTGATCGAAAACGGCGATCGTCGCTCCCGATTATCGATCAAGACACCTAATGCAAACATTCTGCGTCTTCGGGATGCCATACGACCGGAGGATGCAACAACCCCGTTGCGACGTGCTTGCTTGGCAATTCAAATGGTTTTGTCGGGCGAAAGCGATCCAAGTGAGGTTCGACAGGCCAATCTGCGTCAGATCGAGGAGCTTGATCGAATTTTGCCCGACATTGAAAGTCTTGAGGTTCTGACCGAAGCCGTTGATGCATTGAAACGCGACAACCACTATCAGTGCCTGAAACACCTGCGATCATTGCTCTCTAAAGAAAGTGGCTGAAGGCTTCTGCGCTGACCAGATCCATTCAGAAGAACCGGACAGCCTCAAAACAGGGTCAAGACCGCACCCATAATTGTACATCCGATTGCAGCGTAGGCGCCGTCAATAAGCATGAGTTTGATGGGCCGCCCGGCAAAGCTGTAGTTGGTGAAAATCCAGGGCACCGCAAGACAAAGCCCTATGCCAGCGCCCCAAATCAGTCCGCTGCCCACCTGCGAAATGCCCGCGCGGATGAAGAAATGGTTCATTGCGGCAGCAACGATAATCGTACAGATAAAACCCACTATGTAAGGTAGCGGCTCTTTACTATTGGCAGGCTTACCATCAGGCCCAACAGCGACGCCGGAGGCTTCCATCCAAGGCGTCGACAGAGACATGTACCAGATCGCGCCGAAAATATAGCTTGCGATGCCTGCAGCCAAAACGTTTAAAATGCTCATTATCAAATTACCGTTTTCTAATCATTTTGAAGCAACACCGGCCATTTCACATACAACTTTCCATTCTGCAGGAGAAACCGGTTGAACCGAAAGTCTCGAATTCTTAACCAAAACCATGTCGGCCAAACGTGGGTCGTTTTTAATCATCTCCAGCGTCACAGGCGTTTTTGCGCTTTCTAACGCTTTAATGTCCACGCATTCCCATCGCTCATCGTCAGTTGTGCTATCGGGATGCGCCTCGGCGATTACCTCAACGGTTCCCACAACAGCTTTCTCTGTCTGGCTGTGATAGAAAAACCCTCTGTCGCCGATTTCCATTTGACGCATGAAATTGCGCGCCTGGTAGTTGCGAACGCCGTCCCATTCTTCGCCCACCTCACCTCTCTTCAGTTGCTGTTGCCAGCTCCAGGTGGAAGGTTCAGATTTGAACAGCCAATACTTCAAAGCTCAGATCACTTTCTTCCATTCAATCAACTCAACGCTCTCAAAAAGCCCGGCAGCAGCATAAGGATCACCGGCAGCCCAGTCTTGTGCATCCTCCATGCGCTCCACGTCCAGAACAATCATGGAACCGACCATCTTTCCCTCAGGATCAAGCAAAGGTCCTGCTTGCGAAACGCAGGTCGATCTTTCCAGATAAGCGATGTGGTCTTTGCGATTATCAAGTCGTGTTTGCAGCGCGTCAGCCTTGTCGCGCGCGATCAGAGCTACAAGCATTTATTCTTCCTTCAAGGGTCTGGACAGAAGCATATCGATCGCCTCTATCACCTTCAATTCACCTTTGACCAGATGCGCTACTGCATTTGTTATCGGTACATCCAGGCCAGTATTTGCAGCTTCTTCAGACATGGCAAGCGCCGTTGATGCACCTTCAATTGTGACCCCTGAATCAAATTCTTCACCGCGACCGAGACTTTGACCATACCGAAAATTCCTTGACTGGGTTGAGCCACACGTTAGAGCGAGATCCCCAAAACCTGACAGGCCACTCATCGTTTCCACGCGCGCGCCTTTCGCTTTTGCCGCGCGGATGATTTCTGCGAACCCTCTGGTCATCAACGCCGCCCGTGCACTTTCGCCAAGCTCGGCACCAGCCGCTGCACCACACGCGATCGCAATGACGTTTTTTAACGCGCCGCCCAGTTCTGCACCAATGACGTCCAAAGTTCTGTATGTCCGAATATTGGGCGTTGTCATTTTTACCTGAAGGTCGCGACCTTGAGCGTCGTCCACACAGGCAAGAGTCAACGCTGTCGGAAGTCCTCGCGCAATATCAGAGGCGAACGATGGACCAGTCAGAACGGCATGCGTGTTATCTGGTCGAAACTCAGCAAACACCTCCGTCGCTCGCTTGCCAGTGCTCAACTCAATCCCTTTGCAGCAAGCAATCAAAGGCGCGCCTCCAACTGATGCGCTGTGGTTTTCCATAAGACCGCGTAACTTCTGCATTGGCACCGCCAAGAGAATCGCTTCGGCCTCCAGTACAGTTTCAATGTTGGTCGAAACAAAAATCTCTTCAGGCAAAACAACGTTGGGCAAACGTCGTTTGTTTTCACGGGACTTTTGCATGTCTGCTGCATGCTCAGCATCGTGCGACCAAAGCGTAATAGGGCCGTTTCGCGATAGCGAGATGGCAAGCGCCGTGCCAAAAGCTCCCGCCCCAATCACGCCAATCACGCCTTGGCTCCTTTACGTCCGCTGCCAATGAGCGGAGCGCTTTTCTGATCGAGTGGCCATCTTGGTCGAGCGGCAAAACTCATGTCGTCCCTCCGTCCTGCAAGGAAAAGCTCTCCTCCGGCATAAGCGATCATCGCGGCATTATCGGTGCAAAGCTTTAGTGGCGGCGCCAGGAATGAAACACCTGCTTGTTGCGCCACACTTTCAAGTGCGGCGCGAATTTCGCTATTTGCCGCCACGCCCCCCGCCACGGCGAGCGGCGGAACAAAATCAATCAATTCTTCTGCGCTCTTCAAAGCGCGTCTCGATTTCTCCGCCAGCACATCGGCCATCGTGCGTTGAAAGCCAGCACAAAGATCAGCTCGGTCTTGCTTCGTTAGCCCACCTTTCTCAGCAATTATCGCGTCTCTGGCGCGTAAGAGTGCAGTCTTCAAGCCCGAAAAAGACATATCGCTTCCCGCCCTGTCCAAAAGCGGTCTTGGAAAGGCAAATCGCAACGCATCGCCTTTTTGCGCTTCTCTTTCGAGAGACGGCCCACCAGGCTGCGAAAGCCCAAGCAATCGAGCAGATTTGTCAAAGGCCTCACCTGGCGCGTCATCGATCGTCCCGCCCAAGCGCTTGAAGTCATCGCAACCTTCGACGAGCAAAAACTGACAATGCCCTCCAGATACGAGCAGCATAACGTAAGGATAGGCCAAACCGGTTGTCAGTCGGGGAGTAAGCGCGTGACCGGCAAGGTGATTGACAGCCACAATCGGCACGTCAAGACCAGCCGCAAGACCCTTTGCACACATTACGCCAGACAAAACTCCACCGATAAGACCAGGCCCAGCCGTGACTGCGATCGTACTGACATCCGCAAGGTTCAGACCGGCCTTCTCAAGCGCAAGAATGACGCAAGTATCAAGCTTTTCTGCGTGCGCCCGTGCGGCAATCTCGGGCACGACACCACCAAACTCACCATGCAGTTCGCTCTGCCCTAACACAATGTTGGACAAAATGGCTGGTTTTTCCCCTTCAAAGCGCACGATAGCTGCGGCTGTATCGTCGCAACTGCTTTCAAGACCGAGAATTGTTATCGTGTCCGCCATGCTCTTTCCGTTGCGCGATGCTTTCTCGGCAGGTAACACCACGGAAGCGCTGAAACAACTCTATCGGCCTGGCATGACAAACACCCAAGCGCATAAGAAACCAGTCATCCTGGTCACAAGACCGGAAGAGTCCGGACGTAGGTTCTCCCAACAGATCAAACACCAACTTGGAGATGACGTCGACGTTTTGGTATCTCCAGTGCTGGAAATTGAAACCTATTCTACTTTGCCAGACCTGACTAAGTCTAAGACGCTCATTTTCACTTCGGTTCATGCTGTTCGTGGTTTTACCAAACTTACAAAGCGGAGAGAGTTTGCCTGCTACGTTGTCGGATCAAGCACTGCGAAAGTAGCTAAGGATGCAGGCTTTGACGCGATTGACGGCGGCGGACAAGCGACTGCTTTAGTCGAAAAGATTAAAATGGACGCGCCACCAACCCCTTATCTCTATCTGCGCGGTGAGCATGTATCGTCCGATGTCGCTGGATCTCTGAATGCTGAAGGTATGCAAACAGAGCAAGCAACTCTTTACAGCCAAGTGACAGTACCGTTGAGCGAAAAGGCAATGAAGCTTCTAAGAAAAAAAAGGCCGGTATTGTTGCCGCTATTTTCCGCACGTTCAGCACAGTTGTTTTTTGAACAGGGTATTGGACGTGCACCGCTGCATGTTGTCGCAATGAGCGAGGCTGTTGCTGAAAAAGTGCCCCGCGCAAAAGTGAAATCGATACGAATTGCAAGCAAGCCAGACATAGAGGCCATGCTCAGCGGTCTGCAGGCGCTCTGGTCAGCCGCCAACCAACTTGAGGGTGGTGATCCAGCACAGTAAGCTTGGACTGTTCTCGAAAGACGCAAAGATTCGAAAGGGTCACGCACGTGGCAAGAAAGAAAGCGACGAGCCGGAAAGCCACTCCTAAAAAAGAGGCAACTGAACACTCAGTCGAGATTGTGGATACTACTGAAAGTGCGCTCGAAACTAAAGAGGATGTCTCATCTGCAGGCGACGCTAAAGATACCGCAAACAATGCCAAGGATAAGGAAGACGCTCAAGCCGACGATGTTGGTCCTGAAACAGGTCAGGATCAAAAGAAAGAAAAAGACAATCCAGAGCCATTATCGGAAAGTGTTGAAACGGCCGTTACTCAATCGAAAGACAGTGCGACCGGCATGGATCTCACGGGTTTCATTTTTGGTTGCATCATTGCGGCTGTTCTTGGTGCGGCCGGTGCATACTTCTTTATGTCCCAAAAGCTCACGCCACAGATAGACGCGCTTAAGACCCGGATAACAACCATCGAAGAGCAACCCGAAGTAAAGCAGGAAATACCGGACATTCCAGATATCCAACCACTAGAAAATCAATTGTCCTCGCTTTCTGCGAGTATCGACGACTTAAAGACCCAAGTCTCAGAAAACGCTGAAGCGCTAAACGCTTTGGGAAGCCGACTGGACAAGTTGGAAACAGCAGGTGTTAAAGGCAGCATTTCTGAAGACGCGGCTGCGGCCTATGAACGCGAACTCGAAACGGCAGAGGCTTTTATCCGCGCCCAAAGGGTAGAAATTGAGGAACTGATCGCGGAGGCAAAATCCGTCGAAGATCAGGCCGACGAAGCCGCGCGGTCAGCCGTCACGCGCGCAGCCGTCAGTAGAATTTTGGCCGCGATAGACAGCGGTGCGAGCTTCGATGGGCCCCTTGGTGATCTACGCGCGGTGGGCGTCAGTATTCCTGATGGATTAAGCGCGGTTTCTAGCACTGGTGTTCCATCGCTTACTTCTCTTCAACAAAGCTTTCCCGACGCTGCACGTAACGCTTTGTCTGCATCTCGTTCTGTGACAGAGGGCGAGGGTGGCTTCACAGAGTTTTTACGTAGCCAATTGGGCGCGCGATCGCTTGAGCCAAAAGAGGGAGACGACCCAGACGCGGTGCTGTCACGCGCCGAAGCCGCGCTGCGAGACGGACGCATGAATGATGTTTTAGCAGAACTCGATGGTTTGCCGGATGAAGGTCTTAACGAACTTTCGGATTGGTCTGGTCAATTGAAACAACGACTTTCCGCCGTAGAGGCTGCGCAGTCATTAAGCGAAACGGTGAACTGAAACCTTGGGGACGACGTAGATGTTGTGGTCTGTATCTAAGATTGTGATCTTTATCATTCTGGTCGCTGCCACCAGTTTCGGCGTGATCCACTTGATGGAGCTTGATGGCGGTGTTCGTGTCGAGATGGCTGGCCAGGAGTTTAACCTAACCCCACTTATGGCCGTGATCGCGCTTGTCGCCTTGATTTTCTTGATATGGGTGTTTTTGAAACTGGCAGGTTTGCTGGTCGCTGTCTTACGTTTCATCAATGGCGATGAGACCGCGATCACCCGATACTTTCAAAGACACAGGCAAGAGAAAGGCTACCAAGCCTTATCCGAAGGTATTCTCGCACTGGCCTCCGGTGAAGGCGATGTTGCGATTACGCAGGCACGGAAGGCCGAGAAGTATCTGCGCAAGCCTGCATTAACGAACTTGATCACTGCTCAAGCAGCTGAAATGTCGGGTGACAGACGAAGGGCCGAGGAGGTTTACAAAAGGCTGCTGACCAACGAAAAAACCCGGTTTGTCGGCGTGCGAGGCATCCTTCGGCAAAAGCTTGCGGATGGACAGACAGACACTGCACTGAAGCTCGCAGAAACCGCTTTCACCCTGAAGCCTAAGCATGAAGAGGTGCAGGACACACTACTTATGCTGCAGGCTCAAACCAAAGATTGGTCCGGGGCACGGCAAACGCTCAGCGCCAAGCTGAAATCCGGAAATATGCCTCGCGATGTGCACCGCAGAAGAGATGCGGTGTTGGCCTTGTCAGAGGCCAAGGATATCCTTGCTGATGGAAAAACGATTGAGGCGCGTGAGGCCAGTATCGAGGCCAATCGGCTTTCCCCGGACTTGGTACCCGCGGCAGTTTTGACCGCGCGGAGCTATATCGAGAAGGGATCAAAGCGAAACGCAACCAGAGTGATCCGCAAAGCATGGGAGGCACAACCACATCCCGATCTTGCAGCTGTATTGGCTGAACTGGAACCCGATGAAACACCACAAGCGCGTATCAAACGCTTTGCCAAACTGTTGAAGGTTCATCCGGGCCACAGAGAATCGAAACTGATTGAGGCAGAGCTTGAACTTGCAGCTGAAAATTTCCCCGCAGCGCGTCGCGCCTTGGGCGATATGGCAGAAGTTGATCCCGACGCGCGGGCACTCACGATTATGGCCGCAGTGGAACGTGGCGAGGGTGCCGCAGACAGTGTTGTGAAAGGTTGGCTGGCCAAGGCCGT
>JBCDDS010000095.1:0-14167 GCA_039180185.1 Pseudomonadota bacterium | reverse complement strand
TACGGCCTGCCACCAATTGCTCGGGTCGCTGTCCTTGAGACCATATTCGAGCATGAGTTCGAGATGTGTGTTGTCCGCGCTGAAGCAGCGGTTATAGGCGCCCTGGCTGTCATTTGGGTTTGCACCGGCGGTAAGCGCCGCGCGAGCAAACGCAACCATGTCAGGATGTTCTGGTAGCCTTACCTTGCCGCCTTCACCGTCACCAAAGATCCCGGTGAGAACAGCGAAGCGATAGTTGCCGCCCCAGAGGTAGTGGAAATTCGGATCTGCACTCGCCTCCAGCAAACGCTTCCCAGCGGCGTATGACGATCTCCCCGGTAAGCGCGCGTATGCGGCGTACATCAGGGGAGACCATTCGAAGGGCCCACCCAACTCATCGACATTTCTGGTCTCGGACGCGAGCCACCGGGCAACTGCATCTTCATCCCCGCAAGCAGCAGCAACATGGATCGAGTACGCCACGATTTCTGGATGTTCGGCCAAAATGGCCGCCGCTTTCTCAAACTCCGCAGGCCCACGTGTGTCATCAGGCCCATAGTGCAAACAGACAAGATCCAGAAAGCGATTGGCCCACTGTTCCGTCGTTTGTTGTGCGCCGAGCCCGGCATCAATGTGACGTTTCAACCGTGTCCAACTCGAGAACCCATATTCTCGCGCAATGACCAGTTGTGCCTGCTGCAACGTGATACGCGACGGATCGCCAAAGTAAGGACCAACACGCATCAGAGCGTCTGCGTCTTTCGAACGTATTCGTTTGTGGAGGTGTTTCGCCTGACCTTTGAGATGCTCAAGGGACGGTCGGTCGGGAAGGTTTGCCATATCGGCCTCCTTTCATGCTGTCCGGTATCCGCGCCCACGGACCTGAAAGAAGGTCGGTAGATATGAGTGGTGTCTTCTGTCAGATAGGCTAAGCCCTTCCCGCGGATCGGAAGCACCCTGACGTGCACGATGATCTTAGCAGGAATGGAGTTTCACGCAACTTCGGCGTTGGGTATCGACCGTCAATTGTCGAAGCTGACGCGCACCTACGCCGCGCGATAGATCGACATTGTCACCCCATTTTCCAGTGTTTCAAACTTCGTCAGTGACATCGCCAAATGCTTATTGCTGTTCTCAACCAACCGCTTTCCGGATCCCAAGATCACTGGAAACGTCCATAGTCGATACTCATCAATCAGATCATGCGCGAGAAGCGTCTGGACAAGATCGGCGCTCCCATGAACTTGTAGCAGGGGGCCGTCTTCTTTCTTGAGCGTGTTAATCTCTGAGACAATGTCGCCCGAAAGCAGCTTCGAGTTTGCCCATTCCAGCTTTGGCGCGCCACGGGAGGCCACATATTTGCGCGCGCCATTCATCATGTCAGCGGCGGGGTCGTCCTGCACATTCGGCCAATGTGCCGCAAAGGCTTCATAGGTCTTACGACCAAAGACGATGTCGTATGGTTGTGACATCGCTTCGCGCCCAACGTGGTTCATCGCGCCAGCCCAGTATGGGGCGGCCCATCCGCCATTTTGGAATCCACCTGACGGGTCTTCGTCTGGCATCATCGGTGATTGAACGACACCATCGACGGACTGAAACATAAGAATTGCGAGCTCTCTCATTGGCTTCCTTTCAATATGACTGACGGGCCCGATCCAGGGCTTTCCGCCGGGCGAATCGTATGTTACTATTTGGTAAAGTAACTGATAGGTAAGATAACTTGTCAACTGACCAACTCAGCCTTGCCTTGTCTGCCCTCGCTCATCCGGTGAGGCGGGACATTCTGGCAAATCTGATATCGGGTGAGCGCACCGTGACCGAGCTTGCCGACCCATTCGACATGACAGGTCCGGCGATAACCAAGCATTTGAAAGTTCTTGAACGCGCAGGGCTCATTGAACGCTTGCGTGACGCGCAACGGCGTCCTTGCCGGCTTCGCGCGGACCCATTCAAAGAAATCGAGGCCCTGCTGCGAGCCTACCAACCGTTCTGGGACGAGAGTTTTGAGAAGCTGGACAACCTGCTGGCTAACGAGGGGCATCGCGTTGAAGAGTGACGCTCCCTCTGTCAGCGACGGTGCCACGCCGGAATTGGTTTTCGAGCGCTTGTTCAATGCGCCTGCTGAGGCGGTGTTTCAGGCATGGACAGACCCAGCCTGTCTCGTCCAATGGTGGGGACCGCACGGGTTTCGCACGACCATCGAAAGCATGGATGCGCGCGTGGGAGGGACCTGGATTTACATCCTACATGGGCTAGACAGTCACGCTCGTTGAGCGCAGCGTACGAGGCCCAAGACTGACGGAATCTGGTCGGGATCTTCTCGATCACGTTCAAGCTATGGGCGAAGCTGCGACGCTGATCTCCATGGTGGCTGAGGGCAAATCGCAGGAGGTCACGGGCGAGGTCACGGTCACGGCGACGGACCTTTTGTCCGCATCCATTCTTCCGCGCCTTCTGGCACCGTTGCGGAACACAGCGCCAGGCGTCAGAGTGAGGATTATTGCCTCGAGCGACATGCAGAACCTCACTCAGAGAGAGGCCGATATCGCGATCCGCCATGCGCGGCCAGAGCAGCCGGACCTGATCGCACGGCATGTTGGGAACTTTCGCGCAAATCTCTATGCCGCCACCTCCTACCTCGACCAGATGGGCCGCTCCAAAGCGCCGCGCGATGTGGCTGCGTATGACTTCGTGGGCAATGCCGATCCAGAACGGCCGATGGCACCTCTGCACGATATTGGAATCCCAGTGCGCACGGAGCGTTTTGTTGTGTCCAGCGAAAGTGGCGTGGTTGCCTGGGAACTCACGAAAGCCGGCTACGGCGCGTCATTGCAGCCAGAAATTCTCGGCGACGAAGAACAGGGAATCGAGAAAGTGTTGTCCGAGCTTCCGTCGCTCGAATTCCCGATCTGGCTTGTGACCCACCGGGAATTGCAGACCAGCCGCCGCATCAGGATTGTCTTTGATCTTCTCGTGAGAGGCCTATTGGAAGCCGCGCGCAAAATGCGGTGAAGTGCTCGAGCGCAATAAAGAAGCCGACGTTCGCTGCATCCGGACTAACAACTAAGTTGGGCTCACACCGGACATCTGACTGCTTCACTCGAAAATCTGAAGCTGTTCAGCACTGGCGAGGTCGGCTTGGCGGACAAAACGGCCATTCGACCAAGTTAGTTGAATGGCCGTCTTTTCGAGATTTCTTAAGAACAAGACGCCGAAAGCCAAAGTTGGTCGTCAACATGGAAAACATAGTCCAGCTTGCCCGATGCCCCTAATGTGATTTGATTTGACTCCATCGCGTAACTGTTGCCTGGCAGATACGTGATTTCCTCGCGCACCAAGGTGCCATCGTCCCAGAAACTTGCTTCATGCGAAGGGATAGGGCCGAGAACCGATCCGTCTTCCAAATAGTGGAAATCGTTGCCCCGACGAACTAGACCGTCCGGCTGATACACGGTTGCGATGGGGCCATGATGCTTGGTCTGAGTCACGAAGGTGATTGTCTCACCTGATACCGTGAGTTCGACCGATTCAAAGTATTCCTCCATGTCACCGCCGGTTCTCTCGCAAACCTCGTAACTTCCTTGTGCGTCAATCCAAGACTGCGGCACATCCGCGAATGCAGGAGATATGCCTGTCAAGGTCAGCAGCAATGTGCCCATGATGGAGTGTTTCATTTGATTTCTTTCCTTGGCGCGGGGCACCTGGCGCGTTGCCGGGCACCAGTTTCTGATACGAGGAAGTTAGTCGCGAAGGTTTTCCCGTGTTTTTCCAAAGCGTAAAGTTTTGAAAAGTTGCCTGTCTCAACGAACAAGAGATACTCAACGTCCGCACGATCAAGGAGTGTTTGACGCGCGCGCAGGCGAAGCGCGGACAACTCCCGCCCGTTTGAGCGCGCGAACGTTGAGTATCTCTTGTCGATGACGTGATGGCTCAGGAATGCGTCTGACGCAGGCGCAGCAGGACGCCTCCATCGACAAAATCACCGACGCCGGAAAGATATGTGCCGACATAACCCGCATCGGCCTCACTTGGGGTCAAAGTTCCCTCCAATGCGTGAACATGCTGTACCTCCAATGCCGTGTAAGGCCGCTGGTACAGCCATTCCCGGTTCGCCACCGAAGTCAGATCGGCCACTGGTGGCTGTTCGTTCGTGAAGGCATAGAAGTACAGTGTGAAACCATAATCTGCGACAGATTGGACAGACAAGGCAGTCATGCCGACGCTGTTGCAGACCGCATTCACGTGATCTGGGTCATGGGTGCGCAATGTGATCAAGCTGAAATGCGCGCCTCCACCTAACCGGGTGTTGTCAATTGGCTGGTCTGGACGATTGCCTTCAAACCAATGGTCAATCAGCTCGATGATGAAACCTTCTGGATCGGCGAACTTCGCCAGGTAACCCACATCCTGAAACTGATTGGGGCCACTGACCTCCAGACCCTTGTCCCGCAGTTGACGCGCGGCCAGCTCGATGTTGGGAACTGAGAGAGCTATCTTCCAGTAAAGATCATTTGCGTCCGGCCGGTAAGGCCCCGCCGCTGGCAGAAAGCAGATGGACGCTTCCTCACCGCCGTAGCCGACACATCCATCCCCCTGATCTTTCATGCCCAGAACATCACAGTAAAACTTGCGCTGTTTGCTTGGATCGCTGACACGCAATGTCACATTTTCCAGTTGGGGCATCTGTATCCTCCCAAAACAGCGGGTTGGTCAGTTTCTACCTAATAGAGGTCGATACCTGATGACGGAATTGCTGAATGCAGTGCATCAGGTCATGCAAGCCTGTTGGTCCCAACTGAGTTAGGTGCGTTGGGTGAGAAGCGCTCCGCCTCTAGATTGCCTTATAGAAAGACAATGTGATCGAAACGGAGCGCGTTATTAGTCAGCGGAATTGTCGCCTTGATTATGGTTGGCTTTGAGCCGCAAGCTTTGGGCGCGCAATATGTGCCCAATAGGCAAGACCGGCCAAAACAGCAAAGATGGCAACCTCGATCCACTCAAAAGGCCCGCCTCCGAACCAAATCATGCCACGCGGCACAATTGGCCAGATGCCGGCATAAAGAAAGACAGTCCACCAAGGAAGTCTCGGAAATAGTTTGCCTTTTCCGACCAGCAGTGCCGTCACCACACCATCGTGGATACCAGCAAAGAAGACCAAAATGGCCGTAATGGTCCCGCCAAAACCGAGGATACTGACGATGTCGCGCAGCTCTTGCTGGCCAGTGACACCCTGCACCGCATGAACGCCGAAAACGAGAACGATGAGGATCAGTGGAATGAACGAGGCGTAGTAGAGACCTCTGGTGACAAAGTCGTTCTTGGGGAAAGTTGATGAATCGCTTGGCATGAGAGCCTCCTTACATTTGCATTTTTGTGGAGCACCTCCTCACCCTGTGTGTGACCAGCTGGCGAAGCGTTGAATGGTCACACACAGGGTTCACCGGGGGCGTTCCTCGGGAGTGGTGGCGTCAGAACGTGTAGTTCAAGAACATCCCCACGGTGGATTGGTTTTCAGAGCCGCGCTCCTGGACAATGGAAGAGTCACCGACGTCACCCGTCAGCTGGTCATAGTTGACAAATCCGACGAGTGAGGTGCGCTCGCTGAGCGGCACAACAGCAGTTGCGTGAAGACCGTAGGAAATCAGCCCGCCACCAGCATCAAATTGGCTGATACCAGAGGCTGCAGATTGAGCGGCGCTCACGTCAAAGAATGTGCTGTTGTAGGCATCATCGCCAAAGGCAATTGCCGGACCGACTGAAAAGAAGACCGGCCTTTCGAAAGCGTTGAAGCTCCCAATGTACATGACTTCGGCCTCGCCGTAGAGGCCGTCATGTCCACCGTCGATCCCTTGACGCAGTTCAAGGCGGGCCGAGAACTGTTTTGCTTCATATTCCAAGAAGCCGCCCAGCTCAAAGGTGCCGTCGATGTCACCGAGACCTACGAGATCGGTTGTATCTCCGCCACTGACAACAAAGGGGTTGTCATCTGGGTTTTCGTCACGTCCGAAGTGATAGGCACCGACGATGCCAGCGTTGAAACCGGCCCTTGAGAAGACGGTGTAGCGCACACCATCCAGCCCGGCCGTAAATCTGTCACCGTAGCTCAGGGTGATATTCGGAACGACGCTGGTCTGTTGCTCATCATCGCCAAGGAAAGTGGGAGCAGATATCACGCCAGCCGAGACTGTAAAGCGCAGTCCAGCTTGGTCATCGTCGTCAAGACTCTGTGCAAGCACAGCCGATGGGACAATCAGCGAGAAACCGAGCGTTATGGTGGTGACATATTTCATCGAAGTACCTTTCAAAAAGGGTGCGTGCCAACGAAGCAGCAGGTTCGATGATGAGATTTACGGGCAGGTGGTTTCGCGCGTTTTGCTCGCGGGTAAAGAATTGTTAAGCTCAGGGGGAGCACTCGCGAACATTGGCGGATGTCCACAGATTGCGCTTCACAAATCTTTACGTGCCGGACATCTGTCAGAACAGTTGCGAAGGCATACGAGCGCGTGGCGCGTTACGCGCCAGCAGACAATGGATTGAACATGGCAACGAGTATTTTGATAATCGAAGATGATGTGCGATTGGCGCGTATGGTGCAGGAATATCTCGATGACAACGGGTTCAAGGCGACCGTTGCCGATACAGGTGCCAAAGGGCTGAGCCAAATCAAAACGAGAAACTTCGACGCGCTCATTCTCGATCTGATGTTGCCGGACATCGACGGATTTGAAGTCTTCCGTTCCATCCCGGAAACTCATGCACTGCCCGTGATCATGTTGACTGCAAAGGGCGATCCGCTGGATCGGATTATTGGGCTTGAACTCGGAGCTGACGACTACCTTCCTAAACCCTTCGAGCCGCGCGAGCTCTTGGCACGGTTGAAATCAATCATGCGACGAGGTGCCTCCACCGCAGCACATGAAATACTTGAATTCGGCCGTCTCGCTATCGACCGTGATGCAATGGAAGCCCGGATTGCGGGATGTCGGTGTGACATCACCAATTACCAGTTTCAGATCCTCGTCGCTCTCGCAGAAAGTGCAGGCCGCGTGATGACCCGGGATCACTTGATGAACCAACTGCAGGGACATGATGCGGATGCGTTCGACAGGTCCATTGACGTGCATGTGTCGCGCATTCGCGCTGCGATCGAAGATGATCCCAAAAAACCCAAGCGTCTCGTTACGGTGCGTGGCACGGGGTATCTCTTCGCCCGAACGCAGGACTAGTTCGATGATCGGCAGGAGTTTCTTTCTACAGGTTTTGATCGTCTCTCTGTTTGGGCTCACGCTCTTTGCGGTCCTCGCGTCGTTGGCATGGAACGCCATTGGTGATGAACAGTTCAACCAGGGCCTTTTTGAACGCTCATCAGCACTTGTGGAATTGCTGCTCCCACCGGCGACCGCGACGTTTGCGGAACAGCAGGAGGCAGTCTCACGGATCGCCGGAAGGCTTGAGTTTGAGGCGACGCTCTTCGATTCCACGGGGACTTTGATTGCCGCCAATGCGGTACCGTCACCTTGGATCGCTCCCACGACTGATCCGGGTACCTGGCAGCCCATGGAAGGGCAGCGTCGTTGGTTGACGGTTCTTGATGATGGGCGTGTGCTGGTCATTGACCTCGACCGGGCAGCCTTGCCGAACGAAACGTTCGCCGTCGCGTTCACTTTTGGCCTTCTGGCAGTCGTGATTTCCGGACTTTTGTACCCTATCACGCGGCGCGTAACCCGCAGATTGGAGAGACTGCAGCAAGATGTGGATCAGATTGGACCGGAAAACCTGTCTGCACGCGTCACTGTCGATGGAAACGATGAGATCGCCAAGCTTGCTACGAGCTTCAATAAATCCACGGAGACAATTGAAGACCTGGTGAACCGACAGAGACTGCTTCTTGCCAATGCCTCTCACGAGCTGCGCACACCGCTGGCACGTATTCGCATGGGGATTGAACTCCTGGAAACCAAGAACACTCAGGATCGACGGGACGGTCTTCGCCAGGACATTCAAGAACTCGATGCATTGATCGATGATCTCATCACGATGGCACGGTTTGATACAGGATCACCAAAGGAGGGTTGGGAAACACTCGACCTCCTTGATCTGGCAAAAGAGGAGGGCAAACGAAACGCAGACTGCACTGTGCATGGCGTTTCTGCTTTGGTCGAAGGGGATCGGCGGATGTTGCAACATCTTCTACGCAATCTGCTGGACAATGCTCAGCTGCACGGGCACGCGCCGATTGAAGTTCATGTGCGTACCGAGGCGGACGGCGCTTCGCTGACCGTCCGTGATGGAGGAAGTGGGATTCCCGAAGGTGAACAGCGCAAGGTCTTCGAGCCGTTTTTTCGCGGCAAGGGCAAGCAAAATGATACGGGCTACGGACTTGGTCTTTCCCTGGTCGCGCGGATTGCAAAGGCACATAACGCAACAGTTTCCATTGGGAACGAGCCTTACTCCGAGGTTGCTGTGCGGTTCACATAGCGCGCGATCTTTACAAAACATTACAAGCCAAACAAACCGGAGAAACAGCAACCTCGTAGGTTTCCTTCAGTCATTCAGCGGGTCCCGGGTGCAATGCCCAAGCCTCGCATCTGTCCCTCACCGGCGCACAATGCCCGGAAAACACTGAAAGGAATCTCGAAATGTGGAACTTCATCAAAAAAGCACTTGGCTACGAAGTCGCGGGCCTGCCTGTCCTTGCTACCTTTGCCGGATGCTTCATTCTCATGTCCACCATGTTCATGTGGTATGGCGGCTTCTTCAAAGATGCCTTCTACTTTGGCATGGGGATCACAGAAGACGACGTGACGGCCGAGGCACTCGGATTGTGGTATCCCATCGGCATGATCCTGTCGATGTCACAAGGTCTGGGCGTCGCGATTATCCTGAAATGGCGCAACTGGCCATCCTTTGTCGAGGCCATCACCACGGCTCTGGTTGCGGGCTTCATTGCCACCACCACCTTCAGCTATCGCCTGATAATCCTTCCCGATCACAACCACGATCTCTTCTACGTGAATGCCTCCGGGATTATCACGGCGTTTGTTCTTGCCGCAGTCGTGATCACAGCTCTGCGTCCCCGGAAATCAGTGGCCAATGACCACGAAGTCCGTGGTTTGCTGGAAGCCTGATCAACAATTTGAAGGACGAAACCAGGCAAGCTGGCGGTAACCGTCGGCTTGTCTGCTCATTTCAGATTGACGAAACTCGTGCCAAGCGCAGCAATAGGCAATATTGGGCTCACTGGGAAATTTCGCCACAAGGAGTTCCGAGGAAGCAAATGCGGGACAAACCAGGCGTTCTCTGCAATGCGCAAAAAACCGTCTGCTTATTAAAGTCATCATACGCACCAATCAGGTCGCCAACAGCGCAGGTTTCGCGTACTGGTTCCAGTATTAATCACAAGGCACTTGGAGCATGACGAAGACTGTACTCACCGGACTCGGTTTCAGCACCTACACGCGAACAGTCAGGATGGTGTTGGAGACCAAGCGAGTACCCTACCAGTTCGAAGAGGCCGACCTCGGATCTCCAGAACATCGACAGCTTCATCCTTTCAACCGTATCCCTGTGCTCGCACATGGCGACCTGCGCATTTTCGAGGCACTGGCCATCTGCACGTACGTCGACCGTGCGTTCCCTGGACCTGCTCTTCAACCCAATTCGTCTGTTGAGTCCGCCCAGATGTTCCAATGGATCAGCGTCGTGAATGACTACATTTACGAGAGTTTTGTCAGACAGTGTATCCTTGAACGGTTCCTGAAGCCGATGCGCCAAATTGAGCCAGATGAGGAAGTCATCGCAGCGGCAAAACCTACGATCAAGGTAGGGCTCTCGGTTTTTGACAACGCCTTGCGCCAAAAACAGTACCTAACCGGTGACGATATGAGTCTCGCGGACTTCTTTTTGACCCCGATCATAGTCTATTTTCAGGCGACTCCGGAGGGGAAGGAACTCCTACCTCAGGTGCCACATCTGATCGCATGGCAGGAACGGATGGCGAAGATATCGAATTTTGCTGAAATCAACAATCTGCCTTAAACCAGCCATTCATAAATCGTGCAGAATTCGTGGCAATGTTGGTTTCCCAATAAGCGAGACTGCCTTGCCAATGATGATAGCGAGTTATATTTTTTTGATGAGACTGGGGTAGCGACTACAGCATACCTTGCCTCAGGGGCACACTACGTGGACGAAGTTGCCCTTGGTTGTTGCTCCATCAATGTCCGGTCTCGCCGCGTGGCGGTGTCCTCAATACTGTTTCCAGTTCGAAACTCAGGCTTGCGGCTAAGTCAAAAAACTGTCTTCGCACGGACTCGGCGTAGGGATTGGCCTTCTCAATCGCTTCGAATACTTCCGGCGCATCATGCTGAACCATAGCAATCGCCTCGGTTAACAGGTCGAAACTCTTCGTTGTCATGCGCGTTGGCAAAGGCCCCATTCTCAGCAGTACCTTGGCGATGAGGTGCGTGAGCCCCTGGACAACTGCTGCTTCCTTGTCGTGGTCTTCCGGTGTCGTCAAGATGACTGTCAGACCCAGAGCCTTTCGTACAAACGCGGTCAGCCTGGCATGTCGGCCCCTAATGGGACATACCGCAATCTTAAGTCCCTCAATACCCGTCCTGGCACTCTGAGGGCCGAACAAGGGGTGAGTTGCGACAATGTCGACGTTGCTCGGCAGCAGCCTCCGCATGATGTCGGATGGGACGACTTTGACCGAGCCAACATCGACAATCAGCGCGCCGGGTTTACACGCGACCGCGATCTCGCTGACAACCTGCTCAAATGATATTACTGGTGCTGCAAGGAGGACCACATCAGCCTGCGATACTGAATGCAATGGTGACAGACGCACTCCGAGATGCTTTGCGACCTTGGCAACGTCTCGGGACGGATCGTAGGCCGTTATTTCGAAATGTCGGCCAAGATGAAGGGCTGCGAGTTGTCCGAATGCCCCAAACCCCACGATGCCTAGCGACGTGTTTTGAATTCTGCTGTTGTTGTTCATTTTGCGACCTTTGAATGTGCCGCCCGGCCCAAGGTCTTTTGCATGTTGACCGCTGTAAGGGGCAGCGGAAAACCAATGATGGATCACCCGCAGCTATGAAAGCTGAGGATAGTAGTCCTGTGATGCGAAGAACGATTTCACCATGGCGATAGCGATAGGGCACCCAAAAGAGCTGAGTCAACGATTTTGCTGTATAGCCGCTATTGGCTGTGGCGCAGCACTCCGGACATTTGGGCTCGCCCCTGCCCTTCGCCGCCCTGTCAACGAGTGTCGTCTTCCAGCATTACATGACTGAAACACGTCGGTCTCTCGAGTCTAAATATAGTAAAACGCCAATGGCCGCCTCGCGGACAAACCTGCCGTTGGACTATTCTGATCGAACGGCTGCTTTATGCATTTTGTACAAAATGAGGTGTCGGTGACTTAAGACAAAGCAGAAACCGCAGAGTTCAAAGCGGCCTCTGTAATTTGCAGGTCTGCTTGCATGATTGCCAAAGATGGGTAGAGCTTACCCGGCGATTTGAAAATGCCGCTGTCGCGCAAGACCTGGTTGAAGAGAGTGTTTCGTTGGGGATCGTCGTGCTTTGCGGAGCGGTAGTCGCGGCAAGTTTTGTCGGTGAAGTAGACGTCAAACAGTGTCTCGTCACCGCAGATTTGGTGCGGGATATCTGCGCCTTGGAGTGCGTCATTGATCATCGTTTGCAGTGTTTGACCGATCTCGCGAAGTGTGTCATATGCGCCGTCGCGCGCTAGGATTTCCATAGTCTTCAAACCGGCGGCGGCCGCGATTGGGTTTCCTGACAATGTGCCGAGTTGCATAAGCCACTTGTCGGTCGCGGTTTTGTCGAAGTGTGCCATGATCTCTTTGCTTGCTCCGAGTGCTGCAAGCGGGAACCCACCGCCGATGATTTTTCCAAGCGTACAGATGTCGGGGGTGACGCCGTAGCGTTCTTGCGCACCGCCATAGGCGAGGCGGAAGCCGGTGACGATTTCGTCGAAGATCAGGAGAACATGGTGTTTGTCGCAGAGATCGCGCAGGCCTTGGAGAAATCCGGGATCTGCCGGGATGATCCGCTGCAGCGGTTCGGTGATAATGGCGGCAATGTCTTTGTGCTCGTTAAGCAGCGCCTCGACCGCGGCAAGATCGTTGAAAGGTGCGATCAGTATTTGATCGGCGACGCCTTGCGGGATCCCCGCACTATCCGGGACGGCTTGCGGGAAATTGACATGTATCTCTGGTGCGAGGCTCATTTGCGCTTCGGCACTCATGCCATGGTAGCCGCCTTCGAACTTCAGAACTTTTTCTTTGCCGGCATAGGCGCGTGCGAGACGGATGGCGTACATGTCCGCCTCGCCGCCGCTGGTGACAAAGCGGACCTGTTCGCAACAGGGCACGGCGTCGATGATGGCTTCAGCAAGCTCAACGCCTTTTGCGTTGTTGGCAAAGAACGTCATGCCTTTGGGAAGCTGCTCGAAAATAGCTTCCATCACCTCGGGGTGACCGTGGCCAAGGAGCATGGGGCCCGAACCGATGAGGTAGTCGACATATTCCTTGCCGTCTTCGTCCCACACGCGGGAGCCCTCGCCGCGGGCGATGATGATCCCGGGATCGAAATTGCCGAAGCCGCCAGCAGGCAGCACCTGTTGCGCGCGGGCGATCCATTCTGATTGCGGGGAGAGTTTCTGCATTATGAGACCCCTAGGATGGGTGGGCCGAGCACGTCGATATCGGGCGTGACGCCAAGACCAGGGCCGTCTGACGGAGCGATCCGTCCATTTTCGCGAGTCGGGCAATCCGGCGCCACGCGGGGAGCTACGTAGGCCGACAAATCACAGACATTAAGGAGCGAACCGCGTGGTGTTGAAGCCGCGAAATGGAGGCTCGCGGCGGTGACGATGTCGGACCCCCAGGTGCATTCGGCGCAAATTTCTGCCCCGAGATGCACGGTTAGATCGCGCGCCCGGCGCATGGCGGAAAGGCCGCCAAACTTTGACAGTTTCAACGCGACGGCGTCCAGACAGCCGAGCTCACGTGCGCGCATCAGACTTGCCAGATCATAAGCGTTTTCGTCGATCTTTATGGGAAGCCCGGTCGCGGCGCGAACGGCGGCACAGTCTTCGAGCGTTTTGCAGGGTTGTTCGAGCATGACGTCGAGATGGGCGACGGCGCGACCGGTCCGGGTCGCTTGCAGTTTGGAAGCGCCGCAATTCCAATCGCCATAGACGATGGGCCCGCGACCGACAGCCTCGCGCACCTTGGCCAAGCGTTCAGCGTCGGCTTCCCAATCTGCGTCGGCTCCAAGTTTGGCCTGGAATTGGCGGATGCCGGTGGCGTAGGCGTCCTTCGCGATACGGGCCATTTCATCAGGCGCCACACATGTGATCGAATGGTACACCGGCATATCTTTGCGGGTACGTCCACCGAGTAGCACGTAAAGCGGCTGATTGGTGGCTTTGCCGAACAGATCCCAAAGGGCCATGTCAACCATGGATTTGGCGGCTTCATGGCCGATGAGAAAGCCATCGAGTTTGCGCATCGGAGCATCGACACCTAAGGGGTTCATGCCCAAAATCTCGGGCGCCATTTCCGCGATCGCGCTGGAAACGCCGCCTGCGAAGGCGGGAAGGTAATGTGGTATCGGGCACACTTCGCCCCAGCCTGTCAGTCCGGTGTCGGTCTCAACGCAAAGGATATGGGATTGCACCGTTGCGCACGTCTTGCCCTCGGCCATGTAATAGGTTGCATGGCTTGTTAGATCGACCGACCAGAGGGTGAGCTTGGTGACCTTCATCCCAACATCATTCCGCAGCTTCACTCATAAAGTCCGCCCGCGGCAGTTGACTTTGCGGATCGTAGGCTGGCTCGCTTAGGACCTTTGCTGCGCGACGTTTGCCGTGGATCATAACGTCAATTGACGTGCCAGGTGTCGCTGCTTCGGGCTTGATATAGGCGAAGGCCAGGATTTTGCCGACGGTCGGCCCGAAAGCAACTGAGGAGGTGGAGCCGACGACATGCCCATCGTATAGAACTGCTTCGCCGCCATGTCCGTCGAACACCCCATCGGACTCGATTTCAAGGTACGCGCAAACCCAAGGCACATCTTCGTTGAAGGTCTTGTCGCTGCCGAGGAAGGTTTTGTCTTGCCGCGCGAAACGCAACACATCGGCTTCGGCCAGAGT
>JBCDDS010000094.1:0-14175 GCA_039180185.1 Pseudomonadota bacterium | reverse complement strand
GCGCCGCAAACGGACATTCGATACGCGATATGTTCGCTGCGAGCGCCCGACGGTGATCACTGGTGGTGAATTAAGCCTGGATATGCTTGATCTGGTCTATAACCCGACCGCAAGAACCTATCAGGCGCCACTTCAGCTCAAATCAACTGGCGGTATCTTTATCGTGGACGACCTTGGTCGTCAGGCGGAACCACCGCAGGCGCTTGTTAACCGCTGGATTGTTCCGCTGGAAGAGAGCAAGGACATTCTTGCGCTCCAGTCCGGTGAGAAATTTGAAGTACCATTCGACACATTGGTAATTTTCTCCACCAACTTCCACCCGAACGAAATCTTTGACCAAGCGGCTCTGCGTCGGATCTTCTTCAAGATTAAAATTGATGGCCCGAACCAACAGGATTTCTTAAAGATCTTCGCGATGGTGGCAAAGAAACGGAAAATGCCGCTCGACGAAGCAACGCTGTTGCACCTGTTGAAGGTCAAATATCCAACGATCAATAACATCTATGCAAACTATCAGCCGATCTTCCTGATCGATCAGATGATTGCGATTTGCGAGTTTGAGGGCATTCCTTACCAGATGTCCCCAGACCTTATTGATCGTGCATGGGCGAACATGTTCGTACGTGAAGAAGAAATCGCACACTAGACGATTTTCGGCGCTGCTGGTGCTGCGCGATTAACTGTTCTAACACGAGGGCATGCCCGGCTTGCCCTCGCAATTCCAAACATGGTTTGACACGCGCGGATGGACGATTCATCCGCATCAGCATGATATGTTAGCTCGGGCTGATGCGCCCGCTCTTTTGCTGATCGCACCAACAGGTGGCGGTAAAACACTGGCGGGATTTCTACCGACTTTGGTTGATGTGGCGAAGAATGGTCATGAGGGTTTGCACACGCTCTATATTTCGCCGTTGAAGGCGCTAGCGGCCGACATCCGACGTAATTTGAGTACTCCTATTGAGGAAATGGACCTGCCAATCCGCGTGGAGGATCGCACTGGGGACACATCCTATGCCCAAAAAAGGCGCCAGCGTGTCGATCCGCCTCATATTTTGCTCACTACACCGGAAAGCCTGGCGCTTATGATGTCTTACGAGGACGCACCGCGTATCTTCAAAGGGCTTAAGCGCGTGGTTGTTGATGAGATTCATGCGCTCTCGGAGAGCAAGCGGGGCGACCAACTCTTTCTCGCGCTTTCACGTCTGCAAGCGCTTTGTCCTGACATGCGCCGCGTCGGTCTTTCGGCCACCGTAGAAGACCCTGACGCCATCGCCGGGCTTTTGGCCCGTCATCCGGATCCATGTGAAATTCTACTGGCCGATCCGGGTCCAGAACCTGATATCTCCATGCTGCAAACAACAGCGCCACCACCATGGGCCGGAGGGGGCGGGGTATATGCAATACCGGATGTCCTAGAACAAGTTCGGCAGCATAAGATCACACTGATCTTTCACAACACGCGTGCGCAGGCCGAAATTTTCTTTCATAATCTGTGGCTCGCCAATGATGAGGCGTTACCGATCGGGATCCATCATGGATCATTGGACCGGGTACAGCGAGAGCGGGTCGAGACCGCGATGCAGCGCGGAGAGCTGCGCGCTGTGGTCTGCACCGGCAGTCTTGATCTTGGCATAGACTGGGGCGACGTCGATCTGGTTATTCAGGTCGGCGCGCCCAAGAACGTGAAACGTTTGGTGCAGCGGATCGGACGCGCCAATCACCGCTATAATGCGCCATCCAAAGCGCTTTTGGTGCCTGCCAATCGCTTCGAAGTAATCGAATGCCATGCCGCCCTGGAAGCCGCGCGTGCCCATGATCTGGACGGCGATCCGCGCGGGCGAGGTCCTCGTGACGTGCTCTGCCAGCATATCCTGATACGTGCCTGTTCCGGTCCGTTTTATGCGTCTGAGCTCTATGAAGAGGTCAAAAGCACAGGCGCTTATCGTGAACTGAGCCCAGTTGAGTTCGACGATTGCCTGGATTTCTGCGCCACCGGCGGATACGCACTTCGCGCTTATGATCAATGGCAAAGGCTGATTGAACGAGATGGGCTTTGGCAGTTGCGTGATCCCCGCGCTGTGCGGCTCATTCGGATGAACATCGGCACCATTCAAGACGCGGACTTGCTCAAGGTGCGTATGCAGCGCAGCCGGGGAGGAAAACCGCTCGGTGAGGTCGAAGAAGGCTTTGCTGCGTCCCTTACAAAGGGTGATACATTTCTCATTGGTGGCAAGATTGTACGCTATGAAGGCCTGCGAGAAATGGTCGTGGAGGTGAGCCGAGATGCCGCCAAAAAACCGAAAGTAGCGACCTTTGCAGGCACCAAATTTGCCACGTCTACCCAGCTGAGCCAACGTATTCTGCGCCTTCTCGCCACGCCCGAGAAAACCGATCTTCCCGCTCCGATCCGTGACTGGATCGCTTTGCAGTCGCGGGTGTCCAAACTGCCGGAAGCCGGAAAGCTTTTGATCGAAAGCTTTCCACACGAGGGGCGCGAGCATGTCTGTGTTTATGGGTTTGCCGGGCGCAATGCGCAGCAAACACTGGGGCTTCTGGTCAGTAAACGTATGGAGGAAATGGGGCTTGCGCCGATGGGGTTCGTGTCAACGGATTATGCCACGTTAATTTGGGGGCTGGAACCCTTAGAAAATGCAGATTCCTTGTTTGACCGCAAAGCTTTACAGAACGGACTTGAGACGTGGTTGTCAGGCAATCAAGTGATGAAACGGACGTTTCGCGCCTCTGCCACCATCGCGGGCCTTATCCAACGCAACGTGCCTGGTAGCCAGAAAACCGGGCGGCAGGCCACGTTTTCGTCGGATATCCTGTATGACACTCTGGTCAAATATGACCCTGATCACCTGTTGCTGAACGTCACCTTTGAAGAGGCAATGCGCGGGTTGATCGATTTTGGCCGTATTGAAGAGATGCTCGACCGAATTGGTGGGCGGATCGAACTGCGCCGTCTGGAACGCGTCACACCCTTTGCTGCGCCCCTATTTCTTGAGGCTGGGCGAACACCTGTAGAAGGGGCTGCGCAGGAGCGCTTGCTTGAAGAAGAAACACAAAGGCTCATGGAAGCAGCTGGGCTAGAGCACTGAGTAGTGTGCATTCGCTCTTGCAATGCTTCGTCAAGCACGCGACAAGAACGTAACATGAACGGATACGATTTCACTCTAGCAGGTGCGCGCCTTGTGGCTCTTGGATCTGGAGCTTTGTTTTGGCCAGATCAGAACCTGCTATGCGTTTCTGACATGCATCTAGGAAAGACAGAGCGACGTGCGCGCTTGGGCGAAGCTCAGTTACCGCCCTATGAAACCCATGATACGCTGTCTCGTCTGCAAAGCGATTTACAAGCAACTGGTGCGACAAGCGTGATCTGTCTCGGTGACAGTTTTGACGACAACCGCGCGGCACAGTCACTTTTGGAAGCAGAAAAACTCTGGATCACGCGGCTTCAAGCCGGTCGAAGGTGGGTCTGGATCGAGGGTAATCACGACCCGGGACCGGTTGACCTAGGTGGCACACATTTGGGTGAGTTACCCCTGCCTCCGGTGGTATTTCGACATATTGCGCGCAAGGGACAAAGCGGTGAAATTTCAGGGCATTATCACCCGAAAGTAACCTTGTCCGTACGCGGAAGAATAATAACCCGACCAGCCTTTTTGGTTGATAGCGATCGGATCATTCTGCCGGCTTACGGTACGTACACGGGCGGACTGCGTAGCCATGGTGAAGCCCTTAGCGACTTAATGCGCACAGAAGCTTTGGCGATCCTAACTGGCACAACGCCTAGAGCCGCGCCAATGCCAAGAGGTGAAGTTTATGACAAATAGCCCTGTGCTTTCATCTGCTCGCGATATTTTCTGCTGACCGGGACTCGGTCGCCATTGCGCATGATGACCCAAAGCCTGTGGGCATTTTCGCGCTCGACTTTGGCAACCGCGGAGCGCACCACCCAGTGCGATCTGTGACAGAAGAACCCCTCAACAGGCTCCATCGCTTCGATTGCATCGGCAAGACGCATACGAAACTTCGCTGTGCCTTCTGTTGTTGTCACTTCAACATGGTGACCGTTGGAGGACAGCCGTACAATTTCTCCACGCAGTTCATCCTCAATACGACGCAAAAGACGCGGTTGACGCAACGGCTCAGTTTTTTGTGCTTCGTCGGACGACGGGTTTTCTCCAATTCCTCGCAACACAACTTGTCGAACGCAAAAGATCATCAGGTTTATCGAACCGACGTAAAAGAAAATCCGAGGCAACGAGATCATGTTCAACATAAACTGCGTTTCAAAAAGTCGCCCGATAAACCAGACACAAGGTGCCAGGAGAAGGGTTAGAGCCACAAGCAATACTGCATCGAATGTGGTTTCTTGCGTTGCATCGACCAATCGCTGCACAACCATACGACTGATCAAGCCGCAAAGCGCGGAAGCACCGATGACCATTGCCCAGAAGGCAAACCGCTGCGGTGTAGCAAGATCCAGATAAGTGCCAAAAGGTCCAACCAACGCACAGATAAGAAAGACCACAAACCATATCGCGATCGCTGGTCTGGAAAACAAAACAGAGCAATTGCTTTGGAGGTCCTGTTTTACTCTATGCCCCAAATTCATGCTGCGACATTGCCTCAAAAACGTCCACTCACTAACACCTATGCGTGTCTACAGTCTTGGGTTTCTCCTAAAACTGTAGTTAACACAAGATGTTGCTCGATTTAGACTGACACTTGTGTCGGATATGTTTCATGGGGAATTTCAGCGTAATGACAGCAGAACAGAGACAACGCATACAGAACAGCTTTGAGCAACAGACGCTGATGACGCTGTTCAATGCCCGTCTACATAGCGTGAATTCCGGTGAGGTTGAGATCACGGCTCCGGTCACAGATGGGGTCACGCAACAGCAGGGCTTTGCGCATGCAGGTCTCACATTTGCCATAGGTGACAGTTCTGCAGGGTACGCAGCGCTGACGTTGATGGGTCCGGATCAGGAAGTTTTAACGACCGAAATGAAGATTAACCTGCTTGCACCGGGGCAAGGCGAACGGTTGATTGCAAGGGGTCGGGTGATCAAACCTGGTCGGCGACTGATTGTGGTCGGCTCGGATGTGTTTGCTCAGCTGGGCGACACAGAGACCCACATTGCCACCATGCTTGGCACGATGATACCCGTCGATCTTTCCACAAAGGATTAGTTATTGAGGTCAACGGCGATGGGCTCATAGAGAAGCTCATGCTCAGGAACAGCCATAATCCCGGTGCATACGCGGCGTTTATTGACGTCCGCCAAAATGATTTCAGCCATATCGCGATATTGATCTGACAACGGTCCAGACCCTTCATCTCGCTCAAAAGTTACCATTTTGAAAAGTCGGTAAGCACGCATGATAGGGCATCGGAGCTGTTCATCGAGATCCATCGTTTCACGGTGAGCGATCCATTCCTCTATAATTTTTGTGCTCTCCGCGATCTGATCCGGCGTTTGTTCCTGCCATCTTGGGGTCTGCATCTCCCATTCCAAACGCTCCAACTGCGACAGCACGCTCCAGCGGGAGATGATATAGGACGCCAGTGTAGACTCTCTGTGGTTGCCATAAACGATAGCGTTTATCAGATATGGCTCATCGTCTAACACGCCTCTCGGACCACTTGCTTGAGACTTCAGACGTGCGAGATCGGCCCAGTAATCCGGGTTGTAGGGCGAGGTCTGCAACAGGCGCCGTTTGTATTCTTCGACTTCCTCACGTGGCACGCGCTCCAAGACGCTGATCCGGTAGGTTCCCGTTTCAGTCACAGAAAACCCGCTAATGTCTTTCATCAGGATTTTGAGACTTTCGGTATGGTAGGGATCGCGCTCAATGGTTTCTTGCGCCAGCTCTCTGGCCCGTCGAATATGAGCCTCGTAGAGAAACTCATACCCGAATTTTAAAGCGATATCGCTGTCGAACATGTAAGCTAGTTCATAATCAGTTACGTCGGGCCGCGTAAGATACTCATGCAGGAATGCGGCTTCTTCAGCTGTAGCGTACGCCGTAGAGATTCGGCTGGCATATAGGCTGTCCAGTTCCGGAAACTCGCGCTTTGCGGCCTCCGCTTTGTACCATTCGAAAATCTCTTGCTCACGGCCGTGCAGTTCACCAGCGGCATAGAGCACGCATTGACCGACGGTTTGCTTGCTTTCCAGCATTCTGATCTTCGGTCCATGAAGAGTGCAAAATCGCTTGGCTTCTTCCCAGGTACCGCCCCATCCGGGAAGCGTCATATCAACGGCGCGATAAAGTGTACCGGTGTTAGGGTCTTCGTGCATGGCCTTATGGATGACCGCGCGGGCCAGAAACTTGTTGCCAGTGGTCATTGCAAGGCGAATGATCCCATCAGATGCAGGTAAAAGATTAGGTTTCAGCTCATAGGCGCGCATCGCATGCTCTAGCGCCTTGGAATGAAAGTTGCCAAAGGCGTCCAACGCGCCGGGATAATTCAAGCTTGCGTATTTTTCACCCCGGACATCAAAGCCCGTAGTATAGTAAACCCATGTCAGAGCATTGTGGGCAAAAGCCGATTCTGGATAGAGCTCAACCCATTCTTCAGCAAATTTGGCAATATGCGGGCTGCTGGTGACGAAAACCTCGTAGAGCCAGCGCGTATGGTCGTGATCCTTTCGATTTTGACGAACGTGTTTGTAAGAGGCCGCAAAGAGCTTTTCAGCGGCTTTGAAATCTTGCGCTTCAACAGCATCCCATACATGATCTTTGGTGATCTGGGTGTATATCTGCGGTAAATCCTCCGCCAAAGCTGGCGTGGCCATGAGAAAACTGGCAAGGAAAAGCCGGATGAAATGAAGCATGGTAAACCTATGTTGCAGTGCACGCATAGGCTGCATCTCGAAAGAGGCAGCAGTATGGCCCTTTTCGAAATTATCTCAGTTTGTAGAAAACTGTCCGGCGCATCCCTTTGAAGCTCGCCGGACCAAGCTTTACGCCGTCAACCCCTCCGGCTCGGCCAGCCCATTTGCGCGGCAGCAGGCGGTGACTGTGTTGGCCAGAAGGCAAGCGATGGTCATGGGCCCGACGCCGCCAGGGACCGGGGTTATGGCCCCTGCCCGCTCGGCGCAGGACGCGTAATCAACATCGCCCACAAGCTTATTCTTGCCGTCACGCTCGATCCGGTTGATACCCACATCAATGACGGTCGCGCCTTCCTTGATCCAGTCGCCCGGCACCATTTCAGGCCGCCCGACGGCAGCCACAACGATATCAGCACGACGGACAACATCGGGCAGGTCTTTCGTACGGGAATGCGCGACGGTCACAGTGCAGCTGTCACCGATCAGCAATTGCGCCATCGGCTTGCCCACGATGTTTGAGCGACCAATGACAACAGCGTCCATGCCGGACAAAGAGCCATGATGGTCACGCAGCATCATCAAACAGCCCAACGGTGTGCAAGGCACCATTGATTTCTGTCCAGTGCCCAAGAGACCCACATTTGAGATGTGAAAGCCATCGACATCCTTGGCTGGATCGATTGAGTTGATCACCAGGTCTTCGTTAAGGTGACCCGGAAGCGGCAGCTGCACCAGAATGCCATGCACCGCCGGGTCGTTGTTGAGCTTGTCGACGATGGCAAGCAAATCTTCCTCCGACGTGTCCGCGTCCAGCTTATGCTCATACGAGTTCATACCCGCCTCAACGGTCTGTTTACCCTTGGAGCGGACATAAACCTGGCTCGCAGGGTCTTCGCCGACAAGGACCACGGCCAGTCCGGGCGTGATGCCGTTCTCTTCTTTTAGCCGCGCCACATGGCCCGCCACTTTTTCGCGCACGGTTGCGGCAAAGGCTTTGCCATCAATCACTGTTGCACTCATTTTATTGTCCTTCCCGGGCGTTCTTAGAACAGACCTTCGATCTGGCCGTCGTCGTTAAGGTGAATGTTTTCTGCCGCAGGGCGAGACGGGAGACCAGGCATGGTCATGATCTCACCGCAAACCACGACGACAAATCCGGCACCGGCCGAAAGCCGCACTTCACGGATCGGAACAGAGTGGCCTGTGGGTGCGCCGCGCAGGTTTGGATCGGTGGAAAAGCTGTATTGCGTCTTGGCCATGCAAATCGGGAGCTTGTTGTACCCCTGCTCTTCCCAAAGCTTGAGCTGATCGCGGATTTTCTTATCCGCTAGCACCTCATCAGCGCGATAGATACGCTTTGCGATGGTTTCAATCTTCTCAAACAGCGACATGTCGTCTGGGTAAATCGGCGCAAAGTTGGCATTGCCCGCGTCGACAATTTCGACAACTTTCTTGGCGAGGTCTTCGGACCCTTCAGAGCCAAATTCCCAGTGCTTGGACACAACCGCCTCAGCGCCGTGCTCTGCGACATAAGCCTTGACCGCATCGACCTCTGCATCGGTGTCTGTGACGAAGTGGTTGATCGCAACGACAACCGGCACGCCAAAGGACTTAACGTTTTCGATGTGACGGCCGAGGTTTGAGCAGCCGTTTTTGACCGCTTCTACATTCTCAGGGCCAAGATCGGCCTTGGCCACGCCGCCGTTCATCTTCATCGCACGGATTGTTGCGACGAGAACGACCGCAGATGGCGCAATGCCAGCCTTGCGGCATTTGATGTTCATGAACTTCTCAGCGCCCAGGTCCGCACCAAAGCCCGCCTCGGTTACCACATAATCAGCGATCTTGAGAGCGGTGGTTGTTGCAATCACAGAGTTACAACCATGCGCGATGTTGGCGAACGGGCCGCCATGGACAAAGGCCGGATTATTTTCGAGCGTTTGCACCAGGTTGGGCTGCATCGCGTCCTTGAGCAGAACGGTCATCGCACCCTCTGCCTTGATATCGCGGCAGAACACTGGTGAACGATCCCGCCTGTAGGCCACGATCATGTCGCCGAGGCGTTTTTCAAGGTCCTTAAGGTCCTTTGCCAGACAGAGGATCGCCATAACCTCGGAGGCTACGGTGATGTCAAAACCAGCCTCACGCGGGAAGCCGTTGGCGACGCCGCCGAGCGAACAGGTGATCTGACGCAGGGCGCGGTCATTCATGTCGACGACGCGCTTCCACTGAACGCGGCGTACATCAATCTCTTGCTCATTGCCCCAGTAGATATGGTTGTCGATCATCGCTGAGAGCAGCGAGTGCGCCGATGTGATGGCGTGGAAATCACCAGTGAAGTGGAGGTTCATATCCTCCATCGGAACAACTTGCGCGTAACCACCGCCAGCCGCGCCACCCTTCATTCCGAAATTGGGGCCGAGCGAAGCCTCTCGGATACAAATCAGAGCTTTTTTGCCGATGCGGTTTAGACCGTCGCCCAGACCAACCGTCGTGGTCGTCTTGCCCTCGCCGGCTGGCGTGGGATTGATCGCAGTTACAAGAATGAGCTTACCGTTGTCGTTCGATTGCACCGAGTTGATGTAATCCTGGCTGACCTTCGCCTTGTCATGTCCGTAAGGCAGCAAATGCTCGGTTGGAATACCAAGATTATCACCGATTTCCTGGATCGGACGCTTCTTGGCCTCTCGGGCAATTTCGATATCGGATTTGTAGCTCATTCTTCTCCCTCCGGGCCAAATCGGCCGCATGTCAGCGACAGCAATACAAAGTGGACAGTGGTATGCGGATCAGGAATCCGACACATAGCGGACCTGTTGCGTCGAATTGGCGCATTCGTGTTTCATATCGGAAACTGCACGGCGGAACTAGGCCGCTCTACTTGCTGAAAAACCCGTCACCAAAAGTTCTCTTAACAAAACTTCTCTTGCTGTCGAAAGATTCGAAATCGTTGCAAACATCCATTGCATTACCTGATAGCGTGATCGCGATTCCATGATCAAATCGTCGCGTTTTTGCTCCTGCCCGCTCTAGCTTCTCAACCTCAAAGAAATCACAGTACTCGTTGCCGATAAAAGTGAACCAACCAAGATTTGGGACTGAGTTTTTTGTGCGCTCAGCAACGATCCAAGTTGGTTCACGAGCAGTTGAAAGATCAGACTGCATGTGCGCATCACGTTTTATATGCAAGAAGCCATAGCGTGCCTCTGTGAGATCATACAGGCGCTCAGCAAAATCTTTCCAGTCGATTTGCTTGTGCGGCTTTGCGTAAAAAGACAGTGTTGCGGGTCTCAAGTGCCCTCGAATGTCTCGTGATTCATGTCGAATTTCGGCTTGATAACGGGTCGTCAACCGGCGTTTCCATTCCAAACCCACGTGAAACTCACGCATTGAGCCATGGGATCTCATCTGTGCTATTCCTGCCCAATGCTGCTTTGCGTCTTCAAGACTATGGAAATCTGAAACCTTATCGTGCCAGACATGGAGGGTCTGGGGATTCAATCGAGGATCATGTTCTAAGAAAACGCTGAGCAATTCCTTGCCAAAATCCCATTCAATCGTTTCGCGAGAAACCTCTATTTGAAGTGTTAGCAGTTCCTTGGCCATTATGTCGGCCATTTCTAAAAATCCTTGCATTCTTGCGATCCGGACAAGACGCACATCAACCTATACAACTTCATCCGCCGGGCGTTGCATACGCACCGGGATTTCTCGGGCGAGACGAATGAGATGCGCCATGAAAGGTTTTTGCGCATCATCGGTGCGGATCGCGGCATAGAGCCTCTTTGTCACGCCTTTCGGTGTAAGTTTGCGGGTTATGTATTCCGTACTGCTGCGTTGTTCACGCAGAACCCAGTCCGGCAGCACGGCCACACCGCGATTGGACGCGACAAGGAGCAGGATGACGGCGGTGAGTTCAATCTGACGCACGGCACGTGGTTCCACCTTGGCTGGCGTCAGAAGTTCGGTGAACACATCCAGCCGTGACCTATCCACCGGATATGTGATCAGGGTTTCTCCACGAAAGTCTTCGGCGACGACATGATCTCGCGCGGCAAGCGGATGCTGGCTTGCCGCAACAAAAAGCGGTTCATAGTCAAACAGCGGCTGGAAGGTCACACCCTCCAACTCTTCAGGATCGGAGGAAACGACAAGATCGACCTCCTCCTTTTGCAAGGCGGGCAACGCATCAAAAGCAAGACCGGGACGAATATCTATATCTACGTCCGCCCAATTCTGACGGAACCGTTCCAAGACGGGAAATAGCCATTCAAAACAGGCGTGGCATTCTATGGCGATATGCAAGCGTCCGCTGCTGCCCTGACGCAGACCTGAAAATTCCGCTTCAAGCGCCTCTATTTCCGGCAGTATCTTCTCAGCCACGCGCAGAAGCCTGAGACCAGCGGCTGAGAGTTTCAGAGGCTTAGAACGGCGCACGAAAAGCTCAACGCCGGATTGATCTTCAAGGCCCTTGATCTGATGGCTGAGCGCCGACTGAGTGATGTGCAAAAGCTCAGCTGCGCGCGCCAACCCACCGGCCTGGTGAATGGCGCGAATGGTGCGGAGGTGTCGAAAATCGATATGCATCTGTTATTAGCCAGGCTCAATTAAAAGATGAATATTATGAAGTTGTTTCATATAATCATGCCTGCGACAAAGAAGAAACCCCATAACAAAGGTGTTTCTCATGTCTGCGCCCAACATCTCATTCGAGTTTTTTCCGCCCAAATCCTTGGAGGCGTCTTTTCGACTTTGGGACGCAGTGCAGTCCCTAGCGCCGCTTGAGCCGCGTTTCGTGTCAGTCACTTACGGGGCTGGCGGAACAACACGTAAACTGACCCGAGAGGTTGTAGAAACCTTGCACAATTTTAGTGGCTTGCGGGTTGCAGCACATCTGACCTGTGTGGGTGCAAGCCAAGCTGAAACTCTACGGATCGCGAACGATTTCTCGAAGGCGGGTGTGCAGGATATTGTGGCGCTTCGGGGTGATCCGCCAAAAGGCGAAGGTCAGTTTCAACCACACCCAAATGGATTTGAGGACAGTTGCGCTCTGATCACAGCACTGAAAAACACCGGCAACTTCAACATACGCGTCGGCGCATATCCCGAAAAACATCCTGAAGCGACATCGTCTCAAGCGGACATTGAGTGGTTGAAACGAAAGTTCGACGCCGGCGCCGATGAAGCCATCACGCAGTTCTTCTTTGAACCTGAGAGCTTTCTACGCTTCCGAGACGCTTGTGCGAAAGCTGGAATAGAGGCACCAATCACACCTGGAATACTGCCGATTGAAAACTGGGCTGGGATGCGGCGGTTTGCCAAACGGTGCGGCGCCCACGTACCGATATGGCTTGAGCAAGCGTTTGAAAAAGCGATGCGCGACGACCGCGAAGATCTTTTGGCGATCTCCGTTGCAACCGAACTATGCAGCACGCTGATGGATGAGGGCGTCGATAACCTTCACTTCTACACGCTCAACCGTCCCGATCTGACACGCGATATCTGCCACGCGCTTGGCGTTGTCTCGACCAAGGCGCTGCAATACGTGGCTTGAACTCCCTGTGACGCAACCACATTTGTGTCACTTCCCGCCCTTGCCCCCCAAGGGCGGGTCTTTTTTGCATCCTTAAACCAGTTTCAGTTTCTCGAGGCTGACAGCACGATTTCTCGCAGGACAGTCTGACGAAGGTTTCTATCATCGGAGGCGCGCCAAAGCATGGAGATGTCAAATTCCGGCGTTTGAAAAGGTAACTCGCGCCGCGCAAGATTGATCATCGATTTGTTCTTTAAAACAATTCTTTCTGGTAGAGCTGCGATGAGCGGGGAAAACTGTAAAAGCTCGGCTGCCTGAAGGAAATAAGGGGTGGTGACACGAACCCTCCTTCGCAGTCCAGCTCCCTTTAAGAACTCATCCACAAAGCCCGAAGGCGAACCATCGAGCGACACTAGCAAATGGTCACAAGCCGCAAACCTCTTTAGCGTGAGCTTTTTAGGCAGATTCACCAGATCGGGATTGAAGACACAGACGTGACGCTCTCGAAACAGCCTGCGCCGCCGAAACCATCGCGGTATGTTGTTGAAAAGCCCTATCGCCAGGTCAATTTCGCTGTTGGACAGAAGTTTGAAAACGTTCGATCGATCACATGGTCGCAAAGAAAGATCAGCCTTTGGCATTGCGCGCTCAAAACGGGGCAACAGTTCCGGCACCAGCAACGCGGAAACGTAATCCGAGACGCCGACAAAGTAACGTGTGGTGGTTTGTGCGGGGTCAAAGTTCCTTTCGCCAAATATGCTCTGTTCGATTTGTTCAAGCGCAGCACGCACGGGGACAATGAGATCTTGCATTCGCGATGTCGGCGCCATACCGCCTTCGCCGCGTTCGAAAAGCGGATCGTTGAATGTTCGGCGCAACCGTGACAAGGCCTGACTGACCGCCGGTTGACCCACGCCCAAAGCTTTTGCAGCGTGTGACACGCTACCTTGCTTCTCGATTTCGTTCAGGACCTTGAGGAGGTTAAGGTCTACCGTATTTAAATTACTTTTATGCATGGTACATATTTTTTATGCATTTTACTTATAGTCTAGCAACCCTCAATTTGGGCAGCAACCCGAGAGGAGACTGATATGCTGAACTACGATGGGAAGACTGTTCTGATTGTTGGCGGTGCCACAGGGCTTGGGCGGGCGACAGCGGAAATGGCCGCCAAGCTTGGCGCGAAGGTCATCATCAGCAGCCGTAATGCTGAGAAACTTGCTAGCGCAGCGCATGAAATAGGCCACGGCGCAGAAGCCGCGGCAGTTGATATGACAGACGAGGCCTCGGTGAAAGCATGGGCGGCTGCGCTGCCCGAAATTGATTACCTCGTCATTTCCGCCTCAAGCGCTGCGCATGGTCCGTTTGCAACCGCTGAAACCGCGCCATTGCGCGCGATGTTTGATGCAAAATTCTTTGGCCCTTATGTCACGGCCCGCGAAGTTCTACCAAAGATGCGAGATGGTGGTGCGATCATGCTATTTTCTGGTGTCTTGAGCCGCAGACCCGGTGAAAACTGCGCCGGACTGGGTGCTGTGAATGGTGCGGTTGAGGCCCTGACGCGCGCTATGGCGCTGGAACTTGGCCCGAAGGTACGTGTGAATTGCATGTCCCCCGGGATGGTCCGAACTGAGGCTTATGCCGGGATGGAGTATGCCGCCCGCGAAGCCATGTATGAAAGCACGGGCGCGAGCCTACCAGTCGGACGTGTGGGATTTGCAGAAGAGATCGCTCAAGCGGTTCTGTCCTCTCTTTCAAACGGATATCTGACGGGACAAATTCTTGATG
>JBCDDS010000093.1:0-14195 GCA_039180185.1 Pseudomonadota bacterium | reverse complement strand
GCGCTGCTCACTAAGGAAATCATCCTGAGCCAAAAGCGCCGCCGCCTTGTCCGTGCAGCCATGGCAGAGGGCAAGAAGTTGCGCTGGAACCATGGCGAGACGGCCCAGGACGAGGTGCTCTGGTATCGCGGCGAAGGCGGCTATAACGAATGGGCTTTCGATTACCTCTAGGCGCGGCGGCTTGACAGAATCGTCACGTCGGCGCAGCGTGACAGCGATGACAGACCAGATCGAACATATCCGTCACGACCGCCGCGCCGAGCGGTGCGATCTCGTTGTCTAGATCAGCGAAATATGAGCCATGCCGCCTTGTGCGGTGCCTTCGCTGACGCTGTTTTCTGAAAGCCAATGAATGACATCGAAGAATGATTTACGCTTGGCCGTCGATATCGGCGGCACGTTCACTGATACGGTATTGATGGGTCAGCACGGTGCGATCCTCGCCACCAAAAAGACACCCACAACGCCCGAGAACCCGACATATGGCGCGATTGATGGTGTTGCTCGTGTGCTTTCTGATGCCGGTTTCGAATGGGCCGACGTAACAGGTTTCATTCATGGCACAACGCTCGCCACAAATGCATTGATCGAGCGGCGCGGGGCGCGGGTGGTGAGTATCACAAACGAAGGTTTTCGCGACATACTCGAGATCGGCTATGAACGGCGTTACAGCCAGTACGACATCAACCTGTCAAAGCCCGATCTTTTGGTAACGCGGGATCGCTGCCTGACAATCGCCGGTCGTATTTCGGCGGTTGGCGAGGAATTAGGGCGATTGGACGAGGCGGCCGTGCCCAGCTTGGTTGGAGAGCTGAAGCAACTTGAGGCGGAAGCGGTCGCCATCTGCCTCTTGCACGCCTACGCCAATCCTGTCCATGAACAACGCCTCCGCGATCTATTAAAAGACGCGCTTCCTGATCTGGCGATCTCAATCTCCAGTGATGTAAGTCCTGAGGTGCGTGAGTTCGACCGTCTCTGCACCACCATCGCAAACGCCTATATTCAGCCGATGATGGCTGCATATTTGGCCGACTTCGCCCGCCAGTTCGCGTCGCGTGGCGTATCTTGCCCGATCCTGATGATGACGGCAGGTGGCGGGATCACGACCTTGCAGACTGCTGCGCATCTTCCCATCCGCTTGGTAGAATCCGGCCCGGCCGGTGGAGCAATATTGGCCGCACGTATCGCAGCAGAGTTGGGTCTCACCGACGTGCTTTCATTTGATATGGGCGGCACGACGGCGAAACTCTGTCTGATTGATCAGTACAAAGCCCAGAGCGCGCGGCGCTTTGAAATAGCTCGCGCTGAGCGTTTTATTAAGGGCTCCGGCATGCCGGTGCGCATTCCCGTGATGGAGATGATCGAAATAGGCGCAGGAGGGGGGTCTATCGCGTCGGTGGACCGGCTTGGTCGTGTGCAGATCGGACCCGAAAGTGCGGGAAGCGTGCCGGGACCTGCGGCCTTTGGCAACGGCGGTGTCGAGCCGACTGTTACGGACGCCGATATCCTTCAGGGCCTGATTGAACCTGCCAAATTCGCCGAGGGCCGCCTGGCCGTAGATGCCGCCGCTGCGGAAGACAGTATTGCGGAAAAAGTTGGCACGCCGCTTGGCGTTGGCGCCATGGAAGCCGCGAGCGGCGTAAGCGAGATCGTGGATGAGAATATGGCGGCGGCTGGTCGGATGCATGCCGTGGAATCAGGTAAGGACCTGAGTACACGCACCATGATTGCTTTCGGTGGTAACGGTCCATTGCACGCGACACGTGTTGCGCGACGATCAGGTGTTGGTCGTATCGTGGTGCCGCGCGATCCCGGCGTCGGTTCTGCTGTCGGCTTCTTGCGCGCGCCAGTGTCGTTCGAGATCGTGCGCAGCCGTTATGCCAGCCTTGATGCTTTCGACGCGGCAGGGGTCAATGCGCTCTTTGCCGATATGCTGACAGAAGCCACCGAGGTCGTAAGCGCTGGAGCGCCGGACAGTGCCCTGTTCACACGCCGAATCGCCTTCATGCGCTACCATGGGCAAGGCCACGAAATCGAGATTGGGCTTCCTGATCGGGAGTTGAACGACGCCGATCTGCCTGAAATTCGTGACTTGTTTGAAACCGAGTACAGTCGCCAGTTTGCGCGAGAAGTACCCGGCATGCGGATAGAGGTCTTGAATTGGTCTGTGCAGGTTTCGACACCAGCAGAGGCCGTTACTCCACCACAGAGCATAACTGAACACTTCACGCCGAAACCGGATCGAGCGGCACGAACGTTCTGTGAAATCTCGAACAAGAAGCGCGAGACCGCCGTCTTTGATCGCGCCTCGCTCAAACGTGGCGCTACGATCAAGGGCCCGGCCCTTATCGTAGAGCCGCAAACCACCACTTATGTCAGCGCTGACTTTTCGGCCGCGGTGGACGCTATGGGCAATCTAGTTCTTGAACACGAGGGAGCCTCGACATGAGCGACACTCCAAAGACCCGCCTGCAGGTGATGTGGAACCGGTTGCTTGCTTTCGTTGAGGAACAGGGTCAAGCGCTGATCCGGGCGGCGTTTAGCCCCATTGTGCGTGAAAGCGGGGATATCTCTGCCGGCATCTTTGATATACGGGGGCGTATGCTTGCGCAGGCCGTGACGGGAACGCCAGGGCATATCAACACCATGGCTGAGGCAGTCAAAAATCTGCTTGATCGATTTACCATCCAGAATATGCAGCCAGGCGATATCTACATGACCAACGACCCCTGGCTGGCCTCTGGTCACCTCAACGACTTCCTTTTAATGCAACCGGTTTTTCACCGAGATCGCGTCATAGGCTTCACCTCCTGCACATCTCATCTCGCTGATCTGGGCGGCAAGGGCATGGGACCAGAAGGCTCAGATGTGTTTGACGAGGGTTTGCTCGTCCCACCTTGCAAGCTTGTGGATTGCGGTGAAATCAACGCTTTCCTGATGGAAATCGTGAAAGCAAACTCACGAGAACCTGTCGCAAATGAGGGCGACATATATGCGCTGATTGCCTGCTGTGAGACAGGCGCGGAACGGCTTGCCAGCATGATGCAGGAGTTTGATCTCGACGACTTAGACATCCTTGCAGACTACATCATCGAGACCTCGCGGCGCGGAACGATTGAGGCTATCGCGGACGTGCCCAACGGCGTTTATCACAGCGAACTCATGGTCGATGGCTATGACACGCCCATCCGTCTTGCTGCGACACTGGAGGTTTCAGATGATCACGTCACCCTTGACTATACAGGTACGGATGGATGCTCTTCCAAGGGCATCAATGTACCGCTGAATTATGCCACTGCGTATTCCGTGTTCGCCATGCGTTGTGTGATCGGGGCTGATATCCCGAACAATGCCGGATCGCTTGAACCGTTCCGCGTCACTGGTCCAAAGGGCTGTATTTTGAACGCGCAGCCACCCGCACCTGTTGCCATGCGTCATTCACTGGGCCAGATGACGCCGGATCTGGTTTACGGTGCTTTGGCGCAGGCATTGCCGGATCGCGTACCTGCCGAGGGGGCGTCTTGTCTTTATGACTTGCCAATGCGGCACACCGCAGACGTCGCGCGCGATGTTGGAGAACGGTTCGCGCTAGAGCTCGTGTTCAACGGAGGCACCGGCGCGCGACCTGTCAAGGACGGGCTGTCAGCGACTGCTTTTCCAAGTGGGGTTTGGGGCAGTCAGGTGGAAACCACAGAAGCGGTGGCGCCGGTTCTGATCACGAAACGTGAGCTGCGACCGGATAGCGGCGGGGCGGGAAGGCATCGCGGTGGACTTGGTCAGCATATCGAGATCAGCTCCTCAAATGGTCAGCCATTTATGGTTTTCCCTTCTGTAGAACGCATCCGCTTCGCCGCTGCCGGTCGACATGGTGGGCAGGCTGGCGCACTCGGGCGTATGCGTATCGGAGCGGAAGGAGAAGACTTGCCGAGCAAGGGAGAGTTCACCGTGCCAGCCGATCAAACAATGATCCTGGAGACGCCTGGAGGCGGTGGGTTTGGCCCGCCCGAGCAGCGTGATCCGGACGCCGTACGTCGTGACGTAAATGAAGGGTTGATATCGCAGGACGCCGCGCGCTCGATTTTCGAATGGGAGGGCGAGACATCATGAAACCGCAACCTCATATCGCCAACATGGCGCCCTATGCCCTGGCCGATCTCTCAACGCCAGAAGGCAAGCGCCTCATTTCTCTGTCTCAGAACGAGAGCATGCGTGGTCCTGCGCCCAGTGTTCCGGCAGCGGTCGCTCAGGCTGTAACGGCCTCTCATGCTTATCCTGATCCGGATTGGACAGATCTTCGACGGGTCTTGGCCGCGCGCTGCTGTATAAATCCTGACATGATCCTATGCGGTAATGGATCGCTTGATCTGATCGGGTGCTTGGCGCGCGCCTTTCTGGGCGACGGGGATGCAGCACTGGCACCAGCACATGCTTATCCGTTTTTCAGATCTGCCACGATTATGACGGGCGCACGTTTTGACAAAGCACCGGAAAGCAATCTTGAGGCAGATGTGGATACGCTTCTCGCTGGTGTAACGCCCGAAACGCGGATCCTGTTTCTAGCCAATCCGGGAAACCCAACGGGTACAAGATTACCTCGAATAGAGCTTTTGCGCCTGCGGCAAGAACTCTCGGAAGATATACTTTTGATCTTGGATGAGGCCTACGGAGAGTTTTCTGATTATTTAGGGGAGCCTATGTTTGACCTGATTGATCGTGGAAATACCGTACTGCTACGTACGTTTTCCAAGGCCTACGGGCTGGCAGGTATGCGCGTGGGATGGGGCTATTTTCCACCCTTTATTCGCGATCAGGTTCGCAAGGTCATGAACCCCAATAATGTTTCCTATCTGTCGCAGATAGCGGCTTTGGCAGCGCTCAATGATCACGATTACATGCAAGCCACATGTACCGAAACGGCACGAGTTCGCGATGCATTTATCTCTGAGATGCGGGACTTGGGCGTTTCCGTGCTGGACAGTTTTACCAATTTTGCGTTGTTGCGCTTTGCTTCCACTTCGCAGGCCTCAAACATTGACGCACGCCTGCGTGCAGAAGGTATCTTTGCTAGACCACAAGCCGGCGCAGGGCTCCCCGACTGCCTTCGCGTAACGGTTGCCGATGAGGGAGACATGACGAAGGCCGCAGAGATGATCAGAAAGGCGTATCTGGATGCCGTATGAAAATCGAGGACGCGCACGTATTGGGGTTTTTGTGCCCTATACCAACACCAATCTAGAACCTGACCTGATGATGATGCGACCGGAGGGGGTTGCACTGCATTTCGCGCGATTGGGTGGTTACGACGAAGACGAAGTTCCTGACGAGGCGCAAATGGCGCAACTCGGCGCCTCTGACATGACCGAACCCTTGCGTCTCATACTCGGCGTAAAACCCAATGTTGTCATGTATGGTTGCACCTCGGCAACGTTGGCTCATGGCCCTGTATTTGATCGAGAGCTTGCCAAGACGATTGCAGAACAATCTGGCGCCAGCACCGTAACTGCCGCTGGTGCACTCGTCCACGCGCTAAAACGCTTGAAGGTCAGGAAGATTGGATTTGCATCACCTTACGTGCCAAGTCTGAACGAAGAGGCGATCTCCTTTCTAGCTGACGAAGGCTTTGAGACCGCCAATCGTGCTGAAGTGTCAGAGCGGCTTGGCAATCTGGGTCAGGGTGCCTTGGAGCCAGAAGCCGTGCTGGAACTCGGCAGAAAAGCGGATCACCCTGATGCAGAGGCGATTGTTTTGTCGTGTACAGACATGCGCGGCGTCGAAATCATAGAGAGGCTTGAGAAAGAGGTGCGAAAGCCCGTGGTCACATCCAATCAGGCGATGATGTTCCAGACACTTGAAATGATGAACCACACGTTGCCGCTAAAAGGCTTTGGGTCGCTGTTTGAAAGGACGAAGGCATGAATGTCTCATTGAACGAAGTCGCGGAACCCAATCCGGCGCGGTTTGCCGCAATCGCTGACTTTGCACTTGGTGATCTGTCTCACGTTCCGGAGGATGCTCTATCCCACGCGGCGATGCTCTTGATCGACACGCTTGGTGTCGCCGTAGGCGCGATGGAGCTTGAAGTTGGTCAGATTGTCCGTGATTTCGCGGTCGACTTTCACGGGGCTGGTTCAACAGCCAACGCTGCACCGATGCTGTTTGACGGGCGCGTCGTGAGCATCCCAGGGGCCGCCTGGGCTTTGGCCACACAGATCGACAATCTGGATGGTCATGACGGATACAATCCTACCAAGGGCCACATAGGATGCGCCGTCGTTCCAGCACTTTTTGCTTTCGCGGAACGGCATCCGGACCTGTCTGGTCGTGACGCATTGAGGGCCATGGTAATGGCCTATGAGTTGGCCACGCGTGCCGGTCTATCGCTCCACGCAACGGTCACCGACTATCATACCTCCGGGGCTTGGAATGCGCTTGGCGTTGCCGCGCTTGGGTGTCGGCTTGAAGAGGCGTCAGCGGAACATTTGCGCCAGGCCCTTGGCATTGCTGAATATCATGGTCCGCGTAGCCAGATGATGCGCGAGATTGATAACCCGACCATGTTGCATGATGGCTCCGGTATGGGCGCGTTGGTTGGGTCATCTGCAGCTCTTTTGGCACTGCGTGGGTTTACTGGTGCTCCCGCGGTTACGGTGGAGGCAGAAACAGTTGCACCCTATTGGAAAGACCTGAACAGTAAATGGACCCTCTCGCTTAACTACATTAAACCATATCCGATTTGTCGCTGGGCGCATGCGGCGCTTGATGCGCTGCGCAAGATCATGCTGGAAAATGACGGCGTTACACCGGACACGGTCGCCTCGATCGAAGTGCGCACGTTCGATGAGGCGTCTCGACTTTTCGCTGGCGTGCCGGACACGTCCACGCAGGCGCAATACTCGCTTCATTTTGCCCTCGCGGTAATGCTGAAACATGGCGTTGTTGGTCCACTGCATGTGGCGCAAGAAGGGCTACAAGACCCAGAGGTTGCGGCGATCATTCCAAGAATTTCTGCTGTCTCTGCCGACAAACACAACAAACGATTTCCGGATGGCCGTTGGTCGGACATAGAGGTCGTGCTGCGTGACGGCACACGGTTGGAGTCTGGCGATATACATGCGACGGGTGGGCCAGAGGCTTGGCGCACCGAGCAGGAGGTCGAGGAGAAGTTTCATCTATTTTGTGAGCGGGCGCTCTCAAAACCACGCATCGATTCGATCTGGACCATGCGGCATCGACTGCTGGAAAAAGACTGCTCCTTTTCTGAACTCTCTGCGCTTGTTCGCGAGGCAGAAGACAAATGAAAAACACAGTTCGCGTCGCAATTCACAACGACGAAACCGAAGCTCTCCTAACGCGCATAAAAGACACTATTCCGGCAACAGAGGTGCTGTGCTGCCATAGCAACCAAGAGCTTGAAGCCGCTGTAAGTAACTTCAAACCCGATGTCGTTTTTTCAGTGCGTTTCGATAGCTCCCCTTTTCCGACCGAAGCACTGCTGTCGGAAGACGGGCCGCGTTGGATATCGGTCGGTGGCTCTGGCTGCGATCACTTGGGCAAATGGGACACGTCTCGCGTGACAGTAACAAACTCCGCTGGAGTCGCGTCTGCGATGATGGCGGAGTTTGTCTTTGGCTGCGCATTGCACTTCACTCTCGATGTCGAAGGGTTGCAGCGAGATAAGAAAGCCCACGATTGGCCGATCAAGATGGTGAAACCGCTGCGCGACAAGACGCTGCTTTTGGTGGGTCTTGGCGAGACGGGCAAGGCGGTCGCAGCGCGTGCCAAAGCGTTCGGCATGCACGTGATTGGCACACGCGCCCGACCTCAAGCGGTTGACAATGTGGATGAGGTTTTTGCCGCGTCGGACTTGCCAAATCTCTGGACGCGCGCCGATTTGATCTGCATCTGCGTACCCCGTCTGGCCTCGACTTTGGGTTTGGTGGACGCGGCTGCATTCAAAGCAATGAAATCGTCTGCCATCTTGGTAGATGTGTCGCGTGGCGGAGTGATCGTGCCTTCCGCCGCGATCGAAGCCATGCGAAAGGGAGAAATCGCAGGTGCAGCTTTTGACGTTTTTGAAACTGAGCCTTTGCCGGAAGACAGCCCATACTGGGATTTGCCTAACACCATTATCTCCCCGCACGCTTCGGCCGTTTACGAAGGCTGGGATCTTGCGTCTTTCGACATGTTTCTTGCAAATTTGAAGCGTTGGCAGGCTCGCGCAACTCTGCAAAATGTGGTCGACCCGACCCGTGGATACTGAAGGAAATCACTATGGCTGACCGTTTTCAGGGGATCGTCACACCGCTACTAACACCGTTCAACGATGACTTGAGCATTGCGGACGATCTCTATGTAAAACACGCGGCCGACTGCTTGACCGGTGGAGTGCATTATCTTTCGCCTTTTGGAACGACAAGCGAAGCCACCAGTCATACAATCGCAGAACGCAAACGCGTTTTGGAACTACTTGTGAGCTCCGGAACGGCAAAAGCCAATCAACTCATGCCCGGAACAGGGCTCTGCGCCTTTGAGGATACGCTGACACTATGTCGTCACGCGGTGGATCTGGGTTGCGCGGCAGTCATGGTTTTACCGCCGTTTTTCTTCTCGGACGCAAAGGATGAGGGGCTTTATCGATACTTCAGTCAGCTTATCGAGGCCATCGGAACAGACACGTTCAAACTTTGCCTTTATCACATCCCGCAGAATACGACGGTTGGTGTTACGCCCGCTCTGGCCGCGCGCTTGAATGAGGCCTACCCAGAGGTCGTCGTCGCCTACAAGGACAGCTCTGGCAATTGGGAAAACACCAAAGCCGTTATAGAATCTGCGCCGGGGATATCGGTATTTCCAGGCTCTGAGAGCTTTATGGCCGATGCGATTAAATTGGGTGGGGGCGGTTGTATCTCGGCGAGTTGCAACTCCAATCAGGCCGCTATTCGCGCCGCTTACGATCTGATGCGTGCAGGTGATTGGGAATCGGCAGAAGCAGCAATGGTACCAATCAATGCACACCGTCAAGCTGTTCAAGCTGGTGGCTTGATACCTGCGCTTAAAGCGTTGAAAGCACAACAGACCGACGAAGAGCGCTGGCTAAACCTGCGCCCGCCCCTTCAGAATGCCGATCCCGCGCTAGGCGCAAAACTGGCCGCAACCCTGTAAGGCTAGTTCACGGTGTCTGAAAGACCTTCTGGCTGCCCCACTACGATGAAGGTCAAACGCTCGGGGTCCAAAAACTCCTGGGCCACGCGCTTTACGTCTTCGATCGTTACTGCATTCACTTGGTCATTACGGTTAGCAATGTACTCTACGCCTCGACCGTCCATCTGCATGCCAACGGCGATGTTGGCAATCGACTGATTACTATCAAAACGCAGCGGGTAGGCGCCAGTGAGGTAGGTTTTCGCATCGTCTAGCTCTTGCTCTGTGACACCTTCCTCGCGAATGCGTTTCCATTCGGCCTTGATCACTTCAACAGCTTCCGCGACACGCTCGTTTGCGGAGGCGACGCGACCCATCCAAAGCTGCGAATGATCACGATCGGCAAGATAGGAATACACTCCGTATGTCAGCCCTCGTTTTTCGCGCACTTCTTGCATGAGACGGCTTTCGAACCCGCCGCCGCCGAGAATGTGATTCAACACGAAGGCAGCGAAGAAATCGGGATGCTCACGATCAATTCCGGGCTGCGCAAATGTAGCGATGGACTGCGGTGTTTCATAATCAACAAGCTCTACGCCACCAGGTAGATTAGCCTCTACATCAATTGGCATTTCGCCTCCGGTTGCCGGCAGTTCACCCAACAGATTATCAAGAACTTCTGCAAATTCCTCAGCATCTATGTCACCGACCGCGCTGACGTAGATGCGGTCGCGCGCAAGTGCCGCAAGGTGGGCTGCTACGACGTCATCGCGTGTCAGCGCGCCAACACTTTCCAGCGTTCCGTTTTGTGAACTTCCGTATGGATGATCGCCGTAAAGAAGCTCAGCCACAGCTTCGCCGGCAATCTTTGAGGGATCCGTTGCATCTGATCTGATGATTGAAAGGATCTGTGCGCGAACCCGTTCGATCGCGTCTTCGTCAAAACGCGGGCTTACCAAAGTTTGCCGCAAAAGCTCCAGCGCTTCATCGCGGTTTTCCGTCAAGAACCTCGCTGAAACAGAAACTGAGTCCGCGCCGACGTCAAAAGTAAACGTTGCGGCAAGCCCCTCTGCCTCTCGTGCAAAAGCCCGCGCGTCAAGATCGCCGGCGCCCTCTTCCAATAAGGCGGTCATCAGGTTTGTCGCGCCACGCTTTCCAGGCAGATCAAGTGACGCTCCGCCGCGAAAACGGAGTTCTAATGCAACGAACGGGATAGAATGGTCCTCGACCAACCAGGCGTTAAGCCCGCCTGGAGTAGTTATCTCCTGAATATCAACATCTGCCCGTGCGGGAAGCGTGAAAAGTGCAAGCGCAACTATAAGAAAATAACGCATCATTGGGTTGCCTCATTGGTGTTAGCAGCCGGACCTTGCACATAACCGGTTACAGAGTTTGTGTCGGTCGAGAATACCTCTTTTGCTGCAGCCATGACGTCATCTGCCGTGACTGCTGCGAGAACTTCTGGCCAAGCTTGTACATCGTCCACTGTAAGGCCGATGGACAACGCTCTACCGTACCTGTTAGCTAAGGATCCGACGCTGTCGCGGACGTAAATCTCTGAGGCCCGTATTTGAGCTTTGATCCTCTCAAGCTGGTCAAGATCCACGCCGTCTTCCATAAACTCGGCAATCGCCTGGTCCATCGCCGCCTCTGCTTCTTCAAGACTTACGCCCGCTGCGGGCACCACGGACAGATTGAAGGTCGTATCATCGAGTGATCCACCTCTATAGTAAGCGTTGGTGTAAACTGAGACGTTGCTATCAAACTGAAGTTTTTGGGTTAGAACGGAAGTGTTTCCACCACCCAACACTTGGGCCAAAACGCTCAATGCCGCGGCTTTCTGCTGTGCGCCGCTATCACGCTCCTGAGCAAGGTAAGAACGTGTAACATAAGGCTGCGCCACGCGCGGGTCCTCGAAACTCAACCGCCGCTCGGCCAGTTGTTTTGGTTCTTGAGGGCGGCTGCGTTCAGGGAGGTCAGAACTAGCAGGAATGCCTCCGTAGTATTTCTTTGCCAAACTCAGAACATTTTCGGGCTCTACGTCGCCAGCGACAACAAGAATGGCGTTATTCGGAGAATAGTAGGTTTGATAAAAGTCCAACGCATCTTCCAGGCTGAGTTCACTCATTTCATGTTGCCAGCCAATAATTGGTATGCCGTAGCGATGGTTCAAATACTGCGCTGCATTCTGCTGTTCCCGAAAAAGTGCCGATGGATTGTTCTCAACCCTCTGGTTACGCTCTTCGATGATCACATCGCGCTCTGTTAATGCTTCTGCCTCGGTAAGCTGGATATTGACCATACGGTCGCTTTCCATCTGCATCATCAGTTCAAGACGATCTGCCGCCACTCTTTGGAAATACGCCGTGTAATCGTAAGAGGTGAATGCGTTGTCTGTTCCTCCATTACGCGCCACTGTTGCGGAAAACTCACCGGGTTCGAGCGTTTCTGTGCCCTTGAAAAGCAAATGCTCCAAAAAATGTGCAACTCCTGAAACACCGGGCTTTTCGTCTGCAGAGCCCGCACGATACCAGACCATATGAACGACAACCGGGGCCCTGTGGTCTTCGATGACCACAACATCCATGCCATTATCAAGCTTGTAGGCAGTTACTTGATCACTTGCCTTCGCCGGCAAAAGACCAATCGTGAACAGCATAACTGCTGAAACAAAAAAGCGCATGTTAGTGCTCCGATCCAAAGTAATACCAGCATAGATACGGCTTATCACGCCGGTTTCAACTGATCTGACTTGGATGTGAGCTTACAAACTAACGACGACGTCGACCAGGTAGAACGGGCGGCGCAGACGGGGTTTGAATGCCAAGATTGCGTAGACGCTTTTCCTCTTCCTGCGAGTCTAGCCACTGCCGTTTGTAGGCTAGTGTGTAGTCATCATTCTGACCAAGGTTCAGAATATTGACGCGACCGCGTCTGCGGCGGATATCGACATCTTCTGCGGCAAGCACTTCTCTGATGTTGCCTTGCGATCCGAAACGCCGAGAGTGATTTATTAAAGCACCATCGCTTGCAGATGGCGCTGATGATGTCACTGCGTTTGGATTACCGCCCAGGGCCGCGATGCCGTCCTGCAGAGGCGTTTGATCTGTAATGTTTGATCCGCCGGGTGTTGGAGTTGGAAGTGAACTGAAGTCTTCTGGCGGTTGAAGTGGCTTGCCCGGAACGATTGAAAACTCATTCGGGCCTGGCCCGTTGTCCTTCAACCGGGTCAGAACGATATCCTCGTCCTTCTTTCTGGAACAGGCGGTCAAAGCCACTGCTGCGACTAAAACTGTCACTAATGTTGCGCGCATGACCCCACTCCTCAAGCGATCAACCGTTTCTACCGCAAACTATCACTTACGTCACGCGGCCTTTTTATCTTTGTCCTTGGTGAACAAAACCAGGCCGATCGCGCCGGCAAAGATCGAGATATCAGCAACGTTGAAAGCGGTTGGGTTGTTCCAGCCGCAGCAAGACATATTGAGGAAATCCGCGACGGCGCCGTAGATAATACGATCAACGACGTTGCCAAGCGCGCCTCCAACCAAAAGACCGGCCGAGATTAGCTGCCATTTGCCCTGAGGGTCCTTGAACACCCACCAAAGCACGAAACCAACAATCGCAAACGCCACGAGGATCCAGACAATCGGGCTGGCGCCAGAAAAAATACCGAAATTGATCCCTGTATTCCAAGCCATGCGGAAGTTCAGATATGGAGGGAAAACATCAATTGCCCGAACTTCCTTCAGATTAAGAACATGTACGACCCAGTACTTAATGACTTGATCGATCACAAAAACGATTGCTGCGACGATGGCGACAAGGCGCATGGGCTGCTCCAAAGGTTTTTGCGGTTAGTGCCGGAAATGGCGCATGCCGGTCAACACCATGGCAAGGCCTGCCTCATCAGCAGCTTTAATTACATCCTCATCACGCATTGACCCACCTGGATGTATTACAGCTGTCGCACCGGCCTCCGCCGCGGTCAAAAGACCATCCGAAAAAGGAAAAAACGCATCTGATGCAACGACGCTGCCTTGGGTAAGCGGCGCATCAAGGCCGAGCTCTGCCGCCATATCCTCGGCCTTGCGTGCGGCGATCCGACAACTATCGACGCGGCTCATCTGACCGGCGCCGATACCCACGGTTGCGCCGTCTTTGACATAGACGATGGCGTTGGATTTCACATGTTTTGCCACGCGCCACGCGAATTTCAGATCGGCCAGCTCAGCGTCAGTCGGTGCGCGTTTGGTGACTACTTTCAATGTGCCATCATCAAGCACACCATTGTCCTTGTCCTGCGCCAAAAAACCACCCGCCACTTGCTTGATCGTTAAAGACGCACTTGCTGGGTCAGCCAGCCCATCGGTCACAAGCAACCGCAAGTTTTTCTTGGCCGCAAAAATCTCACGCGCCGTCGCGTCAGCACCCGGTGCAATCACAACCTCAGTGAAAATCCGCGCAATCGCCTCGGCTGTTTCGCCATCGAGCGGTTGGTTCATTGCGATAATACCGCCGAAGGCGGACGTTCGATCACAATCAAACGCCCGGCCATAAGCTTCCAAAAGCGTATCACCGCGCGCCACGCCGCATGGATTCGCATGTTTGATGATGACGCAGGCCGGTCCATTTTCCGCACCAAATTCGCTGACCAGTTCAAACGCAGCGTCCGTGTCATTGATATTGTTGTAGCTCAGCTCTTTGCCCTGAAGCTGTTTGGCCGTGGCCACCCCAGGTCGTGCTGACCCATCGGTGTAAAACGCAGCACTCTGATGTGGGTTTTCACCATAGCGTAGCCTTTGCGCCAATTCGCCGGCCAAAGCGCGTCGTCGTGGTTCTGGCACATCAATTGCACCTGCCATCCAGTTTGATACTGCCGCATCATAGGCGGCGGTACGAGCATATGCGTTTTGCGCCATTCTTTGGCGAAAGCTTAGGCTGGTTTGCCCGTCATTGGCGGCTAATTCATCAAGAAGCGCCGCATAATCCTCCACATCAACGATCACATTGACGAAGCCGTGGTTTTTCGCGGCTGCACGGATCATAGCAGG
>JBCDDS010000092.1:0-14378 GCA_039180185.1 Pseudomonadota bacterium | reverse complement strand
TTTGATGGAACATGGCAACCCGACCATGGGCGCCATTCTGGAGGCGCATCCGCACCGTGTTGCGCTGACGCGCTTGGGCCGGGTGGAAGTCTATCAGATGATTGGAGGCCCTGACACCGGCGGCAAATCCCCCGAAGGCCCACACACCCATGTGTTGCCAAAGTTGATCCGCGTCAAACGCACCCATGCGGCCAGCACGCCGATCCCTAAGGGATGGACACCATGCTGCGGGTTTCACCCAAAGAGCCCGGTGATGGGGCGGCTCGGAGAAGACAAGGATTTTGATGCGGTCGCGTTTGACGCGTTTCAAGCGCTTCTGTCGGAGTGGGGCCCCGAAGGCTATGTGCAACAAAAGCAAGACGTCTGGTCCGCGCTTGGGCGGTCTCTTGAGCCTGACGCATGGCAGACACCAGCAACGACCACAGCGCGCGCAGGTCTCAGAAACGCGATCCGCCAATGGCGCAGGCAAAAGGGCGATACGGCACTCTCGCTGGCCTGGGCGCAAAAGTTCGACACAGGAGACGAAGACACAGAGCTCGAAAATCCAGGGCATTAGCCGCAAAAGCCAGCTGCCATTCCGCCTGCCTTATTGCGGAAGACTCGAGTGCTGAATTGCAAGACTTCAAAGCGGACATTCGTTTTATTGATACGTTAGTCCGCTTTTGTCCCGCATATTGCCAGTTCGGATGGCAGGTGATTTCGCGCCTGCGGCGAATGGCAGTTAAGCGGGCTGCCACTGCGGCATCCGGATCCACGGTCGAGTGTCCGCAATGGGCCGTCAGCAACAAAACTAATACTTCAAAGGCTTCCATCGATGATGAATATCTCCGCTGTGGACTCGATGTCCTGCATTGGCGGACGCCCGAATTGTCGGCGGTATTCACGACTGAACTCGGATATAGGCATGTCGAGTTTCCCTTGATGTAGAAGCGTGTTTTGCCGCCTTAGGATTCAAACATCAAAAGGGCCGGCAGCCTGTACCGCTTCCGGCAGCCAGGTTTCCTGCAAATGCAGCCACCGGATATGTTCGCGCACAGCCAAAAAGACAGTCGAGCAGCGCGCGTTGTTAGGCCGCGCGGCGTTCTTCGCGCCCGTTTGCCATTCCGTGTATGTCGCCAGCACATGATCGCCTTCGACAAAACGAACCAAGACATCGCGTATCAGGATGCGAAAGCCCGGGCTCTTACCGAATCCGTTTCGGAAGCCAGTTTCCAATTCGGTAGCGTCCGAAATTACACCGTCAGGCGAGATAAATGTGAAGTCCGAATGAAATCGCGGTAGCAGATAGGTCTCCAGCTCGGATTCTTCATTGGCGCCGTTGAACCATTCTGTAAAGAATACATGTAAGTCTTCGATCTCCTGTCGGACGCGATCAGTTAAAGAGCGCATTCTAATCCTCGTTTTTTGTTTCAGATCTTTTTCACAACGCATCCGACACGGATGTCGCCGTCTCTGGTGACTTTTGCATGAACACCACGTAAGCGATAACGGCGCCATTTCTGCCCTGCTGTGAAACGCACCGCATCGCGTCCAAAACGATCAAGAAATTTGTTGCAGGGTCCGTGCCAAACGTCTGTAATTTGAATTATGGCGTCGCCTATCTGTAGTTTCTGTCCAACAGGTAAGTTCTCTTCGCTCAAATCAAGATCGACGGCTAAATTGTCACCAGCAAGATGCCATCGATGCGCGCCACCAGCGATGAAATTTATACATCTTGAGTTTATCAGCGTGAGTTGAATGTCAGGATGCGGCGCACCGTTGGCGTCCTTCATCCACCCATCGTCTACCCAGAGATCACCGGTCGCGCCCAACGCCGCAGAGACGTGCAGGTCTTTGCAGAGGCGGCGCTTGCTATGTTCTGGTCGAATGGAGATACCACAAAGTGTTCCTTGGATTTTGGGCGATGCCAATATACGGGGCAACTCTTCGATCAACTCGGGCAGCGAACGCGTAACGGTGCGACTATCAATCAAGTCCTGCATATTCAGTAGCTCATTCATGTTCAGGGGCCCTTCCAATACTGGGCAATACAGCTTCAATGCCGCTTGCCATCGCAAGCAAACGCGCGTCCTGGCCAAGCGGTGCGACAAGCATCAATCCAATCGGCAAACCAGTGCCCAATCTACCAGCGGGGATCGAAATCGCGGGATGACCAGTGAAGTTAAAAAGACCACAGTTGCGCCAGGCGAGGTGCGCGTGATCCTTTGGGCGATCGTTGATCGGTGCAGCTGCTGTTGTTGACGTAGGTAAGGCGAGGACGTCGCAGAGCAAAAACGCCTGTTCAATAGCTTGCCGGTAGCTTGCGCGGCGTCTTTGCGCGTCTTGGTAGTCTTGATGTGTCAGGTGTCGCGCCTGCAAAACCTTGGCTGCAACATCTTTGCCAAACAAGTCGCGATCTGTTTCAAACAAGGGCCAAAGTAAACTGTTGGCTTCACTGAACGTTGCACGGGTGTCTTTTAAAGCATCCGTGAGTTCAACAGTTTTCAGGGGAACTAACTCTGCGCCCAAGTTTTGCAGCGCGGCTAGGGCATGATCAATGGCACCGACGACGCGACTATCGCCTTCAAAGAAGGCGATGCGGTCAATTCCTAAACGCATATTTAGCAGATCACAGGCGGTGACCTGGCCATGTATCAAATCACGTACCAATGTCGTTGAGGATGTGTTCGATTTTTCCAACAACTGCTCGAATACGGCGCGCGTGTCAGACACCGTTTGTGCAATGACGCCAACATGATCCATGCTGGGGACTAACGGATAAACACCGGATTGATTGATGGTGCCGAAACTTGGCTTGAAACCCACCACGCCACAGGAATGCGCGGGTTGTCGAACAGATCCACCGGTGTCCGTGCCCAGAGCCGCAATTGCAAGACCTGCCGCAACAGCTGCTGCGGAGCCGCTGCTCGATCCTCCGGCATCCATATCCAGGTTCCAGGGATTGCGCGTGGCACCAAAGTGGGGGTTGATGCCGTTCATCCCGTAGGCAAATTCATGCATCGCCGTTTTGCCCAAAACAACCGCGCCAGCTTCCGTCAATCTCTGAACCACAGCCGCGTCACTGTCGGGCACATGATCCCTAAAGGACCATGCGCCGCGTGTGGTACGAACACCCTTTGTATCGATGTTGTCTTTGAGCGCGATCGGTATGCCGTGCAACACACCACGATCCTGCCCGCGTACCAATTCCCAATCGGCGCGCTCGGCCTGATCGCGCGCGGAGTCAGCGGTCACAGTCATGTAGGCATTGAGGCTTGTGTTCAGTCGCGCAATTCTCTCCAGAAAATGATCGGTCAAAACCAAAGACGAAAGCGTTCGCGCGCGTAGCCTCTCAACAAGAAGCGCTAGGGGAATATTGTGAAGCTTCAAAGCGTTTGAGTTTAGTTCTGTCTGCGCAAGCCGCATCGACACAGCGCGACCTATAAAAACCGTTCAACCGCCACCGCCGACCGATCAGCGTTTGCTGGTACACCAACGATACTGTCGGCTAGCAGTCGAGCGGTCGCCGGACCCATGCCAAGTCCGTAATGCGAATGGCCAAAGGCTCCGTAAAGATTTTTGACCTTCGGCATTGCGCCGATCACGGGCAGGTTGTCAGGAAAAGAAGGTCGAGCACCAACCCAACGACGTGAGTGTTCGGTGTTCAGTCGTGGTATAAGACGCTTGGACATAGGCGCGAGAATATCAGCGCGTTTGAAGTTCGGCGGTGCATCCACATCCGCAAATTCCGAAGTGCCAGCGCTACGCACTCCGCCTTCCATTGAACTCATGATGAACTTACCAGCAACATCGAGAATGGAATTGTTGAGCGACACTTGCGGGTCCGTGAACTCCAAGTGGTAGCCGCGTTCCGAAACCAATGGGAGTTTGACGCCAAAATCCTCCAACAACCGCGTCGACCAAACGCCGCCACATAGTACGACTTTTTGAGCAGCGATTTCGCCGATATCTGTATCAAGATGTACTGCGCCGGTCTCCTGCGGCTTCAGACGTCTGACGTCGCAGCGGATAAGCTCGGCGCCTTGCTGGCACGCTTTCTCAGCAAGCACCCGGCAAACTTCTCCCGGATTGACTGCACGAGACTGACCTTTTTGGATGATCGCTTGATTGAACTCCGTTGATACTTCAGGCTCGATTTCGCGAAGCTCATCTCCCGAGACAATCTCGATTGGTGCACCGCGATCAGTGCGCAATCGCCAACCTAAATCGTTCAAATTGGGTTTGGCGGGGCTTCTGAAAACATTTATAAACCAGCTGTCACGAATAAGATCTTCACGGCCAGTTCCTTTCAAGTGATCGCGGTATGCTTCCATATTGCCGCGCATCAGCATGTCCATTGCATCGGAAATTGTGTGCACGCGGTCAAGCCGTGTGTTGGCGAAAAACTCGGCGACCCAAGGCAACAACTTGGGAATTTCTTGCAAACGTATGCGGAGTGGGCCCTCCGGATGCAGAAGCCATTTCGGCACAGACTTCCAAATGCCGGGCATAGATTGTGGCACACAAGACCAGGGAGAAATAATGCCTGCGTTTCCATGGCTGGTTTCACTTCCTGGTGCGTGACGATCAATCAGAGCGACGCTCAGCCCACGTTCCTGTAAGGCCAGGGCAGAGCAGACACCGATGATGCCAGCCCCGACGATCGTCACGTCGGGGACTGGCTGTTGTTTTGGTTGCTTCGCCACAGTGTCTGACCTTACGTGCGATCACCTTGAACAATGCGGTTCAAGATCATCGCGCAGAACAGGATTGAGAACCCAGCCAGAATACCCTGACCAACGGATGAGTATTGCAGGGCTTCTAGCACATCTTCACCCAAACCCCGCGCTCCGATCAGCGACGCAACCACAACCATAGCAAGGCTGAGCATGATGGTTTGGTTCACCCCAGCTCGAATTGAAGGCGCCGCCAAGGGAAGATCAACCTTGGTAAGCAAATACCACTTTGACGCTCCATACGCGATGGCCGCTTCTCGGACATGTTCCGGAACCCCGCGCAAACCAAGCACGGTGAGGCGAACAACCGGCGTACCACCAAAGATCATCGTGGTGATCACAGCGGCTGGTTTGCCGGTGCCAAAGAAGGCAATCACAGGGATCATGAACACAAAAGACGGCATCGTTTGCATGAAATCCATAATCGGGCGCACCACCGCGTATAGCCGCTCGCGACGCGCGCATAGCATCCCAAGCGGAATGCCCAGGCAAATACTGATACACGCCGCAGTCCCAAGTAGGGCAAGCGTTGTCATCGCCTTTTCCCAAAAACCCAGAAACCCGATATAGAGCAGAAACGCTGCCGTGTAGATCGCGGCCGTGGTTCCGGCAGACAATCCTGTCAGCAGAATAATTATACCCGCAATTACGATCCATGGTGTGTTGACGAACAGGACTTCCAGCGCATCGAGGATCACCCGAATGCCGTAGGATATGGAGTCAAAGAACCACTCCCCGTTGATTACGGCGTAATTGAAGAAGTCTCGGATGCCATCAATGGCCGTCAACCGCCAAGGCTGTTGCTCCGGAAACTGCGCCAAGATTGGCCACGCACCTGGGAACGCGTAGTGAATGATACTGACCACATAGACAATAATGACGAAGAAAGCACTGAGCGCGGTTTTGGGTTGTGAAATGCCTTTGGGGTAGGAGCGGTCGGACAACCAATCTGAATATCGGCGTTCTAGCAACGTGTTGGCTGTCACGCCTTCGACAAACTTGACCACAAGCAGCAATATCAAGCCAGAAATTGCAATCCAAAGCCCGGCCGCTTCAGCCGCAACCGCCTCCGCTTGAATGCCTCCGATTGCGTCCTCTAATGACTGGATGGTTCTCTGGAACACATCGACATTTCCATCGTTGTTTGCAATCGCCGCCTCGAGCTGCTCGCGTCTCTGCTCGAGGGTCTGTTCGATTTGAACAATTCGCTCACGAATATCTGCTGATAAGTCTCCAAATAGGCCACGGGCCAGCTGAACGATGGCGACCGCCTCTAAAATCAAGAAAGGAAGGCCCCAATGCCAAAGATGGCGCATGCCAAACCAAATCGGCCCAAAGACGGCGGCCGCGAGGTTGAATGTCCAAGTAAAGCGAATTGTGCTGCCAATCTTGAGAAATTGGTCTGCATAATAGGCGCCATTCACTTCGGAAAAATCATGCACCATCGCTTCGCGTTCATTGCGAGGTGCCTGCGGTTCATCGGCGATCGGAGCGCCGGATATGGTCTCGACGGTCATGACGTTTCCGTCCCTTCGATAATCGTTGTCAAAAGATCGGCGCGCGTAATGACGCCGATACGTTTCTTGCCTGCATCAAGCACAGCCAGCGGTGTTTCCGATTTGATCGCAGCATCAATCAAAATGCTGAGATTGACATCCTCATCGAACTCTGGCGCGTCAGCAGGCAGTTTGCCATGCGCCGCCTCGTGCTCGGCGACCGGTTTCATAACCGCGTGGGCTTTGACGACTTTCAGGCGAGAAATGCCTGCGACAAAGTCCGCTACATAGTCGTCTGCCGGTTGCATGATGATCTCTTCAGCCGTGCCGATCTGTACGATCACACCATCTTTCATGATCGCGATGCGATCACCAATTCGAACCGCCTCTTCAAGATCGTGCGTAATAAAGACCGTGGTCTTCTTCATAATCGACGCCAGCTTCATAAACTCTTCTTGCAGCTGTCGTCTGATCAGCGGATCGAGCGCGCTGAAAGGTTCATCCATCAGCAAGATTTCAGGATCAGATGCAAGTGCCCTTGCCAGACCAACCCGTTGCTGCATGCCACCTGAGAGCTCATGTGCAAACTTATTGCCCCAAGCAGAGAGCTCGACCAAATCAAGACAATCAGATGCTTTCTGCATACGCTGGTTTTTTGGCACACCGCGAATTTCGAGCGGCATCGCCACATTGTCCAACACCGATCGGTGCGGCATCAGCGCAAAGTTCTGAAACACCATCGCAATTTTCTCGTTGCGGAAATGACGTAGCGCGTCAGGCTCCAGGCCCATAACATCTGAACCGTTGACGACAATGCGACCATCCGACGGTTCCAATAATCGATTGATATGGCGAACCAAAGTAGACTTGCCAGACCCCGACAGGCCCATCACGCAAAAGATTTCACCACGTTTGACGGAGAAACTGGCGTCAGCGACGCCTACGACACACCCACGCTTCTCCAATACTTCTGATTTCGAGACGCCATTGGCTTTGATATCTTCCAACGCTTCTTTCCAGCGTGCGCCGAAGATTTTCCAAACCCCATCAATTTCGATGGAAACTGGGGCGTTCTCGTCAACGCTCTGTGTTGAGTCGAGCATTGCCTCCTCCCCTCTGTTGAAAAAAGTTCGTAAAGACCGACGATGCGTGAGGTTCCTTGCGTGGCTGCATCACGCATCGTCGGTAAGTTGTGGCGTCAGCCGTCAAGGGAAGGCTGACCGTCCAACGGGAGAACTCTTAATTTAGGCCGAGCCAGCCATCGACGCGCTCAGGATTGGCATCAATCCATTCACGAACAACTTCTTCCGCGTCACGGTTGTTGACGATCATCTCAAATGCCCAGCCACTGACCGTATCGGTGTCCAGCGCAATCCCGTTAAGCAACTTCACGATGTTCGGAGAGCGCTCTTCGAGCGACTTAGAATATCCGATCTGCACTTCGCGTGGCGCGTCAGCCGTCTCAACTTTGGACTTGGCAAGCCAATCTGGGTCTTCAGAGGCTTGGACCACGTTGTATTTGGACGGATCATGTGCCGGTTCGTCGAGCTGCACGATGTCATGCATGAACCAGATGGCTTCTGGCGCGTAGCAATAGAATGCCACGCCCTCGCCTTTAGCGATCCGATCACCAACGCGGTTTGTGTTGACGGTCTGCTCAGCGCGGAACGGCTCAATAAAGGGCAGAAGACCATAGTCTCGCACTTTAATTTCATTCACGTTCGCAGAATTCCAGCCGGGCGCACCGATCCACATTTCGCCTTTCCCGTTGCCATCACTGTCCAACATCTGGGCGATGTCAGGACGCGCCAAATCGTAAATCGACGTAATGCCGGTTTTTTCCTGGAAGGCCTTCGAAACACAAAAGCCCTGCTTGCCATCATAGTGATTGCCGCTCAGGACCACGGTGCCTTTTTCGTCAACGAATTCCTGCGTGAAGTTTGCCTGGTTTGGAAGCCAGATATCAGGATGGACATCGATATCACCTTTGCCGCGATCCATACCTTGGTAAATCGTGGCGTTTGTGCCTGGCACCAAGGTCGCTTCTCCGCCGACTTTTTCGTCCACGAGTACTTTGATTAGATTTGCAATTGCGGTCGCGCTGGACCAGTTTGGCGCCGCGACATTCACCTTTTCTTGTGCCGAGGCCACGGCTGCGCTGAGCGCAATTACAGAGGCGCTTATAGCCCCCACCAATTTGAACTTCATTACCTATCTCCTTGTTGGAAGTTCCCTTATCTTCACCGCCTGCCTGAATTCTGTGGTCAGGAAGTCATGTACGGTTAAGGAGAGCGTAGTCGAGTTGACCATATCGATACAAATTGTTAATTTTGCTTAAGGTATCGGAATTTGTGATATGTAAAGTGATGCTCAAAGTCGGTCAACTCCAAGCATTCAACGAGGTCATGCTCACCGGATCAATTTCCCAAGCGGCTCGCAATTTGCACCGCACCCAGTCGAGCGTCAGTGCGACCATTGCAAGCATAGAGGACGCGCTGCAGATGCAGCTCTTCGAGCGTAGATCAGGTCGGTTACACCCGGTTCCGGAAGCTGAGTACTTTCACACCGAATGTCTTGAAATATTGCGACGCCTTGAATCCGTCACTGACAACATGCATCGACTGCAATCCCTTCAAACCGGTGAACTGCACATCGCCTCCATGCCCGGTCCATCGATTTTTTTGCTGCCCGCTTTGATCGCAGAAAATCCGACCTGGGCGAAAAGCATCCGAACGGAAGTTGTGTCGCGAAGCTCGGAAGGGGTGTACAGACTGATGTCGGGCCAGCGATACGATATCGGTTTGGCCGATTATGTTCCTGAACTGGCCGACACTTCACACTTGCTGCAAACCGAGCGGTTCGAGTTTCCCTGCGTGTGTGCCATTCCCGGCGATCATCCGCTTGCCAGCAAAAGAACCGTTACCCCACACGATCTGGTCGACGTTTCAATCGCAACGCTCGGACAAGAGCATGCGGTGTATTACGAAGTGCGGCGCGCATTCCGCGAAATGAATTTAACGCCCACGATTTTGCATACCACCCAATACTTCTTATCACTGTTTACATATGTTGAGCGGGGCATCGCATGTGCGATTGTCGATCCATTATCCGTCGAAAACTATGAATTGCGCTCCAACCAGGACAGAAGGATCGTGTTTCGGCCATTTGAGCCAAAGGTCCTGTTTCGGATGGGTTTGATCAGGCCGATGCATCGACCAACATCTGTCATATCGACCCATTTCTGTGACCGAATTCGTGAGGAGTTGTCCAAAGCTGAAAGCAGTGGCGTTCGCAAAACGATAACGACTTAGATACAATTCAGTTCCGCTTGACAAAATCGTATCCATTCGAAAGCGGAAGAAAGTCATTCACTTTATGCATAATCATGCACAACCCGAAAAATTCAGCGCTTGCTCAAAAGTACCGTCGATAAGTACTGTCTGATGCGCTGCAGCATCGAAGGTCGCTGATGAGAGGCGGCTTTGGTTCGTTTTGGAAAGGGTGACCAGGTTTGCAACCCCAGCCACCCAGCTCCTGAAATCAGGAGTGTCGGTTTGGTTCTTCTCGCTGCGCCAAGCGTTCTTCGAGCCAGTCCAGCACTTCACTCTCAACCCAACCCACCCGGTTCGGGCCCAGCGGTACCCGCTTAGGGAATTGGCCTGCCTTCTCCAGCCGGGCTATGTGTTGCGGTGAATACAAAACAAGCTCCTTCAACTGACGTTTCGAAAGTATCCTCATCACGAAGTCTCCATGATTGGAGAGCAACGCGATGCCCTCAGGTTTCGACAAGTCTCCCGAGAGAACTCAACTATACGGCGATTCAGGCTGCAGCCAAGCCTCAATCACCTCGTTTACGATTGAACCGTATCCTTGATTGAAGACGCTATGCATTCCTCATACACTCCAAACGCCTCCCGCATCTCTTCTTGATACGAATGCCGATTATAAACTGCCGCGACACCGCTGATCGCTCCAGACGCATGGTTAAGGATTTTCTCGGTAACATGTATTGGCGTGCTTAATCCCGCCATGAGGCTGCTAAACGTCCGGCGCAAGTCATGCAACGTATATGCCTCTATATCGATAGCCTTATCAAAGTTCCGCTTAGCACGCGAAAAACCGTTAAACGGTGTTTCTGGGTTCAGGCGGGACGGAAACAAAAGATCAGTATCGCCAGTTATATTATCAATAATTGACCGCGCCATAGGACCAACGGGCAAAGTATGCTCACGGCTGTTTTTGGTGATCTCTGGCGGAAAGATAATAGCGCCGTCAGCTAACCAACTGCGCCGCAGATTAGTGATCTCACCTCGGCGTTGTCCGGTGAGGATAAGAAGCTGCACAATCGTGCCGAAGGGATATCCGCACGCTTCTGCTTGCTGCCAAACCAGGCAGAGTTCTTCGAGACTGAGGACCCGATCCCGTGCGGTGGATCGAAACGTCAACGGCGGGACTGGTGAGGCATCAATGTACCCGCGCTTCCAGCACCAGTTCATCATGGTTCTAATCGCTACAAAGGCGTGCTTTTGCTCAGACGGAGTGCGCTTCAACCGATCTAGTGTTTGCACCAGCTGGTGCCGGTCTATGTCGGTTAGCTGTCCCTGATATGGAAAGTGGCGGTGCAGCAAGCGGCGGTACTCCTCCACCGTACGTGGCTTGGTGCGTTGTTCACTGTCAGCGAGAAACAGGCGACGCGCTTCGACAAAGCTCAAGGCAGGTCGTGCATGCAGGTTTGGACTTTCAAGCGCATACTCAGACTGGATACCTTTGGCACGAGCGCGCGCCTCCGCGAGTGTCATACCGGGATAACGTCCGAGCGAGTGCCGTTTTCGGTTCGGTCCACACACTGCAATAAACGTTTTTGTCCCACCTTGTGAGACCCGGACCCCGAACCCTGGCAAGGCGGGATCAAAGTATGTCTTTTGCCCCTTCTCTGGCGACCGCAGACGTTTTATCTGTGCGTCCGTTAGGCTCATTTTAGGCTCACAATTCTAACGCGTTTGGGTGATAATTAGTGATTATGTATGTTCAGAGTATTTCACTTAAAATATTGAATTACAATGTATTTAATTGAGATATGTTCAGCTATGAGAAAGTGCGACCAGAAACTTTTAATCAGTGGGTCACAGGTTCGAATCCTGTACGGCTCACCACTGTTTCCAAATTGTGACGACTCGTGTTGATTTGCCATTTTGAGCATGTTTTTGGTCAATATGGTCACTAACTCTTGTCATTCGCCAAGGTTGGCCCCAGAGCTTCTTCTTCCCATTGAACTGGTGGGCGGAAACCAGACTTTCGCTGAAGTCGCGAGGGACATAGCAGCCGGCGGCAAAAGGTTACATTCAGCAGCCTCCAATCATGTTAGCAGATGATGCAGCCATGTCTCCAAAGTTGACAGTGCGCCCAACTTGTAAGTTGAAAATCTTTGCTGTATGGGCGCGCAGCAATCAAGCCAACCATTCGTTCATGCAACAGCTGCGTTGATAAACTCCGCCACCAGTTTCAAACGGGTGCGGTCCTTGGCTGCAATCAGATATGTATCCTGGGCATCCGGCATCTCGCGGATGGCAACCTGTGCAATGCTATCCTGAATCAGGTTGCTGTTGCGCAAAAGTAGGGCCACACCACTTCCTTGCAGCACGGCTTCGCACATCAGAGGAAAGGTTGTCATGGTGACAGTCCGGGTCAGCGCAATTCCATGGCTCTTGCATGTTTGATTCAGCAAACGCTGTGTCAGCGAACCTTTTCAAATCCTTGCTAGGATGCTCAGGATCTCGCCCAGGAAAGAGCCATGGGCTTTGCGGCGCTCTCTTAACTCGCATATCCGATAACAGCGTGATGGCCGCCGAAGACAAAGGCGGATGCTCGCGTCGTTTATGCTTCGTGTGGTGTGACGGTTTTGTCTATACACCACGTTCAAGATCAATGTCTTCCCACTTGCCTGTAAGGATTTCACCAATCCGCGCGCCTGTAAGTAGCTGTAGGCGGATTGCATTAGCGGCAGTCTGATTACGGTGTTCGGATGGCGCCAAAAGAAGCCGTCGCAGTTCTTCATCGGAAAGATGCTATCGAGGACAAACTCGCCATTGCACCTACTAACAGCGACTTCAGCAATGAAGACATCATCCGTTTGAGGAGCTTTCAGGAACAGTTTTTCGACATCGAAGTTCTCCGCTGATCTTTAAGTATCCAACGGCAAAACCCCACTCCGCGTAGGGTGGGTGACAACCCACGCGTCGCTTAAAGAAACAACCTCTAACGCACCCAAACTCGCCCGCGCGGAATAAAGACCCTAAAGCAATGTTGACGCCGAACGAAATTGTTCGACGCCAACACGGTTGTGCTGTAGTTGCAGATGTCTTCGAGCTGGAAAGCATTGGGGATGGCCTTCCGAAAACACACTCGAAAAACAACCAATACTTGTAACGTATTCCATCACTCGACTAAAGCAAGATCAAGTTTGGAACAAACTGTCTTTGAATAAGAAACAGTTCGCACAGCTTGGGTGAAAACCCGCGCGCCGCTCAAAAACAGTCTCAAACTCAGCCCAACTCGCGCACGCGCGGACTCAAGGCGAAGCTGCCGCTCCGAGGCCCGTCAATAGCACTACTTACGAATTCACGTCGCACCGGGTTAAACTGACTCCGTAGAAACCGAACCTGATCCTCGAGCACGCATCGCCATGACCCAAACCCGACCCAGTCAGCAAAAAGTCCATTGGATCGGAAAGCGGCTCTTGATCGTCATCGACCGCCCCATCGGGACCAGCCATCCTGATCATCCGACACTTCACTACACGCTCAATTACGGCCACATGCCGGGCACGATGGCGGCGGACGGGAGAGAGATTGATGTCTACCTGTTGGGGGTTAAGGAACCCGTAGAACGCTACGAGGGTCGCTGCATCGCGATTATCCATCGCAAAGACGATATCGAAGATAAGCTCGTCATTGCTCCCGAGGGTCGCAATTTCAGTGACGAAGACATCATGCACCTGACGCAATTTCAGGAACAGTTTTTTGACATCGAAGTGCTTCGATGAGCGCCGAACGTCCAACGACACCACTCCACGTAGGGTGGGTGAAAACCCACGCGCCACTCAAAAACAGTCTCTAACGCACCCCAACTCGCCTGCGCGGACTCAAGGCGAAGCCGCCGCGCCATCGACGGGCCTCCGCCAAGGACCGGCGATTTGGTTTATCCGGGCTCACAAATTAGAGTTATAGCGGGAGTTTCAGAGATAAAGTGCATCAGAACTACCGTCAGATCGCCGCTCCGAGGCCTTTCAATGACGCGCCCAAGTCACTTCAAATTGACATAAGCCGTTTTTGGCTTGGTCGGCTCCAACGGCTTTCGCGCGGAAGCTTGCTTTGATCTTTCTAACTACAGGCGCAGAATCGATGTGACGTTCGACGAGAAGCTTAAGTTCATCATATCTTTGGCTCACGTCACCTTTTTCTGGATGGGCTGCCAAGTTCGCCAAACCTCGCTTGAAGTCAGCTTCCCAGGCGCAATAGATTTCCCATTGTTCCATGGCATATTTGAAGGTCACCGAGTCTACTTCTTTCAATTCAAAGTATTCGGAATAGTCGCCCAGTTTTTTATTATATGGACAAAGAAAATAATGCGCTACCCCTCGAAGTCTGCAATTCCGCTTCTAACCCCATCATAAAAGTCCCAAACCATGTGAACTGTATCGGCCATTTCTCGAATCACACTACGCTGAAGTTTTGCTACATTTTGGATTTTCGCCCATTTCGGCACGTATCATTTTGTACAAAACCGCTCCTAGAGCCAATCCCGCAGCACTGGGATGAGCGGCAGGTCGGCGGGCGGCATGGGGTAGTCGCGGAGCGCATGTGGCCGCACCCATTTCAGCACCTGCCCCTCGCGCGATTGCGGTGTGCCCTCCCATTTGCGGCAGGCGAAAAGCGGCATAAGCAAATGAAATTCCTCATACTTATGGCTGGCAAAGGTGAGTGGCGCGAGGCAGCTTTCCCATGTGTTGATGCCCAACTCCTCCTCCAGCTCCCGAATGAGCGCCACCTCCGGCGTCTCCCCCACCTCAACCTTGCCTCCCGGAAACTCCCAAAGCCCTGCCATCGATTTTCCGGCAGGTCTTTGCGCCAGCAAAACCCGACCCTCCACATCGATCAGGGCGACGGCG
>JBCDDS010000091.1:0-14526 GCA_039180185.1 Pseudomonadota bacterium | reverse complement strand
CATGCGCTTGGGCAAACCGGTGAATGGCAATTTATGACCCGACAAGACCAAATGCTCAGGTAGAGCTAATTGGGACAGCCGTTCGCAAGACTCAAGCCAATCTGCCACAGGATTGGCCTCTGGCTCGGTTGGGTAGACGCCTATATTGGGGCTGATTGACGAAATGATCTGGTCTCCGGCGATGACCAGATTATCGTCGCGGCTCCAAAGCGTGAGGTGTTCAGGTGCGTGACCATTGCCGATATGCACGTCCCAAGCGCGATCACCGATGCGCACCACATCACCTTGCTTTACACGCGTGTAGCCGACGGGGATCGGCGCGCACATATCGGCGAAATTATAAGGGCGGTCATTCTTTCGTGCGTCAAATATGGCTTTATCCATGCCAGTGCGTTGCCAGAACGTAAGTGCCTGCTTAGTCGGCCTTTCTTCGACATCAAGGATCAGCATGCGCGCCATGAGGAACGCCGTGCGCGTTGTCACGAGCTCTGATCCGAAGCGGTCCATCAACCAGCCAGCCATGCCAATGTGATCGGGATGATGATGCGTCAGCACCACGCGGTTCACAGGTTTTCCAGCCAACGGACCTCGAGAGATTGATTCCCACAACGCAATTGATTTCTTGGATCGAATGCCCGTGTCCACGATGGTCCACCCGTCACCATCGTCGAGCGCATAGACATTTACGTGATCCAGTGCCATCGGCAAAGGCAGCCGCAACCACAAAACACCATCTGCCACTTCGATTGCCTGTCCAGCCTCAGGTGGTTCGTCCCAAGGCATGCGCAGTTGGCCGCCGTCATCTGGCATTAAGCAGCGAAATCCTCTGCGGGCATTGCGTAAAGGTCCGCGTCGCCTGCTGTGGCGTGTGCAATATGCGCATAGGCTTCCGGCAAAAGCCTTTTAATGTAAAAATGCGCAAGCCGATTTCTAGGACCATCTTCGCCCTCGGCCATTGCTGCCATCAAGTGAAAGTGTCCACCAAGAACATGCGCAAATGCTCTCAGATAAGGCACAGAACCCGCGAATCGAGCGTTGGGATTGTCTTGTTTGACCATCCACTCCGTGGCTTCTCTCAACGCCTCAGAGGCTTGCCAAACAGGCTCTGCCAACTCCGGGAATGGAGCGCGGGCGCGTTCCGCATTCGCCTCGACCTCATCAAGAAGCGCATGCACGGCATCTCCGTTATTTGCTAGTTTTCGTCCGACAAGATCCATAGCCTGAATGCCCGTGGTTCCTTCGTAAATCGCAGTGACACGAACATCGCGTGCGTACTGTGCAGCGCCTGTTTCCTCGACGTAACCCATACCGCCGTGAACTTGAATGCCGTAGTCCGCCACCTGAATTCCGGCCTCGGTTCCAAAGCCTTTGGAGATGGGAGTCAGCAGCGCTGCGCGTTCAGTCCATTCCTTTGTTCCGGTTGCCTTTTCCATATCGATGGCGGCTGCACAGGCAGAGGAGATCGCTCTGGCAGCGAAGGTCTGCGCCTTCATGGTCGCGAGCATTCGCCTCACATCAGCATGGTCAAGAATGGTCCCGGTTGCGTTCTCCACATGGGCGCGACCCTGGGTGCGGTCAGCGGCGTATCTTGCGGCATGCTGCATAGCGCTTTCGGCAACCGCTACGCCCTGACTTGCGACACCGAGACGTGCGTTGTTCATCATCGTGAACATTGCGCGCATGCCGCCATTTTCTTCGCCCACTAGCCAACCTGTCGCGCCGTCGTATTGCATCACCGCTGTGGGGCTACCATGCAGACCGAGTTTATGCTCCAGGCTCACCACTTTGAGCGTATTTGCCACGCCGGGATTGCCGTTCTCATCCGGAATGAACTTTGGCACGAGAAACAGGCTGATACCCTTCGTGCCGGGACCCGCATCGGGCAGACGCGCCAGTACAAGATGCACCACATTCTCGGTAAAGTCGTTGTCACCCCAGCTGATAAAAATCTTCTGGCCAGTTATCGCATATGTGCCATCGCAGTTAGGCTCCGCTTTGGTTCTCAGAGAACCAACATCGCTCCCCGCATGGGCCTCTGTGAGGTTCATTGTGCCGTTCCACTCACCGCTGACCAACTTTGGCAGGTAAAGCGCTTTTATTTCTTCGCTCGCATGATGTTCGAGCGCGTCAATTTGGCCCTGCGTCATCAATGGATTGAGCTGTAAGCTTAGGCAGGCGCTCGCAATCATTTCGTTAACGGCATTGGTCACAACCATCGGAAGTCCCATACCCCCGTAGGCGGGATCGGCTGCAATAGAAACCCATCCGCTTTCTGCAACTGCCCTGTACCCTTCGGCAAATCCTGGGCTTGTTCTTACAACACCGTTTTCCAAGCGCGCGGGTTCAAGATCACCCGTCCGTTGCAGAGGTGACAGCACATCTTCGCACAATTTACCCGCCTCGGTGAGAATAGCGGAAACAACGTCGTCGGTGGCTTCCGCAAAGCGTTCATTTTTAGCGATATTTTCCAGGCCGACAATGTTGTCGAAGAGAAACTTAAATTCTTCTATAGGTGCGCGATAGGACATCGGGTGCTCCGAAAAACTATTACAGCAATTGCGATTCCGCATCTATTGCGTGACTCGTTGCAGTTATAAGCCTATGGCATCCTTCAGCCTCGGCAATCAAAACGCGGCGTCACGGAATAGATGTTCTCTGAAACGATGATTTTAAAGGCGGATACTGCAGTTTTGAAAAAAGCTGCGCAGGTTTTGACACAAGGTAACCTTGTCGCTTTTCCGACCGAAACCGTTTATGGACTTGGTGCAGATGCATGCAATGACGCGGCTGTGGCCCGGATCTATCAAGCGAAAGGCAGACCGAGTTTTAATCCGCTTATTGTTCATGTTGCAGACGTTGTTGAGGCGCGCAAACTGGTCGAATGGAATGACGACGCGGATCGGCTTGCTTGCGCGTTCTGGCCGGGTCCCTTAACTCTGGTCCTTCCCTTAAGGAATAATTCGCAACTCGCAAAATCTGTCACCGCAGGACATCCGAGTGTTGCGGTGCGCGTTCCTGGTCATCCGGTCGCGCTAGAACTTTTACGTGCCTTTGGCGGCCCTCTTGCGGCACCCTCTGCAAATCCGTCTGGCAAAATAAGCCCGACGACCGCTGAACATGTGGTTGCAGGTTTGGGGCGCGCTGTCGACCTCATTCTTGATGATGGGCAATGCGAGATTGGACTAGAGTCAACTATCGTTGGTCTGACAGGTCACCCCAAGCTTCTGCGTCCTGGTGGCATTTCGGTCGAATTGTTGGAGGATGCTCTTGGGCAAAAAAAGGTTGCTCCACTTGATCACGCAGCCCCAATCACAGCGCCTGGACAAATAAAGTCCCATTATGCGCCGGGCGCTTTCGTTCGTCTGAATGCAGATGGAAAAGAAAATGATGAAGTTATGCTAGGGTTCGGCCCCATGGAATGTGACCTTAACTTATCGAAATCGGGTGACTTATCGGAAGCTGCCGCTAATCTTTTTCGCCATTTACATGCTCTTGATCAACGGCAAGTCGCAACGATTGCGGTCGCGCCAATCCCTGAAAAGGGCATTGGTAAAGCGATTAATGACCGGTTGCACAGAGCAGCGGCGCCCCGCGACTAAACCAAGTCACTGACAGCGTTTTTCAGCCTCTTCGAGCGCAGCTGTAAAACCGAGCAGGGAAAACGTATCTTTGGTGATCGTGCCGCGGCTGGAGCGCGCTGTTAGAACTGCATCGGTGCCACGCTTCATTGCCGCAATGATTTTCGCGTCGTCCCCTGTCGTCGCAGGCCAGGCCCATTCGCCCTCGGTGAACATTTCAAACTGATTGCCGCCAATGTTAACATTTACGCTGGAACCACTGGCAAAAGGATAACCTCCAGTGAATGTTATCTGACCTTTAACATCCGCCTCAGGACGGAAGAATGTCATCAAAAGTATATCACCACGCCTAACCGCCACAACACGACCGTCCTTGGTGTTAACGGTTTCTGTTGGTGCCGAAACCGCCCAGCATTCCTTTGGATTGGTCTCTTCAAAAATACTCCACGCGGTTTTCGCGGCGACCTGATTGGTACTTTCTTCCTGCGCGAAGGAAACAGAGCCTGCCAAAGCAATAGCGACGCAAGCCGCGCTAATCTTCTTCGGTGATACCATCTAACCAGCCTCCAGCTGTATAGCCTCTTGGATCCTGACCACGTTTCGCCTTCTGGCAAATTATCTTCTGTGGTCATTTCATTCTCGACATTGCAATACTAGCGCGAAACAGGCGAGAGTTTAAAGAATGAATTGGCAATTTGTCGCTGTCAAAACAGACATTTTATTGAGCGGAGCCAGCAAATGAGTAAGGCGGTAGCTTTGACCGAGGTTTGGCGCGGTCCGATTGTCGAAAGCTTGCATTTTGGCCATGCGGTGATTTGTGATGCCAAGGGCGATATTGTCGAGAGTTGGGGTGACCCGGCCGCTGTGGTGTATCCTCGTAGCTCGGCCAAAATGATCCAAGCTTTACCTTTAATTGAAAGCGGTGCTGCCGAGGCATTCGGCCTGGATAGCGAACAACTTGCTTTGGCATGCGCATCTCATCAAGGCGCAGCAGTGCACACAGATCGGGTAAACGCTTGGTTGAAGGAGCTTGGCGCCAATGATGGTAATCTTCGATGTGGTCCTGCCATGCCTCAGGACCGACTGGCGTTCAACACATTGGTAAAGACGGACAGCTCGCCATGTCAGGTACACAACAATTGTTCCGGTAAGCATGCTGGTTTTTTAACACTGTCAAAACATCTCGGCGGCTCTGCCGAATATATCGAGATTGACCACCCGGTGCAGAAGGCCTGTTTAGCCGCATTCGAGGACCTCACGGAAGAGACCAGTCCAGGCTATGGGCTCGACGGATGTTCTGCGCCGAATTTTCTTTCAACGATGCACGGCATGGCGCGTGCCATGGGGTGGTTCGCTGCGGCTGAGGATGGCGCAGACGCGCGGCAAAGCGCGGCTGTTCGGCTTACGCAGGCGATGTTGAAACACCCTTTGTTGGTTGCGGGAGAACGGCGCGCTTGTACTGAATTGATGCGCGCCTGCACGGAACCTGTGGCTCTGAAAACTGGGGCCGAGGGTTATTTCGTGGCGATCGCTCCGACGCGAAAGCTTGGGATTGCACTTAAAATACTCGATGGATCCACTCGTGCGGCTAACTGCACGATTGCCACCTTGCTGGTGCGCCTCGGGGTGCTTGATCCGGAACATCCAACAACAAAACGGTTCATGAATGCCCCGGTGCTTAACAAAAATAAAATCGTGACCGGAGCGATCCGGCCTGTTTCTGATTTACTCTGAAGTCTCTTTGCCGACTCAGCAAAACCTTGCCGGAATGTTCTGTTTGACGCGGTAATCAGCATTTTGCCGAAATCGTCAAAGCGCATGCGCTGGATTTTGCGACTCGGCGCAGAGTCGCCGAAGAACGGCCATGCTTTGCCAATGAATAAGTTCTCAATGAGCCTCTTTTTGCAGGATTTAGCATTGTTGCTCGAACGTTGCGACAAGTGTGAATTGGCCCGGCATCCTGTCGCCTCGAGATCGCACTTAAGCATCTCTTTTCCAAGCTCCAGAAAGGGAGAATGACTATGTTTGAGAAAAAAACAGCATTCGGGCTGGTACTTGCAATCTCTGTTCCTGCCTTCGCTGTGGCGGCAACAGAATTAGATAGCAACGGCGATGGACTTGTCTCGCCAGCGGAGTTCCAGGAAGCCATGCCGGAGGCGCCAGAGGGCACCTTTGAGCAACTGGACGTAAACGGTGACGGCGCATTGAACGAAGCAGAAGTGGCCGCCGCGCGTGAGGCAGGGATCATTCCTGCATAGTTGATCGACTTGAACAGTCCGGAGTGAGCATCTTCGGATTGTTTAATCCAGACAGAACCGCAGTGTGCCGCTTCCCCGCACCCCACACTTGTGCACAAGGCGGTTCTGTCGCATACCTCTTGATGTTCTCAGGGCGGGGCGAAATTCCCCACCGGCGGTAAGTGGCATTGAGCCATAAGCCCGCGAGCGCGGTGGATAGCTATTGATTTCCACTGGTCAAGCAGATCTGGTGCAATTCCAGAGCCGACGGTCATAGTCCGGATGGAAGAGAACGTCAGAGTAAGACGCGCAAGCGCGCATTCTTTCCTGTCGTCCTACGCCTTGGGTGAACGTGTCGATATGGAAAGGAGCCTGATATGACACACACCCGATATGCTTTTGTAAAGGCCAATTGGCATAGCGATGTCGTCAATTGCGCACTGGATGGATTCCACAGTCTAATATCGCCATCGGATGTCGATGTTTTGGAAGTTCCGGGCGCATTCGAAATGCCATTGCTGGCGCGCGACTTGGCGCAAACTGGTCGATACACGGCCGTGATCGCTGCGGCGTTTGTTGTCGATGGAGGGATTTATCGACATGAATTCGTCGCTCAAGCAGTGGTCGATGGACTGATGCGCGCATCCATGGATACTGGAGTTCCCGTGCTGTCGGTTTCTTTGACACCTCATCAATACCAGGAAACCGACCACCACAAAGCGATTTTCAAAGCGCACTTCATCAAAAAGGGAGAAGAAGCAGCGCGTGCGGCACTGCTGCTTCGGAAAACGCGCGAAGATCTAAAAGCAGCTTAGTTTCGGAAAGCTGCCAGCAAATAATGACCCGGCTAATGCGAACCGGGTCACTCAAAGACATCTGGGTTTCGTGACTACATTTCCATTATGGGCGCGACTTCCACTGTGCCCTTCCCGTTTTGCAAGATTGGGCAGCCCTTCGCTATTTCGCACGCGGCGGCATCATCAGCCGCTTCCACGATAGAATATCCTGATAAAGGGTTTGCGCCGCCGTCATCTGTGATGCTTTGCGCACTTACTGTTTTTGACAACCCTACGGGCGCTCCAAAATCGACGCAGTCCGCACCCATACCACCAAGCCAGTTCTGCCATTTTTCCATTTCTTTGGCGCTTTCCTCTGGCGTATCTGGTTTGCTGCCTCCGTGATAGGCGAACATGTACTTTGGCATTTTAAGTCCTCCTTTGAAAAATGCTGTTAGTTCAAGAACTTTGCGAGCGAGCGCAGCGAGCTGGTCCAACCGCTCTCATGTCCCGCGGCGGCGTCTTGATCGCTGAGATCGCGATGTTCGATAATGAGACGCGCACCCAAGGCGGTTTCCACAACTGTCATCGTGACGTGGCTTTCGGCACCGCGTTCATCCGTCTCCGCGTCATGCCAGCCCCAAGTGAAACCGATGGAGCGCGGGCTGTCTACATGCGTGACCTGACCTGAAACCTTGTACTTGTTGCCTTCAGGGCTGATCATACCCGCAAACCATGGCCCGGTCTTGGTCAGCTTCAGACTGTCGCTGGTAACTTGAAATCCCTCTGGCCCCCACCATTGAACGACCTCTGCGCGTTCGGTGATCGCTTTAAATAATCGATCTGGCGTAACCGCGAATTCACGCTCTATGCGGATGTCTGTCATGTTTTCGTCTCCTCGTCTGAGGCCAGATGCGCATCCAACCGGTCAAGCGAAGCTTCCCAGAAACTACGATGATCCATTGTCCAATCTGCAATCGATTGCATCGCTTCCGGTCTAACGGAGTAAAGACGCTTGGTTCCGTCTATCCTTTGCTTGATTAAGCCCGCCTTTCGCAGAACTTTAAGGTGGCGCGACATTGCCGGTGCACTCATCCTCGATGGGTCTAACAGTGCTCCGGCAGGCAACTCTCCTTCGGACATAAGTCGTTCAACGACGGCAAAACGCGTCTCATCAGAGAGGGCGGCAAATGCTTGTGTAAGAATCGTCATGTAATTTAATTAACATGTTTGTTAATTAAATAAAATAGAAAATAAAGAACCTAACTTGTCCGCAACGCAAGTTCAATGAGTCAGTAGGCTCGCGGAACTTAGTGGTATATCAATTTAACATTTGATAAAAAATGAAAATTTATGAAGCTGGAGTGACTCCAGTGGCCCAGATCTTTTCCATACTTGGATTGAGAGACATGCCACTAGGATCAGGAATTCGGAAAGGTTAAGGCAGTCGCCTACAGAGTTTAGGAAAAATACCCTGTAGCGACTAAGCAGTGAGAAATTCCTCCGCCCGGTATCCCTGCATATAGAGAATTGCGCGCAGATCGCTGTGATTTATCCGTAAGTCGCATTGCGCGGCCACACTGGGTTTGGCATGCATGGCTACGCCCGCTCCCGCGCGTCCAAGCATGCCCAGATCATTGGCGCCATCGCCTACAGCAATCACATCAGCCTCGCTGATCCCAAGTCGCTTGGTGATCTCTTCCATTGCCGAGATTTTTGCATCACGCCCAAGGATTGGATGCGCCACTTCGCCGGTCAGCTTGCCGTTTTCGGCCAGAAGCACGTTGGCGCGGTTCTCGTCGAAACCCAGAGTTTCCGCGACATACGCGGTAAATGCTGTGAAGCCGCCTGAGACAAGCGCCGCATAGCTACCGTTTGCCCGCATGGTTGCAACCAATTCGTTGCCTCCTGGAATGAGTGAAATACGCTCCGCAATAACCTTGGAAACGATATTTTCCGGCAGATCGCGCAGAAGTGCCACCCGCTCGATCAGCGCTTCTTCAAAGTTTAATTCGCCGTTCATTGCTTTTGCTGTGACTGCTTTGACGTGTGCGCCCACGCCTGCCTCTTCGGCAAGCTCGTCAATGCATTCCTGCGCGATCATGGTGCTGTCCATATCCGCAAGAAGCATACGCTTACGTCGTCCCTCTTTCGGTTGGATCAGCATATCCACGTTTCTGGATTGCAGGGCTTCCCAAACATCCCAAAAGTCTTTTGGAACTTCCTTCAGAGCAAATTCAGACGCCTCACGTTCGCTCAACCACACTAAGTCTTGCCCATTCCAGGCACCACAAATCTCATCGACTGTGTCTCCGGTGAGCGCGCCTGTCGGCGCGATGAGGCTGACTGTGAACATATAAAATTTCTACCGGTAGTGTTTTTGTCCAAGTAACTAGCCACCATCAAAGTAGCAAGTGACTCAATTTGCTTGCTTTTTTTCAGAACATCATGATGATGTTACTGAGGCCCGTCGGCACTCCTACATATAGTAGCGCAACAGCGCTAGGAAGGAGGTGATGCTGATGTCTAAGAATTGTAAAACGGTACGCCGTACAGTTCGTAAAACAGGCAAACCTGGACCCAAAACGGTCACGGTGAAGCCACATCGACGCTCGACGCCCAAAAAGGGCTGCTGATCCTCGCAAGATGAGCTGAAACGCCGATGGGCCTCAACTTTATTGAATCACGCAGAGTCGCATCAAGCAAGTTAAATTATTAGTAGTGCTCACTTCGAAGTACTCATGAAGATGTTTCCGATACTGAACTTTAGTGTCGCATAAAAGCGCCTTATTGGGCGGGCAGTATTGTTTCTGCGCTTGCGAAAGAGCCGTTCAGTCCGTATCCCAATAGGTGGGACACCCCTCCCCAACGAGGGGCGCATATCTGTAAGGATACCACTGATGGCACTTCAAAAACCGGCAACGCGGCCGGCGAATCCGCGTTTTTCATCTGGCCCTTGCGCCAAGCCCCCTTCATTTGATCTCAACAATCTACGCGACGCCCCTCTTGGTCGTTCACATCGCGCAGCTGTCGGCAAAGCAAAGCTGAAAGCAGCGATTGAAGGCACGCGAGAAGTACTCGGCGTGCCGGATGACTACCGCATTGGTATTGTTCCTGCCTCAGACACTGGTGCGGTCGAAATGGCAATGTGGAGCCTTCTGGGCGCGCGTCCGGTAGAGATGTTGGCCTGGGAGAGTTTTGGATCAGGTTGGGTGACGGATGTGGCCAAGCAGCTGAAGCTGGATGCAATCATAAAGACTGAGGAATATGGCGAGATTGTCGATCTTTCCTTCGTCGACACGGATAATGACGTTGTCTTCACTTGGAACGGTACCACCTCCGGCGTGCGTGTTCCGAATGGCGACTGGATCAAACCGGACCGGCAGGGCCTGATGATTTGCGATGCCACATCGGCGGCCTTCGCGCAGGATTTGCCATGGGACAAGCTCGATGTCGTGACGTTCAGTTGGCAGAAAGTGCTTGGTGGAGAGGCCGCGCACGGTATGTTGATCCTCAGCCCGCGCGCGGTGGAACGGCTGGAAAGTTACACGCCACCCTGGCCACTACCGAAGATTTTTCGGCTGACCAAAGGTGGTAAACTGATTGAAGGCATATTCGAGGGCGCCACGATCAACACGCCCTCTATGCTGGCAGTTGAGGATTACTTGCAGGCGCTCGAATGGGCACGTTCTGTCGGTGGATTGCAGGGTTTGTTCGCCCGTGCTGATGCCAACGCTTCGGCAGTCGCTCAATTTGTTGACCAGACCCCTTGGCTCGAACATCTTGCCCGCGCCACAAAAACCCGGTCTAACACATCGGTTTGCCTAAAGTTCAGTGATCCTCGGATCAAGAATGGGGCGAGCTTTGCCAAAGCTGTTGCAAAACGGCTTGAAGCCGAAGGTGTGGCCTATGACATCGGATCATATCGTGATGCACCTCCTGGTCTGCGCATTTGGTGTGGCGGCACGGTTGAAACCGCCGATATCGAGGCCTTGATGCCCTGGATAGAATGGGCGTTCGAGGTCGAAATCACCGCTCTCTCCGAGGCTGCGTAGGGTGGGCGAGAGCCCGCGCGCCGATAGCTAGCAATCACAATTCGTAGGGTGGGTAAAAACCCACGCTCCCTTCAAATATCAAAGGACCAAAATCATGGCTCCCAAAGTTCTCGTTTCTGACAAGCTGTCCGAGACCGCCGTTCAAATCTTTCGTGACCGTGGAATCGACGTTGATTTCATGCCCGATGTCGGCAAGGACAAAGAGAAATTGCGCGACATCATAGGTCAATATGATGGCCTTGCGATCCGTTCAGCGACCAAAGTGACGCCAAAAATTCTGGACGCAGCGGACAGTCTTAAAGTCGTTGGTCGTGCTGGTATCGGCACGGACAATGTCGATAAGGAGGCCGCATCCAAGAAAGGCGTGATCGTCATGAACACGCCCTTTGGCAACATGATCACCACCGCCGAGCACGCCATCGCGATGATGTTTGCCGTCGCGCGGCAAATTCCCGAGGCCAGCGCGTCAACCCATGCCGGCAAATGGGAAAAATCCCGATTCATGGGAGTTGAACTCACCGGGAAGACCCTTGGCGTGATCGGGGCTGGTAACATTGGCGGTATCGTATGTGCCCGTGCCCTGGGGCTGAAGATGAAGGTTCTGGCCTATGATCCGTTTCTTGGTCAGGAGAAGGCGGATCAAATGGGGGTTGAGAAGGTTGAACTAGATGACCTTCTATCGCGGGCGGATTTCATCACTTTGCACGTGCCGCTGACAGACCAGACCCGTAACATTCTTTCCACTGAAAACCTTGCAAAGACCAAGAAGGGCGTTCGTATCATCAACTGCGCTCGTGGTGGACTGGTGGATGAGGCTGCCCTGGCAGAGCTTTTGCAGTCTGGCCATGTGGCGGGCGCGGCTTTTGATGTGTTTGCCGAAGAGCCGGCAAACGACAATCCGCTTTTCAACCTGCCCAACGTCGTCTGCACCCCGCACTTGGGCGCGGCCACAACTGAGGCGCAGGAAAACGTGGCACTGCAAGTGGCAGAGCAGATGTCGGATTACCTTCTCACCGGTGCCGTATCCAACGCGCTCAACATGCCATCGGTCACCGCAGAAGAGGCCAAAGTCATGGGTCCGTGGATCAAGCTTGCCGATCACCTTGGCAGCTTTATCGGACAAATGACCGATGAGCCGATCCGCGCCATCAACATCCTTTACGATGGTGTTGTCTCAACTATGAACCTGGAGGCGCTCACTTGTGCGGCAATCGCGGGCATTCTGAAATCGACCAATCCAGAAGTGAACATGGTCTCTGGCCCGTTGATCGCCAAAGAACGCGGCGTGAAAATCTCCACCACGCAACAGGATAAGTCGGGCGTGTTCGAGGGTTATATCAAGCTCACCGTCGTGACGTCAGAGCGTGAAAGATCCATCGGCGGAACCGTGTTTTCTGATGGTAAGCCGCGCTTTATTCAAATCAAGGGCATCAATATCGACGCAGAGATCGGCCGCCATATGCTATACACGACGAACCGAGATGAACCTGGCATCATTGGTGCTTTAGGGCAGACTATGGGTGAGAACGATGTCAACATTGCAAACTTCACCTTGGGTCGCGCCACGGCCGGTGGCGAGGCGATCGCAATGCTTTACGTGGATGCTCCGGTGCCCGATAATGTGATCGCAAAACTTCATGAGACGGGTCTTTTCCAACAGGTCAGAGCGTTGGCGTTTGACGTATCATAGCATCCGTCTCCATTGGAAATGACATGCCTTCGCCAATCTATGTGATACCTGATATTCATGGACATCTGGATATACTTGAGCAAGCTCTGGCTCTGATCGAAGCGCATGCAGGCTCTGATGCGCAAATAGTATTCCTAGGCGATTATGTGGATCGTGGGCCTGAGGCGCGTGGTGTCTTGCAGACTTTGATAGATGGTGCTGAGGCCGATCGGAATTGGATCGCTATTAGAGGCAACCATGATCAGTTACTGCTTGATGCGGTGACGCAGCAGATGCCCGATGAGGAACGGCTACATTGGTGGTTGTCGGACAGAATGGGCGGGTCTACGACCTTGGCCTCTTACGGGGTCTATGATCCACGTTCCAAGATCGATTGGCATGGATTGATCCCTGACGAACACCGCTTTTTCCTGCAGAGCCTGCCGTATTCATTTGAGACCGATGATCTGTTTTTTTGTCATGCTGGTGTGCAGCCTGGCGTGCCCTTGGATCAGCAAAGCACCAACGACCTGATCTGGATCAGAGAACCGTTTCTATCTGATAACAGTGATCATGGAAAACTTGTGGTGCACGGTCACACACCGGTCGATCACCCGCGTCATTATGGCAATCGCGTCGCTTTGGATGGAGGAACGGCTTGGGGGCGCCAGCTTCATGTTGCTGTATTTGAGGGGCGCAAGGCTTGGCTTCTGAAGGGCGCAGGGAGGGCCCCACTGGAGCCGCAGCCGCAGGATGACTCTCAGATTTGGGAATGATGGAGTGTCTGTCTTGCAGAATCTTTCGCGAAATGAATGATCGACGCGATCACCCATTGAAAGCAGGAGCGCCCACATGACCGATATTGTTCTTCTGGACGGCGTAAGAACCGCAATAGGAACCTTTGGTGGCTCGCTTGCAGCCACGCCGCCGTCTGAGCTTGGCGCGCATGTCAGCAAGGCCGCGATGGAACGTTCCGGTGTCGAACCGGGTCAAATCGGACATGTTGTGTTTGGCCATGTGATCAACACGGAACCACGCGACATGTATCTCTCGCGCATTGCCGCGATTGATGCAGGCATTCCGGACACCACCCCCGCGATGAACGTGAACCGTCTTTGCGGCTCTGGCGCGCAGGCAGTGGTTTCTGCCGTGCAATCTCTGATGCTGGGCGATGCGGATTTCGCTTTGGCCGGAGGTGCGGAATCGATGAGCCGCTCGCCTTTTATTGTGCCGAGCCAACGATGGGGCGCAAAAATGGGTGACGTGCGCACACTTGATATGATGCTGGGTGCTTTGAACTGTCCATTTGGCACGGGGCATATGGGCGTGACGGCAGAGAATGTCTCCAAAGAGCATGACGTGTCGCGAGAGGATCAGGATGCCTTTGCCTTGCAAAGCCAAAAGCGTGCCGCAACGGCTATGGAGGAGGGGCGTTTCACGTCGCAAATCGTGCCCATAGAGGTCAAAGTGAAGCGGGATATGGTGCCATTTGCAAAGGATGAACACCCCAAACCCACCACGGCAGAAGCACTTGCGGGCCTCAGACCTGTTTTTGCCAAAGAAGGAACTGTAACGGCGGGTAATGCGAGCGGGATAAACGATGGTGCGGCTGCGCTCGTTTTTGCCAGAGCAGAGGCCGCTGAAAACGCCGGGTTGAAAGCGAAAGCGCGCGTGCTCGGCTACGCGCATGCAGGTGTGAGGCCTGAAGTCATGGGGATTGGTCCCATTCCGGCGGTACAGTCCTTGTTGGAGAGGACCGACCTCAGCGTTGACGATTTCGACGTGGTGGAATCAAACGAAGCCTTCGCGACACAGGCGATTGCCGTGAACCGTGGGCTCGGACTCGATGAGGCCAAAGTGAATCCCAATGGCGGTGCCATAGCACTTGGCCACCCGGTAGGTGCAACAGGCGCGATTTTGACCGTTAAGGCGCTTTATGAGCTCGAACGCATCAACGGGTCCAAAGCGCTCATCACGATGTGCATCGGTGGTGGGCAGGGCATCGCCCTGGCAATCGAACGGCTTTAAGAGGCGCAGTCTCTAGACGTCTACATGCTCGCGTACAAAAACCGGCTTTTGCGCTTCACTCAGGTCATTGTCATAGCGATAGCCGCCTGAATCAAAGTCCTTGATCGCCTCTGCATCTTGTAGGCGGTTTTGCACGATGAACCGCGCCATCGCTCCTCGCGCACGCTTGGCGTAGAAGCTGAT
>JBCDDS010000090.1:0-15017 GCA_039180185.1 Pseudomonadota bacterium | reverse complement strand
CTCTACGAGGAAAAGAATTTATGACCAAGTATCAGGTTGTCGGCATCGGAAATGCGGTAGTCGACGTCATTAGTCAATGCGATGACGCTTTTCTAACCGAAATGGGGATCGAGAAAGGTATCATGCAGCTCATCGACCAAGAGCGTGGTGAGGCGCTTTATGGCGCTATGCAAAACCGTACGCAGATGTCAGGCGGCTCAGTGGCAAACACGATTGCCGGCTTGGGCGCGCTCGGGCTTTCGACGGGTTTCATCGGACGGGTGAATGACGATGAGCTTGGGCATTTCTATGCCGACGGCATGTCTGAGGTAGGGACGGATTTCGTCAATGCCCCTGTTCCAGATGCCGAGATGCCGACGTCACGGTCCATGATCTTTGTATCACCCGATGGAGAGCGGTCGATGAACACCTATCTGGGGATATCCACCGAGCTGGGACCAGAGGATGTTGATGATGCGGTCGCGGGTGGTGCCGAGCTTTTGTTCCTGGAAGGTTATCTTTTTGACAAAGACAAGGGCAAAGCCGCATTTCAGGCTGCCGCGCGCGCCTGTCGCGAGTCGGGGGGCAAAGCTGGAATCTCTCTGTCTGATCCGTTCTGTGTTGACCGCCATCGCGCTGATTTCCGCAGTTTGGCGCAGGAACTTGATTATGTCATCGGCAATGAGCAAGAATGGCTATCGCTCTACGAAACAGATGACCTCGGAACAGCCCTGGAAACAGCCGCTGCGGAAAGCGGGCTCATCGTATGCACGCGATCCGGTCATGATGTGGTTATCGTTCAAGGTGATGAAAGCGTTACTGTGCCGGTAAATGAAGTCGCTCCAGTCGACACGACCGGCGCAGGAGATCAATTCGCCGCTGGCTTTCTTTATGGTGTGGCAACGAATCAAAGCCTTGAGACTTCTGGGCGCATGGGGTGCATCGCGGCGGCAGAAGTCATCGGTCACTATGGTGCAAGACCAGAGGCGGATGTAAAAGCGATGTTTTTGGCTGCCGGATTAATATAAAGAACGATCGGGAATTCGACACGAGAACTAAATATGCTCTTTGAGTCACTGACGCTGCCCTGTGGCGTAACTCTCAAGAACCGGATCATCAAATCGGCCATGTCGGACTCGCTTGGGGACGGCACAGGGCACCCGACGGCTGAGCAGATGCATCTCTATCAGTGTTGGGCAGAAGGTGGCCTATCCGCCGCAATCATTGGCGAGGTACAGGGCAGCCCTAATTTTGCGGAAAAGCCTGGTAATCTTGTTTTGGATGATCGTTCTGACCTAAGCCGCTTTCGCAAACTTGCAGACGCGGGCAATCGAAATGATGCATTGCTTTGGCTTCAACTCGGACACGCTGGAGCGTTGTCCTATGCGCCGACGTCCATGCCGAAGGGGCCAAGTGCGCTTGATTTACCGGGCCTGCGCTGTTCCGCGCTTTCAAGCCATGAGATTGCTCAGATCCCTGCGGAGTTCGCACGGACAGCGCGACTGGCAAAGGAAAGTGGATTTGGCGGAGTACAGGTTCACGCCGCCCATGGATTTCTGCTCAGCCAGTTCCTGTCACCGCTCTTTAACCAAAGACATGATGAATATGGCGGAACCATCAAAAACCGAATGCGGCTACTTCTTGAGGTAATCGCTGAGATAAGAGCTGAGGTCGGTGACAAGTTTCCTATCGCAGTAAAGTTGAACTCATCTGACATGCTGGAGGGCGGACTGAGTGCAGATGATGCGCTCGAGGTGGTCAAAGCGCTTGATCAAAGCTCTATCGATCTGATCGATATCAGCGGCGGGACTTACTTTCCCGGTGCGAAATCGGCGTCTGATGGTGCGGGAAAGGGGCCTTACTTCCTAGAGTTCGCCGCGAATGCACGCGCTATTTCAGATAAACCTCTTATGTTAACGGGTGGGTTCAAATCGAGAGCGCAAGCCGAGGGAGCACTCAAAAGTGGCGACGTAGATATCATAGGTTTGGCTCGTGCCCTGGCAATCGAACCGGATTTACCGAATTTATGGAGAGCAGATCAAATGCCAGAGCCTAGTTTCCCGCGCTTCGCCGAAACGCCAGAAGGTGGCATTACGGCGTGGTACACGATGCGTTTGACCGGCATAGCTGATGGTTGTGAAGAGTTTGCAGAACGCGGACTTCATGAAGCCATCGCAGAATATGAAGCCAGAGACGCCGAACGTACAAAGGTTTGGTTGCGGCATTTTGGATCAGGAGACGAGAGCTAGCCGAGCGAAATTTCATCTAAAGTTATGACTATCACTCGCCCAACTTCGCATGTACCTCATCGAGATCGATCTCGCCGATTGGCATCTTGTTTGAAGGGTTGTCGAAGTCGTACTTAAATAAGTCAAAATCCCGGTGATAAATCTCTTTCACCAAATGCATCGATAAATCATCGAAGTAGTCTTCGACAGGATGTGCGCGCTTTGGCCCGTGGCCCTCGCTTTCGTTGAACCGAGGGATTTCTTTCAGATCCACTTTGGAAGGGGTTTTGATCTTTTTCAGGACCTGCCCCATTCCGTCATTGAAATTTTCTGTCCAAAAGATTTTGTCATACTTTCCGCCATTGACAATGAAAGTCGACACATGTCCAGCCTGAGAGGACCAGTGAATGTCAGGTTCCATTGGACGCTTCCAGCGGATCGTGTCACGAGCAAAAAGCAGAAACCGCCGAAAGCTTGCGATCTGATCGAATTCTTGCTTGCCGTCTTCGCCGCCAACATCGATCCCGTATTTCTGGATCAACAATGGCACAAGCTTTCCGCGATAGCGTTTGCCATTGCGTTGAATGCCACAAATCTTGTCAAAGAACGAACTTAGAACCCGCGTATAAGGGTTCCTCACACAGGTAAATGAATAAGAGCTGTGTGTCCGCACATTGGCTTTGATGATCGGCTGGCTTTCCTCGCGCGCCCACTTGTGCAGCCCTTTGGTGGCATCATGAATGTCGCCGTCGAAAAACTCGCCGTGATCTGAGAAATACATGATCTGGCCGATCGTGGAACACGCACATTTGGGCACCACGCGATAAACCACGCTTTCGCTTTCTGTCATCCAGGTACCTGGGAAACCCACGCGTTGCCTCCTGTCGCGATACGCCTGCTCTATATCTGGCGAAGACCCTAACGGCTCGAAACCATCAAAGAAAGCCTGATGTTTCCGGACCACTTCATCCGCTATCAGCTCGATTATGCGCGCCTTCAGCAAAAGACTTTATTCACAGCGTGTTCACCTTTATCACCGTAGGAACTGAGCGGAAAAAAACAGGCATCGCTCCCCAAATGGCGAAGATTGCGTACATTTTGCTGTGTCATAAAGATCCGGACGGCATCGTCAGTCTGGCGAGAATGTTGACGCGCGCTGGTGACTACATGGCGATCCATTTCGATGCTCGAGCCAGCACGAAGCACTTTGCCAAGATTAAAGACGCGCTAGCCGATAACCCGAATGTTGTTTTCGCAAAAAAGCGGGTCAAATGCGGCTGGGGCGAATGGTCATTGGTGCAGGCCACTCTGAACGCTATTGAAGCGGCTCTAGACCAATTTCCTCGAGCATCGCATTTCTACATGCTTTCCGGTGACTGCGCTGCGATTAAATCTGCCAAGTTCGCGCATGAGTTTCTTGATGCAAATGACGTAGATTACATAGAGAGCTTTGATTTTTTCAAAAGCGACTGGATCAAAACCGGAATGAAAGAAGAAAGACTGGTCTATCGGCATTTCTTCAATGAGCGAAAAAACAAGAAGCTATTCGACGTTTCTTTTCAGCTGCAAAGACACCTGAAGTTGAACCGCAGGATCCCGCAAGATCTACAAATTCAAATTGGTAGCCAATGGTGGTGCCTGCGACGGCGCACCGTTGAATGGATCATGGATTTCTGTCGCACGCGGCCAGACGTCGTACGGTTTTTTCGAACAACTTGGATTCCGGACGAAACCTTTTTCCAAACTCTGGTACGACACTTGGTGCCAGAAAACGAAATACAAACCCGAACGCTCACGTTCTTGATGTTCAGCGACTACGGAATGCCGGTAACGTTTTACAATGATCACTATGATCTGCTTCTCAGCCAGGACGCGCTTTTTGCCAGAAAGATCAGCCCAGAGGCAAAGGAACTAAAAAAACGTCTCGGTGCGCTATATGCCAATGACGAGGCCGCTTTCAAAATCTCCAATGAAGGGCGAAGCCTTTTCAAGTTTTTGTCTGGTCGTGGTAGGATTGGAAGACGCTTTGCGCAAAGGTTCTGGGAGACGGAGAGTACGCTTGGGCGCGACCGCGAGCTGATGATCGTGATCTGCAAAAAGTGGCATGTCGCCAAACGGCTGTTGTCGCGAGTAAAACAAGTGACAAACCTGCCCGCGATTGAGTATCTTTTTAACGAAGACAGCACGAGCCTCCCGGACCTTGGCGGCATTCAGGCTAGCATCTCGAAACGCACGCGACACCGTAGGGCCTTGATGCGTATGCTTTTCGATTATTATGAAACTGACCGTCTTATTGTTTGCATAGACCCCGCAAACATTGATCTTTTGCATGATTTCTGTGGTGATCGTTCTCTAACAAAATTACTCGAAGTGCAGTGCGAGTTCAGCGACGAATACCTAAAGGGACACGCAAAACGGGTTGGGCTTGCGGGTGAACAAACGCCTGAAGAAGCATTATCGAGACTGCTGCCAACGATCCGAGGAGACATGGACCATGAGGCCGACGTGATACGGGACGCCGAATTTGAAAATCATTTGGTTATGCGCCAGTCAGACGCACCAGACAAAAATGCCGGGCTTATCGCGCGTTTTCTTGATGTCGCTCATGACAAAGCACTAGAGATTGCAATAACAGATCACCTTTTCGCTGACTAAACGCCTGCAGGAACAGCCATGGATTATTCGTATGACGACCAAAACATCTTTGCCAAGATCTTGAGAGGCGAAATACCCAACGATACAGTGCTAGAAACCGAGCATAGTTTGGCATTCAACGATATTCAGCCGCAGGCACCGGTGCATGTATTGGTTATTCCAAAGGGCCCTTATGTTTGCCACGATCATTTTGCTGCGACAGCCAGCGAAGCTGAAATAATCGACTTTATACGCGCAACTGCCGAAGTGTGCCGATTGAAAAACGTTTCGCCGGGCAATGGCGAAGCAGGTTTTCGCACCATATCAAATGCAGGAGAAGCAGGCGTGCAAGAAGTTCCTCACTACCATCTGCACATCTTAGGCGGTCGAAAATTGGGGCGGATGCTGGAAAAGACGTGAGATTGCGTTTTTCTCGTGCCCCCGACAGCAACGTGTTCAAGTGGTACTTCCGCCATCAATGGGGATGCAGCCGAGATTCTTTTCAAGTCAACGGGAAAGCTTGTTCCGGATTGTAGCTTTCAAAGCTAGAAAGGAATTGCGCGTTGCATTCGTCTTGCCAACGAGTTCCGGTTAGAATGGCCGTAACCGTGGGGAAACGGTTACGAAGTTGCGTCGCACGTGGTGTCTCTTCCGCAGCGATAGCGACCAAGCCGCTTACGATCCCTTTCTGTCGCGTAACGAGTTCGATAGCCCCTTCCATGGTGCCGCCGGTTTCGATCCATTGGTCCACAAGCAGTACCCGCGTGCCTGACGCAAAGGCGGGCTGTCGCATTTCCATGTCTTGGGTATGGCCGGAATAATTTGTGAAGCTCACGCGATCGGTTTCGACGCAGAGTTTCCCAGCTTTTCTAATCGGCAGGAAACCCACGTTCCGACGGGCGGCTATCGCCGCACCAAGGACAAACCCCATGGCATCTAATCCGCCGACAACGTCGAACTCGATGGATTCGAGATCGGCTAGAAGGTCGGAGAGAAGATCCTGGAATGCTTTCTGATTTATGTAAATCGAGGTCGGATCAAGCCACGCAAACTTGTCGCCCTTCGTGTTCGGTGCCATCAAACTGAAATACCAGCGATCGCCACGTGGACCTTTCGTCATCTTTCTTCTCCCAGTTCTTCTGCGACTCGCAGCAGTCGCTTCAGTCGCGCGGGCTCAATATCATAGAAATTACCTTCATAGTTGATGCCGGTTGCCACCATGAAGCAATCTACATTTTTGTAGCGATGTGCGTTTTCGAACGTAATGCCAGAGGCAAGCGCCAACGGAGTGTCACCAACAGCGTCACGGAAAGTTGCAATTTTTGCGTCGTCTACTTCGATCCCAGTGGCCTGGCCCGATGTGCATACCACGTCCATCCAGTCGCATGCTGTTTTAGCAGCACGAGCATAGTCTGCTTCAGCCACTGGACGCTGTTTCTTGAAGGCGGTTCCGCCAAAGTAAAGACCGCGCCAGTCTTGGCGCGCATCAGAGATCGCTTGTGCTTCGGGTTGCTCTTCCGTGTTTTCATTGATCCTGGCATCATCGGCCCAGTATGCATCAATGCGACACCCTTCTTTGCCAAGTTCAGAGAGTTTCGGGAAAGCTCGCAACCCAGTGACGGCAAGAAAGTTGAGACCAATCCAAAGGTCAGGTTGCGCATACCGGACCTCGCGAATGATCGGTAAAAATATTTCTAAATCAAAGTCATGGTTGATCAGGAAACAACCTGGTGCGCCAAGATCTGCCAGAACATCAATGTTTTTGAGCGTACGTTCCGTATCGAGTACATGAATAACAGGTAGTACAACCGGGCCGCGAACGTCGAAGCGCTTTCGAAATTCTGTTCTGTCCATTTCCTAGCCTTACCGAATATTTTTTGTGCAATGCACGCTATTTTAAAGCAGACTTGGTCCAACGACTGGGAATCGAGTGCTGCTGCCCTCCCCAAGTCATAAACACGCAGTTGAAAAACGGAAACTACATGGGAGAGTGGGGATGTCCGAACTTAAATTTCATCAAACCAAACGTACTTTTCTTAAGACGGGGCTCGCTTCGGTTGCTTTGAGTGCGCCATTTGTGAGCCGTGCGTGGGCACAGACTGTCGAGCTCACTATGCTCGGTTGGTTTGGGACAGCAGAGCCCGATATGGTGGCTGAATTCGAAGAAGCGAACAACGTCAAGTTCGTACCAAAGTACTACGCTGGCGGCGACAACATGTTGGCTGCACTTGCGCAAAATCCGCCAGGCACTTTCGATATCATCCATACGGACGCTGAGTACGCCAAGCTTTTGGTCGCCAATGATCTGGTGCTGGAACTCGACGCCAACGATTACGCATTCGATGATCTGCTGCACGATGACTTCAAGGCGTTCGCAGGCCATTGGGACGACAGCGGAAAACTATACTCGCTTATCACGCGGTTTGGTCATTTAGGCGTCTCTTACAACAAAGATGTCCTCACTGCTGAAGAGGCAGCAACATACGATATTTATTGGGATGAACGTCTGAAAGGGAAAGTCGGTCACTTTGATTGGCATCTTCCCTCACTTGGGCAAATGAGCTTGCTTGTCGGGAATGAGTTGCCATTCGATATCGACGAAGCCGCCTGGAACGCTGTTCAAGATAAGACTTTGTCCTTGAAACCACAGGTTGGGGGGTACTTCGATTTCGGAGGTACTTTTGCTGGTCTGAAAAACGGCGAGATGCTTGCCATGGTCGGTATCGGCGACTGGGTGACGGGTATCCTGGAGCGCGATGGCGCTCCCGTTTCCTCAGTGGTGCCAAAAGAAGGGGGCATTCAGTGGACGGAGAGTTACTCTATCGCCAAGACGTCGGAAAAGACTGAAATGGCGCTTAAGTATCTTGCTTATACGATGTCGCCGGAAGGTCAGGTGAAAACGGCCCAGATGCTGGGATATCCTGGCCACTGTGTGACCAAGTCAGGCCGCGCAATGCTGAATGAGGTCGACGCGGCTGAGGCGCAGCGCTCCCATCAGGTTGATGGTGATCCGCAGGATCCTATTACGCTGATCAAAGAGGGTCGCATCAGCTATCGCGACATTCCGGTTCAGCAGTCCTTGGAAGACTGGAATGATTTCTGGTCGGAATACAAGAACGCCTGACCTGTGATTGAAAGAAAAGTGCGGCGCATTTGATGCGCCGCCTCACCCTTTATGCACTAACATTCCGTCTGCCTATCATAATCTGGCAGTCGTTATTCTTTGTCGGACCACTGCTCTTTGTGATCGCGATGTCTTTCTTCGTTGTGAAGAACTTTCGCATGGTCGAGACATTTGAGTTCGACAGCTGGCGCAAGATGATTGGTCGCGACTACGTTTGGTCGGCCTATCGGTACACTCTGATTATGGCTGGCTCATCTGCTTTTTTGGCGTCTTTCTTGGCATTTCCTGCCGCTTGGTTTCTTGCGTTTCGCTGTTCCGTAAGAAAGCGGCAATTGGCCATTCTGTTGCTGATTATACCGTTTTTCACCAGCTACCTGGTGCGTACGTTTAGTTGGTACACAATTCTGGCAGAGACCGGGGTGCTCAATGGTGGCTTCGGATTACTGGGGCTAGGGCCATATAAAATGCTGAATACACCGCTTGGAACACTGGTGGGCTATCTGACATTTGTCCTGCCGCTCGTTTTGATTTTGCAAACTGTCACCATGGCCAACATTGATGACAGGCTAATTCAGGCAGCGCGAAATCTTGGCTGCACGCCTGTGCGGACCATTCGGACCGTTGTGCTTCCGGCTGGAAAAACCGGATTTGTGATTGCTGCACTGTTTGCTTTTATTCTCTCCTTTGGGGATTTCGTCGCGCCGTTTTATCTTGGTGGGTCCAACCCGCCTACGATGCCTATCCTAATCATCGATACGACAAAGGCCGGTCAGCAATGGCCAAGAGCCGCAGTTGTGGCAGTGATGATGATGCTGACGTTGTTCGCGATTGCCTTCACCGCGATCATGTATGCCTACCGTAAGAGGGCAAGCAGATGACGATTTTTCTGCGCACGTATCTTGCGGTGATCTTCGCCTTTATATTCCTGCCAATTGTGGTCAGCATGTTGTTTTCGTTTAATTCAGACCGCTTCCCGACACTGCCGATGAGCGGGTTCACCTTGGTTTGGTACGAGACTATCTTTGCTGATCCGGATTTCTGGCGATCGGCTCGAAACAGCCTGATCGTTTCTGGATGCACGTGCGTTCTGGCAACCCTGCTTGGATTTTGCACTGCCTACACGGATTACCGCTACAGCTTTCGGGGTAAGAGCCTGTTTCTTGCGATCATTCTTTTGCCACCCACGATTCCGTTGATCATCATTGCTTTGGCTATGCTGGCATGGTTCAGCCGTGTCGGGATGTCAGGCCAAGTTGTATCAATCATCGCAGCCCACACGGTTTTGACTGCGCCTTTTGCGATGGCGATTATACGGCTGCGCTTGTCTCAAATTGATGAGAGCCTAGAAGCGGCTGCTTGGAACCTCGGGGCGAGCGAATGGAGGACAATGCGCGATGTCATCCTTCCATTTTGCAAACCTGCGATCCTATCATCATTGTTTCTCACAGCTGCCGTATCATTTGATGAGTTCACGGTCGCATGGTTTGTCTCAGGCCTAAATAAAACCTTGCCGGTGCATGTGCTCGAAATCGTACAAGGAACGATAGATCCTCAGGTCAACGCGATTGGCACGCTTGTCTTCGGCGTCTCCATCACATTGGTGGTTATCTCGCAGCTACTCATTTTCTTTAGACTTCAAAAGGCCACCTCATGACGGAACCACTCGTCAAGCTTGAAAATGTCGAGAAGCGCTTCGACGATTTCGTCGCCGTCAGTGGTGCCAATCTTGAAATTGGAACCGGAGAGTTCGTGGCGATCATGGGTCCTTCGGGTTGCGGCAAGACCACAACACTGCGCATGCTAGCGGGACTGGATGCACCAAGCTCAGGGACGATAAAGATAGCGGGTCAGGTTATGAATGACATCCCCGCTCATGAACGCGACACGCCAATGGTTTGGCAAAGCCTTGCCCTGTTTCCATTTCTCAACGCCCGCGAAAACGTCGAATTTGGTTTGAAAATGCGCGGCATGGATACAAACGAGCGGCGCAAACGCGCGATGAATTGGCTTGAGCGGATGGAGATTGCTGAGTTTGCAGAACGCAATGTGGAAACGCTCTCCGGTGGTCAACGACAACGAGTGGCGTTGGCCCGCTCACTTGTGACCGAACCGCAGCTGCTTTTGCTAGACGAGCCGCTCTCGGCACTTGATGCGCATTTGGTTATCCGCATGCAATCTGTTTTGACTAAGTTGCAGCGCGAGCTGGGAATAACCTTTGTCTATGTCACGCATTCGCAATCTGAGGCTTTTGCGATGGCGGACCGCGTCGTCATCATGTCGAAGGGTGAAATCGCTCAGATCGGCACCCCTCGCGAGGTTTACCGAACCCCCAAAACCCGTTTTGTTGCGGAGTTTGTTGGCCGCAATAACATTCTACCGGGCGTCGTCGAGGCCTCCTCGAAAGGCACAACCACCGTTAAGACGGAACTCGGTAAGTTCACTGTGCGTGGAGATGCGACTGCGGGTAGACAAGTCTCGATCGTTGTCGCGGCTGACATGATGCAGGTGGGCAGTGGCGAGAATACACTTGAGGCTACGGTTATTTCTGAGGAGTTTGTTGGCTCTATCGTCACGGCATTTCTGGAAGCAAAGGACGGCACAGAGTTGAAGGTGCAAGTACAGGAACGTGCGCTGGCCCAGCTTGGATTGAGCGCCGGCAAAGCTGTTACCCTGTGCTGGGCCACAGGTGACGGACATCTACTTGTGGAGGATACATGATACAAAATCCCATCGCTTGGCCGAATGGAGCTCGTTGTGCATGTGCCATAACTTTTGACATGGATGCCGACAGCTTGATCCATGTAGCACGACCTGAGGACTCAATTGATCGTCTATATCCAATTTCCATGGGCCGCTACGGCCCAACTGTGGCGATCCCCCGCATTCTCGATACTTACCGGCGACTAGGTCTCAAACAATCCTTTTTCATTCCCGGTTGGTGTATGGAAAACTACCCCGACGCCGTCGAGGCCATGCTAAAGGACGGCCATGAAATAGGTCACCATGGTTGGATTCACGAGGATCCGCTTGTCACTAAGGGAGCCTCGCAGGAAGAAGCGTTTGAACAAGCTCTTGAAACTCATATCCGAATGACCGGCGTCAAGCCACGAGGATACCGAGCACCAGTTTACAATGTCACGCAGCAGGTGATCGATCTTCTTATCCAGCATAAGTTTCGTTACGACAGCTCCCTTATGGCGGACGACATTCCTTATGTGATGCAGACTGAAGCCGGATCGCTTTATGAAATGCCGGTTCATTGGGGCACAGACGATTGGCCACCCTTCGCGCATTATGATGAGATCGGGTACATGATGCCAGTGCGCGGTCCTTCAGCAGGATTAGAGGGCTTCTGGGAAGAGTTCGAGGCACAATACGAAGCTGGCGGTTTCTTTATGTTGATTGTGCATCCTTTTCTGACAGGTCGCCTCGCCCGATGGACGCTCGTAGAAAAATGGTTGGAAAGAACCTTGTCCGAACGAAACGTCTGGTTCGCATCCCTCGAAGCCATATCCGAACACCTTGATAAAACAGGATCGCTTCGCATTGAACGGCTTCCTTACTATTCCGCACCACAGAAGTGACGACACTGGGATGTAGGTAGAGCTTGAAGCACCGCAAAGTACTCAAGACATGATATTTGGTTGCCAAAGAATGTGCGCGATTTCAACTGTTTTGATTTTTGAGCTTGATATTAACGGGTAGCGCTCAATTCAGCCCATGGACCATAAGAACAAACTGTTGGATGAGCTTCAGAAAGTCTTGTCTTGCTGATCTGCCTGTCCCATATCCTCCCGCATGAGCGACCATTCAAACCCGCAAAATCTACGTGCACGCGCCGACGCACTTGTTGCCAAACCTATGTTCAGCAACTTCATCCTTGCGGTAATCTTGTTCAACGCGGTGATCCTTGGATTGGAGACATCCTCGACAGTGATGAGTTCGATGAGACCCCTAATCCATGCGCTTGATACTGCCTGTCTTTGCATTTTTGTGATTGAGTTGACGCTGAAGCTTTTCGCTCAACGCTTTCCCTTTTTCAAAGATGGGTGGAATAATTTTGATTTTGTGATCGTGGCAATTTCGCTGGTGCCAGCAGCGCAGGGTCTTACCGTTTTGCGCGCGCTCAGGATACTACGTCTTTTGCGCGTGCTCTCTGTTACGCCATCGCTAAAACGCGTTGTGGAGGGCTTAATGAACGCTCTGCCCGGTATGGGCTCGGTGTTTCTTCTGATGGGTATAATCTTCTACATCGGCGCAGTTATGGCGACAAAACTCTTTGGCGCTGCATTTGAGGAATGGTTCGGCACAATTGGCCGATCTGCCTATTCACTATTCCAGATCATGACGCTTGAAAGCTGGTCAATGGGGATCGTCCGCCCTGTGATGGAGGTTTATCCATTTGCCTGGGGCTTCTTTGTGCCTTTTATTCTGGTCACAACATTTGCAACGGTAAACCTTGTCGTCGGGCTTATCGTGAATTCAATGCAGGATGCACACGGTGTTGAAGACGCAGAAAAGACCGACACTTACCGAGAAGAAGTCTTGGCACGTTTGACCGAGATTGAAATGGCTTTGAAAGATAAGAAATAGCTGCAAGCGGCGTCAGATTAATCAGACTTAGTTAGCTCAAGAAAAACATCCTCGAGATCAGCTTGATCAGTGCGGATATCAGCAATCTCTATGCCGATTGCCCGAACCATTTCCAACGCTTCACCGGCAGCCATCTCTGAAGCGCTATAGCGCAAAGTGAAACAGCCATCTTCGCGGCGCTCAACGTTGAGGCCTTTGGTCTCTGGAAGAGTCTCCGGTGTTTTTGTAGGTGTGATAATCAAACTTCGGGTATCAAGCTGGCTAAGTAGGTTTGTCGTTTTATCCTGCGCGACCAACTTGCCGTCATTGATTATTGCAATCTCGTCGCACATCGCTTCGGCTTCTTCGAGGTAATGGGTTGTCAGAATGATGGTCATGCCCTCGTTGTTCAGGCGTCGCACATTCTTCCAAAGCATCTGGCGCAGCTCGATGTCAACGCCCGCTGTAGGCTCATCCAAAACTAAAACACGCGGGCTGTGAACAAGTGCCTTAGCCAAAAGCAGCCGCCTTCGCATACCTCCGGAAAGCGCGCGGGAGTAGGCATCTGCTTTGTCTGAAAGGCCAACCAGCTCGAGGATTTCATCGCTGCGCCGTTCTGACTTTGGTACGCCATAAAGCCCGGCTTGAAGCTCCAAAGCCGCGCGTGGCGTAAAGAAAGGATCGAGGTTCAATTCTTGGGGCATGACGCCAATCGCTGCACGGCTTTGGCGCGGGTTCACATCTTGATCAAAGCCCCAGATTTTCACTTGTCCAGATGTCTTCAGAACCAGACCTGCCAGAATATTGATCAGCGTTGACTTGCCTGCGCCGTTTGGACCTAATAACCCAAAAATCGAACCCGTCGGCACGGCAAGGTCAATTCCCTTGAGCGCTTGTTTCTGCGAAACAGCAGGTCCACCTCCATAGGTTTTTTCAAGTCGCTTTATCTCGATTGCGTTCGCTGACATGTCTCGCTTTCAAACCCAAAGACGCATTTCGTGCGCCTAACAACTTTTGGAGAAAAGGGAAACCGGTCCAGTCCAGACACTTGGAACGCGGACACGGGAATCTGAGTACTGGCCCCCACCGGCACAGCATGGCAATAAGAGATAAGAAATTCAGCGCTGGGGGCGATCATGACATTTGGCAAAGGCCATCACCTGCATCTGATTGATGGCTCGGCTTTCATCTTTCGCGCTTATCACGCTTTGCCGCCACTGACTCGTAAATCCGACGGACTGCCGATCGGTGCTGTATCGGGCTTTTGCAACATGCTGCAAAGTTACATTTCAGGCAGCGCGAAGGCGGATGCACCGACCCATCTGGCAGTGATTTTTGACAAAGGCTCCCACACGTTTCGCAACGAGCTTTACTCAGAATACAAAGCCAACCGTGAGGCGATGCCAGAGGATCTTCGCCCGCAAATTCCGTTAACCCGCCAAGCCACAGAAGCCTTCAACATCGCCTGCAAAGAAATGGAAGGCTATGAGGCCGACGACATCATCGCGACCCTGGCAGTGCAGGCGCGTGAGGCGGGCGGGCGGGTTACAATTGTCAGCTCAGACAAGGATCTGATGCAGCTGGTCGGAGACGGTGTCGAGATGCTTGACGCTATGAAGAACCGTAGAATTGATCGCGACGGCGTTGAAGAGAAGTTTGGCGTTGGGCCAGAGCAGGTTATTGATGTCCAAGCGCTGGCCGGTGACAGCGTCGACAATGTTCCAGGTGCGCCTGGTATCGGGATCAAGACCGCGGCTTTGCTGATCAACGAATTCGGCTCGCTCGAAGAGCTGCTCGACCGCGCCGAGGAAATCAAACAACCCAAACGACGCGAAACTCTGATCGAGAAACGCGAGCAGATAGAGCTTTCTAAGAAACTGGTGACGCTTGATACAGCGACACCTCTGGACTTCAAACTGGATGATCTTGAAGTTTTGGATCCTGAACCAGAGAAACTTATGGCTTTTCTAGCGGAAATGGAATTCCGCACGCTAACCAAGCGCGTGGCCGAGTCGCTAGACGTCGAACCGCCATCGATCCCAGAACCGATTATTGAAAGCAGCGCAGAAGAGGGCGCCCCAGAATGGCCAACGATTGATCCCCAAAAATACGAACTTGTGTCTGATATGGCCTCGCTAGAACTCTGGATCGACAAGATCGAGGCGCGCGGCTATGTGGCATTTGATACCGAAACCACCTCTCTAAACGAGATGCAGGCGGAGCTTGTTGGCATCTGTTTATCCGTGGTGCCCGGTGAGGCTTGCTACATTCCACTGACCCACAAAGACGGTAAGTTCGACGATCTTTTCGGCACTGACGCGATTTTAGAAGGGCAGATACCCCTCGACGATGTGTTGGCGGCGATGAAGCCAGTTCTGGAAAACTCAGCAATTCTTAAAATCGGCCAGAACATGAAATACGACGCCAAGGTCTTGGCCCGTTACGGCATCGCAATCTCACCTATCGACGACACGATGTTG
>JBCDDS010000089.1:0-15058 GCA_039180185.1 Pseudomonadota bacterium | reverse complement strand
GGACTGGCAATCGCGACACAATCTGTGCCGGTGCCTGTGGCGATTCCTGTATTTATCTCTAAGACGGTATCCATCACTGCTGCCGTGCGCGCCTGTACTGCGATGCTCATCGCCTCAAGCAGAGCGGCTTGTGTCAGACCTGTGTTTAATCGCACAGCAACATTGATCGCTCCCCAGTCTTGGCCTGAACGATCTACCCTGTGCCCCACGCGCTCGGCGTTCGAAAAACCAACCGTCGCCAAGGCATGTGCATTTACGCCGCCGACCTCTGCAGTGTGCTCCCGAAACTGACGGATATCGCGAGAGGTTAAGAGTGCCACTGCGTCCTCTGCCTTGCGCGCGCGGAGTTCTGAGGACAGCCAGGAGCTGACATCAAACCCAACCGGAAGATCAGCGTTGCGCACCTCGCGCCATAGGATACGGCTTGCGTGGATAAAGCCGGGCCGATTCAAGGCCCAGCTCAGCACCTGAATCTCCGCGCCGAGATCAAATTCCAGCCAAGGACGCTCAACTGTGATTACGCTCATCGGATGACCTCAAGCGGCTGATAGACCGGGCCTTGATCGGTTTGCTGGTACCAGGCCGAAATACCGAAAAGATCGGCCAGACGCTCTGGTGTGAGAACCTCTCGCGGCGTGCCATCGGCTACATCGAGCGTCTGAAAGAATTGATAGGATGGAAAAATTGAACATTCACGGACCTGGCTGTAGTTCACTAATCTGTCCTACGCATTAGACGCGCGCAAATTTGCATAATAACCTTTCTATCATTTTTGCAGCGATGTACGGCTGGGCGTCGTTCTTTTTCACCAGTTTGACCTCTGTTTTCTGATCCAACTGTCCATCCCCAATGGCTCTCATCCGGCCCGCATGCACCCAAACATCTGCAAAATGCTCCGGTAAATAACCCACAAACTTCCCAGTTAAGATTAGATGCGCGATGCCTTCAATTTGATGAGCATGCGCCTTGATTTCCATTTGGCGAGAAACAGGGGCCACGTCTCTTTCCCGCAAATAGGCTCGCTTGGCATAAGCAGATTTTTTGACCAGTTCATCAATGCTCTCGCGCTCTTGAGACTCAAAAAGCGGGTGCCCTGCAGCGCAATATAGTCCCATCCTTTCGAATCCAAGAGACGTGTAGGTAAGGCCCGGTTTATGCTTGTGAAAAACGCCAACCCCGATATGAACACGCCCGTCCAGCACTGACATTTCAATGTCATCGGGCGCTTGCGAGAAAAGATCGATAAAGACATCCGGCGCTTGAAAAACAAAGGCTTTGAGCGCTTTCGCGAACGGTGAGTTTTCATTGAACACCCAATTGTCGATCACAGCGATAGCCAGATTGCCAGTCAGCTTGCCACGTGATGCTTCGATGGCTTCACCGAACGCGCGCACCTCCGCGAAAAGGCGCTGCGTCGCGCGATAAACGAGGGTTCCCTCTTCCGTGAGACGAAAACCTGATCGACCACGTTGGCAAAGCGTCATGCCAAGCCTGATCTCCAAATCTGAGATCTGACGGGAAATGGTCGAGGGCGCGACGTTGAGCTCGGCTTGCGCGGCGGAATACCCCCTTGCCTCAACCACGGTGCTGAAGACATGCAGTAGGTGAAGATCAGCTTTAGAGAGCGGCAAAGGCAACATAATTTACTTGTACTTTCATACAAATGTACTTCCTTATTGTGTAGTTTATTGAACCCCACCTTCGTGACACAATTCAAGAGGATTCACATGCGTTGAGGGGAGCGTTATGGCGGATGGCGGCAAGGGCCTGCCAAAATGGGGCATCAACAACGACTACGCCAAGCTCCACGATGTCCTTCTGGGGCGCCCGGAGTTCTTCCGGTGGGTTGAGGCGGGTCCACTGATCGAGCGCACGCTGGCCAATGCAGATAGGACTGGCAATAAGTTCGATCTGCAGTTGGCGATGCGACAGCACGCTGAGATGGTGTCAATCTACGAAGAAAACGACGTCACCTGTCACTACCTCGACAGCGATGAAGTGTTGCACCGGAATTTCTTCGCCCGAGACAGCTCTGCCATGTCGCCCTGGGGGGCCTTAATCTGTCACATGCAACTGAAATGTCGACGCGCGGATTACGTCACCGCGATCAAGTTTTACCAGGAAAACAATATCCCAATCTGGAAATTTGCAACCGCTGGGCACTTCGAGGGCGGCGACTTCAATATTATTGAACCAGGGCGTGTTCTCATTGGTTATTGTGGTGAACGCTCGGAGAAAGAGGGCTCTGAACAGGTGGCCGAGTTCGTACGAGCGGAAGGTTGGGAGGCCGTCGTTGCCCCGATCAGCCGTGAATTTGTGCATATGGATGGACTGATCGTGCCATTGGCCGACAAACTGGCGGTGGCCTGCATCGACGCTATGGAACCGTGGCTTGTTGATGTAATCGCGGGATGGGGTATTGAGATCGTTGACGTGGCTTATCGCGAGGCAAAGAACCTAGGTGTCAATCTGGTAGCTTTGGGCGGGGGCAAGGTGCTTTCCATGGCCGGAGCAACCGATCTGAATGCCAAAATGCGCGCCTTGGGGTTTGAGGTCTACGATCCGGACATGTCCATGTTCACCCTGGGCGGTGGCGGTGTGCATTGCCTGGCTCAGGCCCTATGCCGCGAGGGGGTATAGGCCTCCCAGCAAAGTCATGAGATAATAAGCCACCAAGGGAGAAAAATATGAAAACGATTCGACAACTAACCAACCAACTAAAGTCCAATAGAATTTCCCGACGCAATTTCATGCAGCAGGGTCTTGCTGCCGGCGTGAGCCTTTCTGCATTAAGTTTGGCTGCGAACAAGGTCGAAGCCGCAACACCTAAGAAGGGCGGCCATATGACCGTTGCGCGGGGGCATGGATCGACCACCGATGTACTGGATCCAGGCATCGTAGAAAACGGTTACACGATCGGGTTGTGTCTTGGCGGCTATCAGGGCTACCTCACGCAAATTGGCGGCGATGGCAGCCTAGAGCCCGCCATGGCGGAATCTTGGGAAGCTTCGGCCGATGCCAAGACGTGGACGTTCAAACTGCGCGACGGGATGGAGTTCCACAATGGTCGCACGGTGAAAGCCGCTGATGTGATTGCCTCAATCAACCATCACAGGGGCGAGGGCAGCACCTCTGCCGCGGCACCACTGGTGTCTTCCGTTCAAGAAATGAAGGCCGATGGTGATAATGTTGTAGTAATCGAGCTAGAGGCAGGCAATGCTGATTTCCCTTTCATTATGACGGACTATCACTTGCCAGTCATGCCCGCGAACGAGGATGGCACTATGAACTGGCAGGATCTAGTGGGAGCTGGTGCCTACAAGATCGACAAGTTCGAAGCAGGCGTCAGCACGTTGCTCTCACGCCACGGCAATCACTGGACTGATGCGGTAGGTCACCTTGATACAGTTGAGGTGCTCTCCATCATCGACACCAATGCTCGAACAGCAGCCATGGTATCTGGCGATGTGCAGGCGATCGACCGTGTGGACCTGAAAACCGCAGAGCTTATGGGCCGCAAACCTGGGGTGAACCTTGTGACGGCCACCGGCACACTGCATTATTCACTTCCCATGCTGACCGATACGGCGCCATTTGATGACAACAATATAAGACTGGCCATCAAGTACGCTGTTAACAGACAGGAGATCGTGGACAAGATTCTCTTTGGCTACGGCGAAGTGGGTAATGACCATCCAATCGGTTCGGGACAACGGTACTTCAATAAAGATCTTGCGCAGCGCGAATATGATCCAGACAAAGCAAAGTTCCACCTCAAACAAGCCGGCCTCGATTCCTTAGCGATCAAGATAAACGCCTCTGAGGCGGCCTTTGCAGGCGCTGTGGACGCAGCCATTTTGATCCAGAATTCCGCTAAAGGGGCTGGAATCGATTTGGAAGTGGAGCGCACGCCGAACGATGGATTCTGGGCTGATCACTGGATCAAGTCACCATTCATCACCAGTTACTGGAGCGGACGCCCGGTGGAAGATCAGATGTTCTCGACCGCATATCAGACGGGCGTGTCCTGGAATGAGACGCGACAGTCCAATGAGCGCTTTGATGAGCTTTTGGTCGCTGCCAGAGCCGAGCTTAATGAGGAAACGCGTCGCGCGATGTACTATGAAATGCAGGAGATCGTGCACAACGAAGGCGGCGCGCTCATACCAATGTTCGCATCCTATGTCTTTGCGATTGCGGACAATGTGCGCATGCCAGAAAAGACCGCAACCAATTGGGATATGGACGGTGAACGCTGGATGGAGCGCTGGTGGCTCGCCTAGTGTGAGGGCAAGTTACTTAAGTTGTGCAAAAGTGTCGTTACATGTGTGCCAAAAAAGCTGTCACTCATTTTATAAGCTTTTGGCTTGGCTTTAGCGCGTTTGATTTGAAGGTCTGTTAGGGACACTTGGGGGGTACCGCTCAACTTACATGTTGGGTGATTCCCCCACCAGCACCGCCAAAATGATGAGAAATGAGGGTACTGCAGGTTCAACCATATTTATATCGTAATCAAAAAAATCCTTAAAAATCAATGATTTTAGGCAAATATGGCGATCTATAAGAAGATTGAATGGTGCCCGGGGGCGGAATCGAACCACCGACACGAGGATTTTCAGTCCACTGCTCTACCCCTGAGCTACCCGGGCATCGGAAACGCGCATGCGTTTGGGTCTGGGCGTTTTAGGCGACGTGGGTACACCTGTCCAGTGGCTTTTGATGCAATCAGTGCGGTTTTTCCTGACCTGGCGCGACAGGCTCCGCGTCTTCAACCATATCTTCTAACTCATTGGACGGAATAGCATAATCTCCGCGCAACCAGTGACCAAGATCGCGGTTAGCACAGCGAGACGAGCAAAACGGTCGGTAACGCTTCTCAGTGGGCTCACCACAGATTGGGCAACTCATTGCAAGACCTCGTTAACAGGGACGCGATCACGTTTGCGTTGAAGCTCAAAATGGCCCAGTGGCGTCCAGCCGACAAGGTTGGTTTCCACTGTGTCCTTGCGAAACGCCGCACGCAACGTGGATTCGAAAACAGGCCTGTCCTTTTTCGTCATCGGGGCGGCATCAATTACAATCTGCCCGCCCAAACCCTTGATCCGCAACAGACGTGGCAGGTCACGCGCCATTGCAAGATTGGCTTTCAATCCGGCAGCCGGAGAGGTGTCGCCACCTGTATTTACGTCAACGGCAACCAGTGCACGCGTTGCCTCTACATAGACGTGCCCGCCACCGGACAGGGCGGTGCCCTCTTCCTGAGCCTCCGTGATCAGCTCTTCCATCGGAATGTCCGCCGCCTGATCTGCTGCGGGCCAATCGCGCCAAGCGAGCTCTGACGGGCTCGGCCCTTCGATAAGTTTTTCCGCGCCCGTTCCCTCGTCGTTCAGTACTGCGTGAACCGCAACCAGAGCCTTGTCGATATCTTCCGCAACCTCGACAGCCTCAGCGCCCGCCGCTTGCGAACGCAGGATCAGACCGCAGCCTTGCAACCGGCGCTCGAAGTCACTTGCGATTTCGCGCAGCTCAACACGTGCTTCATCGTCACGAATACTGCGTGAGATATTCACACCAGGTGCACCTGGTGTGGCAATTGCATAGCGGCTTTTGTAAAGCCATCGGTCCGTCACCGGGATCGCTTTGCCAGGTTCGGCATAGCCTGTGACCTGCACCAAAAGCGGCTTTCCCGCGCTCAAACCCTTAATTTTACGGATAAAGCAGGTGCCATCAGGGGTTTTGAGAAACATCCCACCCTGCCCTTTGACCGGTCTGTCCGCAATCGCGCGATATATTGTTCCCGGGCGTGGCAGGTCGCTATCAATCAACAGATCCTGAAGTTTACCTTCCTCGACGAACGCGGTCGCGTCTCGGCTGCCGACCTTGCCCAGAACGATCATCGCGCCTTTCACCTGACGCCCTCCATGACAGTATAGCCAGCTGTCCGCAAAAGGCCCGCTGTTTCCGCTAAAGGTAAGCCGACGATGCCGGTGAATGATCCTTGGATCCAAGGGATGAAAGCACCTGCTGGACCTTGAATCGCATATCCACCGGCCTTGCCCTGCCAGTCCAATGTCCCGATGTAGCTGTTCAATTCTAGCCGCGAGAGCCGCTTCATTTTCACAGTACTCACCACGTCTTTGTGCCACAGCCGCTTTCCATGCCGCACCGCCACCGCTGTGATCACTCGGTGACGGCGGCCAGACATAGCGCGCAGGAAAGTAGCGGCCTCATCAGCATCACAAGGTTTACCAAATATCCGCCGGCCAAGCGCCACCGTGGTATCTGCCGATAATACGAGTTCACTATCGTTTGCTTCGACAGCTAACGCTTTCTCCCTTGCCATGCGAATACAATAGACCCGCGGTAATTCGGCCTTGCCTGGCGCTTCATCAAAATCGGGCGGCCGAACGTCGTCCGGCGCCACACCCAACTGCGCCAACAGCTCAAGCCGCCGGGGGCTACCTGAGCCTAGAACCAACCGCAAGGCTGATGGTTTACTTGAAGCGGTAATTGATCCGACCCTTAGTCAGATCATAGGGCGTCATTTCCACTTGAACTTTGTCGCCTGCAAGAACTCTGATCCGGTTCTTGCGCATTTTTCCTGCCGTGTGCGCGATGATCTCATGGCCGTTTTCTAGCTCGACCCGAAATGTCGCATTTGGCAGGAGCTCCTTCACGACACCGGGAAATTCGAGCGTATCTTCCTTGGCCATGTTTTCTCCTTCATCTGTTATCCCGCCAAACCGCGAGACAACCGCTAAATGAGCGTTTTACCGCGGTTTTTCAAGCGAAAGTTCAACTTAGTGGTTCAATAACAGGTGTGATGTTGCGTGAATTTTGTTCATTCCAATGTGTGCGTCCAAGAACACGCCCTTCACTACGCACATTGGCGATAGAAACTGTATCTATCTGCGCAAACACCCAACCGGGCATGTTAAGTTCGCCTTCCGCCAGAACACCAGCATCGGGGAAACCGACGTCTGGTGGACCAAATACTCCACCTGCACCGGTGTTCATATCTGCCACCTCGTTCCACTCGGCAGGTCCAACAAGGGAGGACATTACGGTTACGCATTGTTGCTCTAGCGCACGTGCCATGGCCCCGATCCGCACGCGCCAGTAACCGGAAAGTGCCTCCGTGCAAGACGGGGCGAGAATGAAGTCCGCTTCATTAAGGACACGCCCCAACAACGGAAACTCTGCGTCATAGCAGATCAAAATTCCAATCTTTCCCAAAGCGGTGTCAAAGAGCTTTAGTGGACCTCCGGGCGCAATACGCATCGGATCACGCTCGTAGCGCGTCATAATCTGCTTGTCCTGAACACCCACTGCGCCGGACGGCGTGAAGAAGCGGGCACGGTTGACTGGCCTATCACAAACTTCGGGATCAAAAACAGGCGCAGAACCAGCACAGATATGAACACCATAACTCACAGCGAGCCGAGCATGTAATGCATCTGCGGCGGGCACACGTTCTGAAACAGCATGAAGTGATGCTTCAAGATCGGCAGCGACCTCGGGTCCGGCCAACATGGCCAGTTCCATTGCAGCATACTCCGGAAAAACCAATAAATCCGAACCGTGCCCGGCAGCTTCGGCCACCCATCGCTCAATCTTTTCTTCGTAAGCCTGCCATGAAACAAGCGGGTCAATTGGATAGGCTGCAGTGGCGACGTTGATTTTCATTCAGCAAACCGTTGAAACTGCTCATAGGTGGCTATTTCTTCGGACGAAGCATCTATAGCTTCTAATGCATTACATTTTATTGTCGCGCCCTCTTCGATATTGAAAGATGCGTCCGAACCGGGCCCACCAGCAAATAGAAAAGCGCTGACTTCAGCAATTGCATCCTTTAATGCAGACTTCAGTCCGCTGGATTTGAGCAGTTCTGCGGAGGCGGCAAATGCCAACACCCGTCCATCTGGCCCTTTAGGCTTCATACCCTTGAGCGCGCTCAATGCGGAGACTGAGACAGTTGGGAACGGGGCTAAGGCAGCTTTAAGTTTGGTCGTGGCATTCGAGCTAATATCTCGCAAGAAGATTTGCGAAATCGCGCCTCCCCTAGCGCGCGCGGCTACCACTCCTAGTACCCCGTTCACAACTTGCTCCGCTGTCTCAGCGACTACGATCAATTCTTCCGTCGGCTTGCGCTCATAAACTGAAAGGAAGAAAGCCATTATCCTTTCGGCCATTGCGTTGTAGTGGCTGACGTCGCGCATATCGTGCGAGATTTGTCCAATATCGGCCTCAATCACCTCAGCGCCCGCAGCATATACGCGTAGCATCACGTCGAGATCAGCAGCGTAACTGTCGACTAGTTCCTGATGAGCGATCAAGTCACGATTTACCAGGTAAATACCGCTATTGGCCGAGCGCAGGTGTCGAATTTTCGGCGCCAAAGCCGCCATTGCAGGCATAACCAAAAGTCGGGTCATCGGCATGTTATCCTTTGGATCTTGCCAAGCCCCTTTAACCACGCCGACACCTGGTCCACGCGCCTCGACCATTCGGGAAAAACGCGTTACGTCGAACCGGTCCAGATCGGCATCGACCTTCATGCACCAGCTGTTTCTGGCCGCTTCCAACCCCGTTCGAAGCGCGCTGCCCATACCAGGGGCCGCCTCATAAACCGCACGCGCCCCCGCATTTTTCGCAATCTCGGCTGTACCATCGTTCGAATTGTTGTCGACAACTACAATTTCATCGACCCATTCAAGGGGCAACAGGTTTTCAACCACTCGAGCAATGGTTTCCGCCTCATTGCGAGCGGGTACGACGATAGAAACGGGATCTGACATAGGCGGCATGTGTCCTGGTACTTATCCGGCTGAAGATAATCTCGCCAAACAAGGCCGACAAGCGGTTTGCTTTACAACTGCTTACCAGTCAGACACCCTTCGTGATGCGCCCACGCCCGCTGATCCGGGACATGTAAACGCAATGTATCTCCAACGCTAAGCGGACCGGGGCGTTCAACCCAGGCCGTGACACCGCGGCGTCCCTTGCCAGCACGCACAAACTTTCGACCGGCTCCAGGATGCTCCTTCTCAATCTCCTTGCCTGGCCAATTGCAAGGACGGTTCACCATATCGACCACAAATGTGGTTCCAGCCTCATTTTGCAAACGCGAAGAGGGTGGCAGATGCGTGAAGTCGTCAATTCCAGAAACAACCAAAGACGCTCCAAGCCATTCTGGTTGCAATACATCCACACCAATCTCTACAGCGATAATCTGCATTTCTTCTTCGGAGACAATTGAGAACTGGCGTACATTTGCGATCTCAGTACCTACCGGGTGCTGGGATTTAACGCGACTACAAGCCTCTCTGGTGCGACCACCATGAAACTCACCCGGAACACCGTCCCACCCGACATCAACAGTCTTGCGTTCTGTTGATCGGATATCGTTTTCCTGATCTTCCACCACACCGATCCATTTAATTTCTGCGTAGTAATCGGTTGGTATCAGCGCTGACACGATCTGGCTCCATAAAAGACGTTTCGACTATCGAATGCCTCACCGGCGCCGTCAAATGAGACATCAGGTTTTTCGGCATGATTGCACTGCGATTGACCGGTGTTTCAAGCTTGCAAAGTCAGATCGACAACGTAAAAAACAGTCTGCGAAACGGGAACAGAACGGAGCCGTCGCGTCTAACAGGATATGCTGCTGACATGACTTCTTCGTATCTTTTTATGAGTTCGCTCTTTTCATCCTTATTGAGCGCCTGAAGGATCGGTCGCGCATAGGTGCTTTCTGTGAAACGCCGCACAGGATGGCTCCCGCGTTCCGCCACTAACCGCTGATAATATTCGGTCTCCCACAGGCGGAACTGGCCCATATCGCCGAGCAAATCTTCATATTTGACCGGTGCCATCACACCTGGTGTGCCCATTTTTTCGACGCGACCAGGGAACATTTCTTCGACGAGCGAGAGCCAAACACGATGTGATGGTGCTTTATTCTGATGCGGCATCTGTACGGCCAATGTGCCGCCTTTACCGAGCATGCGCGCGATCCGCGGCAACAACTGTTCATGGCTGCCGACCCAATGCAGCGCCGCATTAGAATAAATTAGTCCAGGTGCACGCGCCGGAGACCACTCTGCGATATCCGCCTTGCTGACGCTGGTGTATGCTTTTACGAATCGCGCTTTCTCGAGCATCGTCGCGCTCGCATCGACACCGATAACATCACGTCCACCCGATCTCGCACGAAGTGCGTCTCCCAATGCGCCGTTGCCGCATCCAAGATCATAGATCGGGCCGCTGCCCATGGAACTAACTGCATTTATCAGATCGAGCCCGGGCCTCAATCGCAGATCATGAAAACGCGAGTAAGCGCTCGGGCTCCAGTCTGATGTGGCGGTACCTTGGATCACGTTGACGGTTCTGGCTCCATTCCACCATCACCCGGATCACGCGAGGATTTCGGTTTAGTCTTAGGAATGGCCGTCAACGATGGCGTATCGTCATCACTTGCAGCAGAAGAGCCGCCACTTGAGTCGTCGGCCTCTGGTGGTTCACCTCTGATCACGCGCTCAATCTCTTCGCCAGTGAGCGTCTCGTATTCCAGCAGACCTTGTGCCAAGCGCTCCCAGTCTTCCTTTTTCTCGATAAGGATATCGTAGGCGCGTTTATAGGCATTATCGATAAGGACTTTCACCTCATCCTCGATCAGCTCTTTAGTTGCAGCAGAGACGGAAAAACCACCTGCGCCGTTGCCCATGTAACCTTCATGCGCTTGTTCGTAATCGACGTTGCCAACCTTGTCGGACATGCCCCAACGCAGAACCATCGCGCGAGACAGGCCGGACGCCTGCTGAATATCACCGGCAGGACCGTTGGAGACGTTGTCCTCACCATACTTGATGATCTCAGCCGCCTTGCCCGCCATCGTCATGGCTAGCTTTTCTTCGCATTCAGAACGGTGCCAATTCAAACGGTCGATTTCCGGCAGCGAGACAACCATTCCAAGTGCACCACCGCGCGGGATGATGGTCGCTTTGTACACAGGGTCGCATTGCGGCAGAGTCAGGCCAACAATCGCATGACCGGCCTCATGATAGGCAGTCTTCTCTTTTTGCTCAGCGGTAAGAACCATGGAGCGCCGTTCAGCCCCCATCATAACCTTGTCTTTGGCCTGCTCGAAGTCCTCCATCGAGACAAACCTTCGACCAACCCGCGCTGCCATCAAAGCAGCTTCGTTCACCAGGTTGGCCAGATCAGCACCCGAAAACCCGGGCGTACCGCGCGCAATGATGCGTAGATCTACGTCGGGGCCAAGCGGAGTTTTACGCGCATGAACGCCGAGAATCTTCTCACGACCTTTGATATCCGGGTTCGGTACTGTGACCTGGCGGTCAAAACGGCCGGGACGCAACAACGCAGGATCAAGCACGTCTTTACGGTTCGTCGCTGCGATAATGATTACGCCTTCGTTGGCTTCAAATCCGTCCATCTCAACGAGCAACTGGTTGAGCGTCTGTTCGCGCTCATCATTACCGCCGCCATAGCCAGCACCACGGTGACGACCGACGGCATCAATCTCGTCAATAAAGACGATACAAGGCGCATTTTTTTTAGCTTGCTCAAACATGTCTCGAACGCGGCTTGCACCAACGCCGACAAACATCTCTACAAAGTCGGAACCCGAGATGGTGAAGAAGGGCACTCCCGCCTCGCCAGCAATGGCGCGAGCCAAAAGCGTTTTACCAGTACCAGGAGGGCCCACCAAAAGAGCCCCTTTAGGGATCTTGCCGCCGAGACGTGAGAATTTTTGAGGATTGCGCAAGAACTCTACGATCTCTTCAAGCTCTTCCTTGGCCTCATCTATACCGGCAACATCATCAAAGGTAACGCGCCCATGCTTTTCGGTAAGCAGTTTAGCGCGAGACTTCCCAAAGCCCATCGCCCCGCCACGGCCACCTCCTTGCATACGATTCATGAAGTAAATCCACACACCGATGAGCAGAATGAAAGGAAGCAATGTCATAAGAAAGGATTGAAAGCCTGATTGTTCCTGCGCCTCTGCGGAGACAGGCACGTCATTGTCGATCAACAGTTTTGTAATTTCAGCATCTTCAGGCTTGATCGTCGCAAAGTTTGAACCGTCGTTGCGTTGGAAACGGACATTTTCTCCATCAAGCACAACTCTGGACACTTCACCCTGCTCTACGGACTCAACAAATTCTGAGTATGGTATTGACTGGCTCTGAAGCGCAGTATTGGAACCGTTAAATAGGTTAAATAGCGCTAAAATAAGCAGAAAAAGCACTAACCAGAAGGCGATGTTACGCGCGTTGCCCAAGGCGTTTCTCCTTACGTGACGATCCGAGCGGGTGTAGCACATACCCGCATTGCTTTAAATAGCGATCACTTTGGTTTGTTCAATGCGTCAAAACGTTTGCAAAGAACTGTTCTTCGTCGCGCAATAGCTTTGCGCTCCAGCCATCGCCATAACCGGCAAGTGGGGCCGCAATAAGGTAATCGCGCGACCAAACAGCGGGGCTTGCATGCAAGGAACGTGCTGGCATACCCGTTTCTTTCCAGTTTTCGCAGTGAGATAGGCCAGATACGCCTAAACACCTCACTTCAGAATTCTGAGGCCACGGTCCTTCAAGCTTCCATCGCCCATCCCAAATCCCATCCGGCGCGCAAGTGACGTGTTCTACAGCGCGCATCTCACGTGTGAAGTGAAGGTGATCTGTCTCCATTTTCATTATACACCCGTGCAGACTCATACCGGTACCGCCTCGGATTGCCTCCATCATGAGATCGAGGGCTCGGCCCCTAGGCGGGTACTCAGCACCGCTGATCCACTGCAGTACCTCTTGCAAAAGCCTCCGAGCAACATCGACGGCTAAGATGCGAAATGCGGGGCGGACGATCCTAACGTCACCTTCGTGGAACGACACATGTTCCTGCGCCGCAAGAAAGACGTACCAGTATAGTGTGTTGCGCACGTCAGCCATTCTGCGCGAAACTCGAGCGAGTTTCCGGGGTGAGATACCTACGTCTTGTAAAGTCGTAAAAACCCTGCGAACACGCGCCCTTTCCTGACTTTCATCATCATTACTGGGGTCATTGATCCAATCAATCTGCCTTTCGCGCAAAACATCACGCAACTCATCTCTTGAAACTTGCAATGTCGGTCGTACAAACTGAACAGACCCACGACGCCAGTTTTTTTTCATCGCAGAGAGACCATCAACGCCCGACTCTCGCGCTAGTCGCATCAAGAATGTTTCTGCTTGGTCGTTAAGTGTGTGCGCAACAGCGACCATTTCCAAATTACTTTCTTCCGCCCATCCCGTTAGCAGGTCATAGCGCGCGCGCCTTGCCCGATCCTGAAGATTGCCGGTACTCTCTCCACCGCACCAGTGCAGCGTGGCATGAGGCACACCAAAGCTCTCACAAACCCGCGCGACATGTTGCGCCTCTTGAGCAGATTCTGGACGCAAGCCATGATCAACGGTTGCGGCGCATATTTTCGGCCCGCCTTGCTTTGACCAATCAACCAACAAAGTCAGCAATCCAAGAGAGTCACTTCCCCCAGACACCGCAACACCAATTGTTTTTGGAGTATCGTGCGCAAACTGACATGCGACCCGGTCGCGAAGCAGATCAAACTCTTGCGTCACAAACAACCTAGGTTTTGTTTCTCCGCCGCAGCCTTTGGAACAGCACTGGATTGCGGGAACCGCACGGCCACTTCACTCAGCGTCACACAAGCCTTCTCTGCTTGCCCAAGCTGTCCCAATGATCGGCCCAGCAGATAAAGCGCATTCGGAGCTTCGGGTCCGCTGGGAGCAGCGCTGAACGTATCAAGGTATGCCCGCGCCGCTCCCGTTGTGTCACCGTTGTTTTCTAATGCCTCACCTTGCATCAAACCAGCTTTGGCACCTAGCGGACTGCCAGGATAGTTGACCTGAAATAGCGCAAACTGCTCTGCGGCAGAAGGATAATCTCCAGCCTCAAAGCTCTCCATTGCTGTGTCAAAATCAGCCTGCTCACCTATGGCAAGCTGAACGCCACCTACAGAACTACTGCCTGTAACTACGCCTGCTTGACCTAAGTCAGTCGAAGCACTGCCTTGCGTTTGCGACGTAGAGGCAACGGCAACACCACCAAGCGTTTCGCCATACTCGATTGCGCCTACGTCGCAACCTGGCTCAAGCTCACAAATCCGAAACTCCAGGTCTTCGACTCGGTTCGATCCATCTGTCACAACGCGGTCAATCCGGAATTCAAGCTGTTCGGTTTTAGATGTGAGCCTCTGTAACTCGCCTTCTATCGCCGCAACACGATCAATTACGGAACCGCCGACGCTTGTGCTTGAAACGCCTCCGGTCGTGTTCAGCTCACGATTAAGACGCTGCAATTAAACATAAAGAACCGAAAGCTCCTGACGGATATCTGCCAGAGTTTCTGAGTTGTCCTGCCCTTGACCAATGGTTGGCAAGATACAGAGGCAGGCGGCGTAACATAGTTTCATTCGCGACACGAAAAACCTCATTTCTCCTAGCTTGACGGCACCGCTGAAATCACCGTTACAGCGCGACGGTTTTTCGAGTAGCAGCTTTCCTCGCTGCAGATTTCCAAGGGGCGCTCCTTGCCATAGCTTATGGTTCGCATCCGGTCTGAACTCACACCTTTGGAGGAGAGATATTCCGTAACCGCGTTTGCGCGACGAGCTCCCAACGCAATGTTGTACTCTCTTGTACCCTGTTCATCAGCGTGGCCTTCAATGATTGCCGTGTATTCGGGGTTATTGCTTAACCACTCTGCTTGACCATCCAAGACAACTTGGCTGTCAGGTGTCAGATTGGATTGGTCCACCGCGAACAGCACGCGGTCGCCCACGGTCTGCTGGAAGAACAATGGCGACGACGGATCCTGAGCCGTGCCTGCAACGCCAGAACCGGCTCCCGCGCCGCCTGCACCATTGCCAAAACGGTCCGGGGATGTACATGCGCTCAGCGCGATGCCTGCTATTAAAAAAGTTGCCCTCAATAAAACATTCATAGGCTTGCCCACCTGATTTTTAGTTTCTGCT
>JBCDDS010000088.1:0-15457 GCA_039180185.1 Pseudomonadota bacterium | reverse complement strand
GGTGACAGATATCACACCACGCGCATCGAGCAGGTTAAAGATGTGGCTGGCTTTGATGCACTGATCATAGGCTGGCAGCGCCATGACGATCCGCCTGTCCGTCTTCGGATCGATCTCCGGCTCGGCCAAGATCCGGGCGCACTCGGCCTCCGCATCGATAAAGTGCTGCAAAAGAACATCCGTGTCTGCCACGTCAAAATTCCAACGGGCATACTGTGCCTCGGCCTCACGAAAGACGTCACCATAGGTCAGATGGATGGGCGTCTGTGGATCGTTGAACGGCATATCCATCACGTGATCAACGCCCAGCACATACATCGCCAGCCTTTCCAATCCGTAGGTCAGCTCTCCCGAAACCGGATGGCAATCGTGTCCACCGACCTGCTGGAAATAGGTGAACTGGCTCACCTCCATCCCATCGCACCAGACCTCCCAACCAAGCCCCCAAGCCCCCAAGGTTGGGCTTTCCCAATCATCCTCGACAAACCGGATATCGTGCAATTCCATATCGATGCCAATCGCCTCCAGAGAACCGAGGTAGATCGCTTGGAAATCAGGGGGACTGGGTTTGATCAGCACTTGATATTGGTAATAATGCTGAAGCCGGTTTGGACTATCACCGTAGCGGCCATCGGTTGGGCGGCGCGAGGGTTGGACATAGGCCGCAGCCCATGGCCTCGAACCGAGGCTGCGGAGAGTCGTCGCGGGGTGAAACGTGCCAGCGCCCACTTCCATGTCGTAGGGTTGCATGACTGCACAGCCTTGCGACGCCCAATAATTCTGAAGGCGCAAAGTGATCTCTTGAAAAGATCTAGGCTTGCCCGTTTTATCCGCCATGCTTGCCCTCTGAAACGGCTTATCTGTTGCTCGGTATTTCCCTAAGGCGGCTGTGGCGCAGGGTCAATTCCATGTGGTTTGATATTTTACGTGCGTGACGCGCCAGATTTGGTAAAACCGCAAACGTTGACGACTGACTCTGCATCTTAGGGGACTATATGGCGCGCTTCTTGCTGACGCTTTTTGTTATTGTGTTTGCCGGCATGAGTCCTGCCAAAGCGCAACAAACGTTCTTTGTACAGATCGAGGCACAGCCGTCTCTGGCGCAGGCTCAAGCCAGCATTCAACGGTTTTTGTCGAGAGTTCAGGACGTTAACGGTTTCGATCTCGGTAATGGTTGGTTTGGCATTGCTCTCGGGCCTTACGCAGAGGAGCAGGCCAACTCAATTTTGATAAATCTACAAGGCGCAAGGTTGATCCCGCAGGACAGCTACGTTGAGCCCAGCTCTCGGTATGTAAGGCAGTTCTGGCCCGTGGGCGCAAACCTTTTGTCCACCAACACAGTGGCTGCATCAACCCAGGCAGCACAGCAAAACTCTAATACGCCATCTGCCGCGGAAGAAACTACTTTACCTTCCGATGAGACAATCGCGCAAGCGCGTGCATCTGAGGCGCGGTTGACCAAAGAAGAGAGAGGTGCGTTGCAAGAGGCGCTGCAATGGGCGGGATTTTACAACGGTAAGATTGACGCTTCATTCGGTCGTGGTACCCGCAATTCAATGTCGCGCTGGCAGGACGCTAACCGTTTTGAACCCACTGGTGTTCTGACAACCAAGCAGCGCGCAGAGCTGTTTCGTCAATTTAACGCTGTGCTTGAGGGGCTGGAATTACGCGATAGCATAGATACGGCTGCGGGTATTTCAATGAAGCTCCCGCTAGGCGTCGTCGCCTTTGAAAACTACGACCCACCCTTTGCACATTACAATTCCAGCGGCAATCTGAACGCCCGCGTGCTCTTGATAAGTCAAACCGGCGATAGTGGTACGCTTCGCGGCCTCTACGAAGTTATGCAGACACTTGCAATCGTGCCGCCCGAAGGCGACCGCTCCATCTCATCTGAAGAGTTCACGCTCTTTGGTGCCAACGCCGATTTAACATCTTTCACGCAAGCATCGCTTGAAGACGGCGAGATTAAGGGCTTCAGCCTTATCTGGCCGACGGGGGACGAAGAAAGACGCACCCGCCTACTTAATGAAATGCGCATAAGCTTTTCTCGAGTGGAAGGCGTGCTTGATCCAAACTCAAACGCGAACGCCGCAGAAAGCATCGATCTTATCTCAGGATTGCTTGTCCGGAAGCCGATTAAGTCGCGCTCCGGATTTTACGTGGACGGCAACGGGACCGTTGTAACAACAGCGCAGGCCATAGGTGAATGCAAACGCGTAACGATTGATGAATTCCACGAGGCGGAAGTTGTTCTCGTCGATAAGGACAGCGACGTTGCTGTTCTGAAGCCAAAGTCCAAACTTTCACCTTTAGATGTCGCTACCTTTCAATCCCTGATTCCAAGACTCAATTCCGAAATCGCAGTTTCTGGATACTCGTATGGCGGTCTTTTGGGTGCGCCGACGCTTACCTTTGGCAGTGTGGCCGATACCAGGGGTCTCAATGGTGAGCCGTCGTTCAATCGTCTGGCTTTAAACGCGCTTGAAGGAGACGCAGGCGGGCCAGTTTTGGACAACTCTGGAGCTGTCATTGGTATGCTGCTGACAGAAAAAAGCGATGGACGAAAACTACCAGATGAGGTCAGCTTTTCGCTAAACGCAGACGCCATCAGCAGCGTTTTGACGGATCGCGGCTTCGATGTAACCTCAACTGAAACGCGCGAAGCAATACCAGCTGAACGGCTAAGCGATCGTGCGTCCGGCATAACAGTTTTGGTCGGTTGCTGGGACTGACTTAAACCAACACTTTAACGCCACGTCATTTCAAGCAAGGTTGCCGATATCGCAATCTCACCCAAGCTTTGCCTAAAATACTCCTCATTCTCACGTCACGGATTAAGCCTTCGGCAAGCATTCGCGCTCAATCTCCTAGCCAGTGGAATGGTTGAAATGCGCGGAGTGTCTGCGCTTGGTGAGTGGAGAATTGAAAATGCGAAAACAGCAAATTTTGGGGGCTGTAGTCGTGGCTGCATCAATTGGAATGTTTGGTCATACGAGTGCAATGGCGGGATCAACCGATCTTGCGCAAAATGGCGCTGAACCGCCAAAGAACTACAAGGGACAGTGGTGGACCAATGCTCAGGGCTGCGAGTATTCCCGCGCCGGACGTCCGGGAGAGACCGTGTGGTACATCATCGTAAACACGGCAAAGAGCAGTTGCCCACGCTACATCGTGAGCCACAGCCCTTATAACGACATCTATACGCTGGACGCGTCCTAATCTCAGTCTGACGCACCAATCACGCCCGCTCTGACATGGATCAGGGTGGGCTTGTCTGCTTCGAACGCGTCGTTGACGGCCTGCGTCATCTCCTCAAGCGTTTCAGGCGCTGTGGCATGGGCACCGTACGCCTTGGCCAGCGCCACGAAATCCGGGTTGCGCGCGACGACAGCGTTGGGTGCGATCTGAGAGCGGATCATGGAGTCCTCGATTTCCTTCAGCTTGCCATTGTCCCAGAGAAATATCGGCAGCGACAGGCCATGCTCAACAGCCGTTCCGAGCTCTTGCATCGTATACTGAAAGCCGGAATCGCCCATAATTGCCAGTGTCGGCGCGCCCTTACGCGCAATCGCACCGCCAATAGCCGCGGGCAACGCATAGCCTAGCGTGCCGTAGCCCAGCGGATGATGCCAATGACCCGGCCGCGCACTGCGCCAAGTTTCATTGGAGACGTAAGCGAATTGGGTCATGTCGGAGTAAATCATGACATCTTCGGGAAGCGTTGCATTGAGTGCTTCTGAGACCTTCAAAACCCCAGGCCGCTCCGCATCCACCTCCGCGCGCCAGCGGGATTTGCATTCAGACACATATTCAGGATCCCATAACGTTTTTGGTTCTTGGTCTTTCAGCCTTGCACCCAGAGCTTTCAAAAATTCCATACTATCCGAGAAAACCCGTTGATCCATACCCCTGCCGCGCGCAAGGACTTCCGGATCAATATTCACGCAAATGGTTTCACAGCTATTTCCCGCATGGTCTCGCCAAAGATCAACCTCCGACATATCGGTTCCGATCTGCACAACAAGGTCCGCTTTCTCAAACACCTGAGCGGTGTCTGGACGCGCCAGATAACTACCAAAGTAGAGAGGATCATCCTCAGAAACGATTCCCCGACCAGCTGATGTTGAGAAAGACGCAGCCCCAGTCATTTCCAGTATTTGTCTTGCAGCACGAATAGCTGTCGAAGCGCCACCACCAAAAACAAAAAGAGGATACTGCGCCTGTTTGAAAGTCGAGGCTACCACGTCCATCTTATCCCACAGCGGAACCGGTCGCGCATAAGCCGGGATACCAGGATAGTCCCATCCCTGCGGTGCCATCGCGCCCAATTTCTCAATCGGAACCTGAATATGCTTAGGACGCGGCCTTTCTGTTAAAAATTCTGAAAACGCCCGTTCGATCAGCCCGTAAACAGCCTCCGACGAGCGCGCTTCTTCCGACCAGTCACAAACAGTATCGGCGGCTGCGCGCTGGTCCTTTAGTTGATGCAACTGTCCGCGTCGGGACGCGGTTTCGTCGAGGCAAGAGGAAATCACCAGCAAAGGCACGCTGTCAGAGTAAGCCTGCCCCATTGGCGTCATGATATTGGTCAGCCCAGGTCCAGTGATGACGTAGGCAACACCTGGCATACCGGATGCCCGCGCATAGCCGTCAGCCATGAACCCGGCACCCTGTTCATGACGCGCCAGAATATGGGTGATACCAGCCTCTTCGATACCCCGATACATTTCAACATTGTGCACGCCGGGAATGCCAAAGATGACATCGACGCCACGCGCCTTCAGCATATGAGAGATTTGTGCGCCCAGCGGTCTTTGTGTGGCTTTTTCGGTCATCAGACTCTCCAGAAATACAGTGTGAACATGGCATAGACGGCCAAGAGCTCCAGACGTCCGATGAGCATCGCCGCGGCTAAGACCCATTTGGCAGTATCATTGAGCGAGGCGAAGTTACCAGCTGGCCCAATCACATCGCCAAGACCCGGTCCAATATTGGCAAGTGCGGCCCCTGCCCCAGAAATCGAAGTCACAAAATCAAGCCCGGTGAGTGCCAGCAACACCGACAACACGCCAAGCGTTGCGATGAAGAAAATGAAGAAAGACATCACTGAGTTCAAAACGTCATCATCCACAGGTCGCCCGTCATAACGCGGCGTGAACACGCCATGCGGTGAATAAATCCGCTGCATCTGCGCGCGCACAGAGGCAAAGAGAAGCTGATAACGGAAAATCTTGATCGAGCAGGTGGTCGACCCAGCACAACCGCCGATCAGACCAATGAAGAACAGCATAGCAACCGGGAACGAACCCCATTGCATATAGTCCTCACTGGCATAGCCCGTACCAGTCAGAATCGAAACGGTGTTGAAAAGCACCTTGCGAAACGTGGCTTCGGTAAAGCTTTCTTGTTGCAAGAACTGCCAGGCAGTTAGGCTCAGGACCAAGATTGAACAGGTCATAAAGAACCCGCGCACCTGCGGATCACTGAACAAGGGTTTAGCGGTGCCCGCCGTCAACTGTACAAAACGCACAAATGGAAGTGCCGCGAGGATCATGAACACCACCGCGACATACTCCACAGCAGGATTGAAGGCCGCGAAAGAGAGGTCGTAATTAGCAAATCCACCAGTGGCGAGCGTTGTCATCGCGTGCACGGTTGCATCGAATACATCCATGCCTGCGAGCAAGTATCCCAGCACGCAAACAAGTGAGAGGCTAAGATAAATAACGGAAATGCGCGCGGCAATTTCCGTCGCACGAGGCAGGATCTTACCCATTGTGTCAAACGCAGCACTGCGAAAAATCTGCATACCGCCAACACGCAGCTCTGGTAGAAACACCATCGCCACAACAATAATGCCGATGCCGCCGAGCCATTGTAAAATACCCCGCCAGAGCAATAATCCTTTGGGCAAATCTTGCAAATCGGAGAGAACAGTGGAGCCTGTTGTCGTAAGCCCGGACATCGCCTCAAAAAAGGCATCCACAACCCGTGTACCGGATGCGCCCATTAGAAACGGCAACGCACCAAAAATCGGCAACGCAAGCCATACGCCCGTCGTCAACAGAAAGGTTTGTTGAAGTGTAAGCTCATCTTTTTGCCGGCTCCGACAGGTGAATGCCATTGCTGCCCCGACAAGCACTGTAATGGATAGGCTTTTGGCAAAAACAGGCCAGTGCCCCTTCCCCTCAGCGATATCCACAGCAAGAGGAAAGGCCATGGTGATACCGAGCGTGACCACCAAAAGGCCAATCACATATGCAACAGGGCGCACGTCTAACATGAGCGGCAGCCTTGTCGGCGCTACACGACCATGTCAAGCCAGTCTGAACAGCACCGAAGCGCTGTTATGCTCAATGATCAGACGTAGTAGAGATCTTGGAAGACGTGTTGCGCGATTTTCTCGCGATTGACGCCTAGGCGGGCAAGTTCTGCATCTGACTTGCTTTGGAGAACCTCAATTTCCCGGCGCCGCGAAATAGCCTGCGCGTTTGCGTCGATCACGTTCCAAAACCGGTTAAGTAAAAAATCGAGAGCGTTTTCTTTTATTGCGCGGATCATCTGGAAACCCCATTGTTCCTTTGTTTCAATGCTTAAGCTTGAGATAGGGAGGCTTGAGAGGTTGAACAATTGCCACCAGAGAAAACCTGAGTTGCGCATGGTGCAAACCTGACAAACACCGCAAAGGCGTTCATCGATGCAGTTGGGACATGATGAAAAAAGTAAGTGCCACTGAGCGTTTCCCGCGCTCAATGGCATTAAAAAGTCAGGCAGATTTACGAACGATTGAGTTACGATTGCGCCTTCGTTGGAGAGGGCGTAGCTTTCGCTTTACTAACGCGCTCCGGGATACTTGGTGGCATCGAAGGTTTGCGCGGAGTTTTCGCTTTCTGATTTAATGTTGCCTCAGGAATTTCGACCTTTGGCGTATCGACAACAGACTTTGGCGCTGCAGTCACTGGCGTCTTTTTAGGCGTAGGTTTTGCGAGAGGTTTTACCTCGGCTGCAGGGGATTTCACCTTCGCTTTAGCGACGGGTTTAACACTATTGACTTTCGCCCTTGGCTTCTCAGGTGCCGGGGCTGCGGTCGCGACAGTCTTTTTCGCCGCAGTTTTTTTGACTGCAACAGAGCTCGTTTTAGTAGAAGTCTTTTGTACTTTTGGCTTTGCTCTTGACGCTGGTTTGGACTTAACAACTGGCTTTTCTTTCGCTGGAACCGCAACCAATTTGGCAACGGCTTTTTGCGATTTAGACTTGGCTTGCGATGGCTTTGTTGAGCGCTTTTTCGGCATGGCGAGCGAAATTTTTCTCTTTTCTTCCGATGGATTGGCCTGCCGTTTGTTCAAAAACGGTGTCGCGCCAACTCGATCAGCGGCCTTATCGTACTGCTCCCCAAAAACGAGTTTGGTTTGCCACCCAACCACTGCCTGGGCGATTTTTAAGTTAGTTTCGACCAGATATCCGCCAAATCGGATACATTCTGCGGAGAGCTTCATTGGATCAATCATCTTTAATCACGCTTGTTTGTTTGCCAAAATCGAATGCTTTTCTGCGCATGCACTACGTCCACTTTGCACTCGCAGCAAAATACGTGTCAAAGTCTTAGAGTTTCCACAAGACTTTAAAATCGGTCACGTTGCGTAACCGCGCAAAAAATAATCGGAACGGGCAGGAATTAGCCGATCAACCCACGTGAATAAGTGTCGAAAACAGTTTCGGGTCGAGACTTTCCTCAGAAAACGTGTCGCCATGTGTAAGAACGCTGACCGCGTCATGGCTGTGTAAACTCTCTTGATGGCTTGCGACAACTCGGAAATCACCGATCCTTGCATCATTCAAAAGTTGTTCACAGAACAATCGAGCCGCGTCTTCGACGAAAATAGGGTTCGCCGCGTTCAATTCAGCGAAAGCTTGTTCATCTTCACGTTTAACCATGACTTGGGTCTCTGTCGGAACCGCTCTTCGTGCCAAGTCGATCAAATCTTCAAACCATAAACATGAGTCATCAAAAACTTCGACAGAAATTCGAGCAACAGAGCGCTGCGAATGTGGGGTTGCCAACTGGCCCCGCATTTGGCGCGCGTGTTCGCTCAACTCCAAGGAACATGGGCATGTGGAAGAGTATACAAAGTCGAGATGCATAAACTTCTGACGAAACCCATCACGTTCGACGAGCTCAAGAGCGATGTCGTAGTATTGAAAGCCTTCGAGGCCCGAGCGTAATGACTCTATTTTCATTGGAAACGAAAAACGCATTTGAATGCGTGCATCGAATGACTCCAGGTCGGTGATGTAGTCATCCAACGCGGCTTCGATCACCTCAAAACTAAACGTACGCTCGGCGTGCTTGTAAAAACTGCGCATGATCCTGGACATGTTGATGCCCTTTTTGTCTGCTTCGAGACTAACAGTCCCCGTTACAGAGGTCTCAAGCGTCAAATCGCCATTATCACGCGTGTGGAATCGGATGGGCAGGCGGAAATTTGAAATGCCAACGTGCTGCAGCTGCTTCTTTGCGCCTTTAATGAGCGACGATGGTCCATTCTGCAGATCAGGCATACCTGACTTGTAGTCATTGTCAGGCACGAAGTTTTCAGGGTAATCCCTTTTAAAATCGGGATAATTATCGATCTCACGCTCTGGCAAAAGGCGAGCGATGGCCGGGTCAAGATCAGAAATTTCTGATTTGGTCGCCGTCATCGCCCAAGCACGCAATCGGTCCAAAGCTTCTTCTGCTTCGGCACGCTGCTGTACTCGCTTCATTTCAGAGTTATGAATATTCATAAGGAACTTCTCATCCTGTGCAGACCAGACACTACATAGGGTCGGTCGAAACAAATTTCTATTTATTTAAAAGATATACGGTGCAAACCCACGATCAGATGATCTTGTGGTCCAAAAATTTCAACTTGTCTCAGACGGCCTCCAAAGCGTTCAAAACGTCGGCAACAATATCTTCGGCATCCTCAATGCCTACAGAAAGTCGCACAAGTCCTGGTGCGATGCCCAAGGCTTCCTTTTGGGCGTCGGGCAGCCGCTGGTGTGTGGTCGTAGCCGGATGAGTTACAATCGACTTTGCGTCGCCAAGGTTGTTGGAGATCAACACAACCTCAAGTGCATTGAGAAAACGAAAAGCTGCCGCCTGTCCGCCCTCAATATCAAGCGCTACAACGGTGCCCCCCGAGCCCATTTGCGATTGCACCAACGGATACTGTGCATGACTCGAATGACCAGGATAGATCGCACGGTTGAGCTTTTTATGCCCCTGCAAAGCGTCAGCAAGCGCTGTCGCGTTAGCGACCTGCGCACGCACCCTGAGATCGATCGTCTCAAGACCTTTGAGCATTACCCAAGCCGTAAACGGTGACATCGAACCGCCGGTGTGCTTCATGTACGGCTCAACGGTTTTGCGGATGTAATCTTTTGTCCCCAAGATAACGCCGCCCAACGTTCGCCCCTGCCCGTCGATATGTTTGGTCGCAGAATAGACGATGACATCAGCCCCTTGCTCGAGTGCTCTGGAGAAGACTGGGGTCGCAAAAACGTTATCGACGACAACCTTTGCCCCAACCGAATGAGCAATCTCAGCCACCGACGTAATGTCGACCACTTCGAGCGTCGGGTTGGCAATAGTTTCGAAAAAGACGATCTTGGTATCTTCGCGCATAGCGGCGCGCCACGCGTCCAGGTCCGTTCCATCGACAAAGCTCACGTCGACACCAAAACGCGTCAGAACCTCTTCTAAAACATAGAGGCATGAACCAAAAAGAGCCCGTGCAGCCACCACGTGGTCGCCTGCTTTCAACATCGATGTCAGCGCACCGGAAACAGCGGCCATGCCACTTGCCGTCGCGAATGCATCTTCTGCCCCTTCCAAAGCAGCAATCCGGCGCTCAAACATCGCGACAGTGGGGTTGCCATACCGAGCATAGATGAACTCATCTTCACCAGTCTCAAGAAAGCGTGCTTCCGCTGCTTCAGCTGAATCGTAGACAAACCCCTGAGTCAGAAAGACGGCCTCGCTGACCTCATTGTAATGGCTACGACGTGTGCCGCCGTGCACCATCTTAGTGCGCTTCTTCCAATCGTTTTTCATATGTGACCTCTGGCAGCGCCAATAAAAAACCCTTTTGCTGGTCAAGCAAAAGGGAGCCTTTCGTCCTGACCTCTTTAGCGGTGTTGTTTTAACGTGGCCCGCAATCCGGTAACAAATCGCCACATCACCGATCTATCGATGTGCTTACATTTCGTCAACCATCTCACGGCGGTTTAACGAAAGCTTCAAAATTCCTCCATATGTCCGTCATCAGATGCGGCTACAAGATGTAGTAGGAGCATGGGCTATGCCCCTGGTGCAGATCAATGCGGGTCAAGATGGGTTGAAACTTCACAAAGCACGCCATTCCTTTATTCCGATATTACGCAAGGCGCTTTGCACCCCAGGACCGATTATCATCATGGTTCATGGATTTAAGTTCAGTCCAGGGCATGCATATGCGTGCCCGCACGAAAACATCCTGACGCTAAATCCGAAACGGTCCGGGTGGAAAGTGAAGAGCTGGCCCAAAGCGCTCGGCTTTGGGATAAGGCGCCGGGATGAAGGGGTCGCAATTGCGTTTGGCTGGAACGGTCGCGGCAGCATTTGGCAAGCATATCGGGAGGCGGGAAGCGCAGCAGAGCAACTTTCGAGGTTACTTCGCGTGTTGGCTCACCTCGCACCAGAGCGACCTGTGCATTTTTTAGCTCACTCGCTGGGCGCGCGCGTGGTGCTCAACGCCATATCAAACGTTCAACATCCTACGTTAGGTCGAGCAATCCTGCTTAATCCCGCAGAGTTCTGCGAAGTTGCACGCGAAAGACTAGAAACATCTAATGGCAGGCAGCTTCAGCTGATCAACGTAACGAGCCGGGAAAACGACATCTTCGACTTGTTGTTGGAAACCTTTTTTGCGAAGTGTGGTGAAACCGACCGGCCACGTTGCTTAGGCCGCGGACTATTCGGTCTTTCAAATTGCCTGACACTGCAGATCGACAACCCAGATGTTGTTAATGCATTGGCCAAATCCGGTTACATGCTCGGAAACAAGCAATCGCTCATTTGCCATTGGTCTACTTACTTACGAGACGGTGTTTTCGAATTCTACAACGACATTCTGCGAAGACCGCATGAATTAACGCTTCCAGACATGAGAAGGACTTTAGCGCATACACAAGACCCAAGATGGTCAAAGTTGATAAATCGCGCTCGGCGAAAGGTCGAATTCACCATTCAAGCAGGATTTGCGGAATTTGTATCATCGCTCGGCAGCACAAGGAGTACAACGAACCAGTAAGCGGCGCGAAGCACAAGAAACAAGACTGCGATGCATGTCATCCAAACAGTTAGGGAGCCGGTGGCGATCAGCATCTCGTTGATGCAAAGAAAAGCTGCCGCAAATAAAGCATTTACACGCAAAAGCGAAACCGGGGGCGTTACTGGGGTAGTCGAACGGATCCCAGTTGCAACGCGATCCATAACCTGTTTTTCACGACGCACACCTAACAGCATGACGATCAAAACAAAAAGACAACCGGCGGACAATAAACGCTGGCTAAACAGCGGGCTAGCGATCAGAAGCTGGATGGCCGCCAGACTCAAGAGTCCCGCAACTGGCCACACCAAAAGGCGAGACTTGCGCCCTTCGATTTTACCAAGGTCAAAAGCGGCTTTCGGCAAGTTCCGCCAAAGTAGGAATGACTGACCTATAACCAGTACGAGCACAAAGACGATATCTTTGCTGAGACCAATCGCAGTGAACGCAATCCAAAGCACCAGCATAAGAATAAGCGGAAGGACCGTTTCGACCTGAAGCGGCGGCACCGACGCTGCGGAGTTGGATATCTTCGAAAGTACGCGAGATGTCATGTGTAATTCATGACTTGCGATTACGGCGATTTTTAGGCGTTTATAAAGAGATAACGCGAATGTTGCACTTAATCGTCGGACCCTGTCTAGCGCTATTTCTCCGCTTCGTTAGCATGCTCCGAAAACAGCCTTCCCTGGAAGATAAAGAACAAGAATATTGCGGCTGTAAGTCCGAAGGTTTTGAAATAAACCCAAGTTTCTTCTGTCATTGTGCGCCAGACTGCCTCGTTCAACAAAGCAAGTGCGAAAAAAAACCACGCCAAACGCTTGGTCAAGATCATCCAGCCCTGATCCGTCAAAGGCATTAGTCCGTCCATCACATATTGTAGATAAGACTGCCCTCTAAGCAGGCCCAACATTAAAATCCCAAAGAAAATCAAATAGATAATTGTCGGCTTCATCTTAAAGAACCGCGGGTCGTTAAACCAAACACTGAGGCCGCCAAAGATGATGATCACGACCGCTGTTACCGCCTGCATTTTTGATAGCTGACCTGTTAACCACCAAAGTAAGCCGATCGAGAGTAAAAAAACTGGAATAAAACCGGCCGTAACAACGATGAAACCCTCATATTCCACGCCGCCAATAGTAAAGACATCATCTTTGATCCGCAGGTAAGCCACGAAGAAAAGCACAATCGGGCCGAGCTCCAACACGGTTTTCAGCAATGGATTAACTTTCTGATCCTGCATGCCTGTGCTCCTTATCCACCTGCCTCAACTATCACAGCGCCAGCGGCAATCAATGCCATCAAAGCAATCCGCCGTGGCCCCACGGTCTCTTTCAAAACCAACCAACCAATCAGCGCTGCGAATATCGTGGATGTTTCGCGTAGCACTGCCGCCTCTCCGACCTTGTCGAGCCGCGTCGCCATCATCACAGAACCGAAACTACCATAGGCAATAATCGCACCCAGCAATCCGCGTTTTGCAAGCGATTCCAAGGATGCGTGTGACAATCGATCACGCAGGCTCGGGAGTACGACAAACATCAACGGAAAATCGATTGCCGTCAGAAAGAAAAACCAAACCAGGAAAGTTAAAGGATCCGCTGTTGCGCGTATTCCAAAAGCGTCAAAAGTCGTGTAGAGCGCAACAAACATTCCAGTTGCAAAGGCAAGCGCAAGCGCCGGTCGCAGCGTTGCGCGTTCCGTTTCCAAAAAGATCAAGTTGTAGACGGCAAGTCCAAAAATACCGACCAACAGAACAAGCAGACCCATCCATTGCGTAGCCGTAAATCCTTCACCGAAAATTATCCAAGCACCTACCACGGTGAAAAATGGCCCGGTGCCGCGAACCACTGGATAAACTACGGTGTAAGCGCCGCGCGAATAGGCCATCGCCAGCAAGAGTTTGTAGCCGAGATGGATTATGATCGCTCCAACAAAGATCGGCCACATATGCGGTTCTGGGAATGGCACCAGAAATAGCAGAGGGAAACTGATAAACAGTAGGCTTAGGTCGATCGATGCACGACTCGCCCAAGGGTCAAAACGTCCCTTCTGCAACGCGCCAAAGACAGCATGAAGGAACGCCGCAATAAGCGCCAAAACAAGCGCCAACCTACGTCCTTCGGCCGTCCCTTCTAGCGAGATGAGCCATTCGCTCATGGATTACCTAACTAATTGAGAGGTTCCCAGGTCGCCTCAAATTTGGCGTCACCAAAAGCAAGCGAAACCGCCTCTTTCGTTTTTGCGCCGTCTTCATTCGAATTGTTAAGGCGTTGAAGAGCGACGACCATCTGACCAATGCTCACGTCACTGTTTTCAACCAATTCCAACTGGAAACGGCCTTTTGCCTCAGATGATGCTCCGACAAATGCTTGGAGCGCTGACCGGCTTTTGGCGCTCATCGCGGTGACTGGGGCATTCTCAGCAAAGGTCAAAACCGCTTTTCTTACTTCCACAACATCTCGCTGACTAAAAGGCATTTCCATCGTTTCTCGCGCGCCCCGCCATTCTAGCTTCAGAACACTCACACGCGCGCCAAGAATGGAGCTCTCAGCTTGCTCCCTCGAACCGAGCGAAACGCCATTTGCTTCCAACTTCAGTTGAAACAACGTGTCTCCGAACATGATGCGCATTTCGTCCACGTTTAGTGAACGTCGCGCCTCATCACGCCGAGCCACGACCTGCATCAAAAGGGCCTCATCCGTACGAGGAGTGTTAAAAGGTGCTTTGATATTCACCGCTTCGGCAAGGTTCGCGGCCATTACTACAGATTTTGGTAGCCAACCATTTTTTAGCGCTGATGCAAGGCCTTCACCTTTAACGCTAATGATTGACTGCGATGCTGAAAGGCCGTGTTGCAAGACACATCGGCCGTTGCTGTCCACCTTCTGTGACTTCGGAAAGTTCCCAAACTCTAAGTGATTGGTCAGAAATTGGAAAACCGGCACACACGACTGCTCCGTCATTCTGAAATCGTATTCGTTTTGTGCCTGTACATGAGACGCAACAAACACCGTCAAAAACGACGCATACAGGAGATGCATTCCAAATCGGCACCTGACGCGTGTCATCTTTCACTTCCCGTCAATGCAGCTGCGAAGTCTGCGGGTTCAAAGGGCGCCAAGTCATCGATTTGTTCGCCCACACCGATCGCATGAATTGGCAAACCGAATTTGTCTGCTAGGGCCACCAATACGCCGCCTTTGGCTGTACCATCAAGTTTTGTCATGACAAGACCGGAGACATCGGCCATTTCCTGAAATGTTTTAACCTGGCTAAGCGCATTTTGACCCGTGGTGGCGTCGAGCACGAGAAGTGTATTATGCGGTGCGGTTTCGTCTTTTTTGCGGATCACGCGAACGATTTTGGCAAGCTCTTCCATCAAATCTTGACGATTTTGCAGGCGGCCAGCCGTATCGATCATCAAAAGATCCGCTCCATCGCGCTCCGCTTGGTCCATAGCGTCAAAAGCCAGGCTCGCCGGGTCGGACCCCTCAGGTGCGGTCAGCACAGGCACCCCTGCCCGATCTCCCCAAATCTGCAACTGTTCCACAGCCGCGGCGCGAAATGTGTCGCCCGCTGCAATAACCACTTGCTTGCCAGCCGCTTTAAACTGGCTGGCCAATTTGCCTATGGTAGTCGTTTTACCCGAACCGTTCACACCAACAACCAATACGACCTGCGGGCGTTTGGGATAGAGTGGCATTGGCTTGGCCACCGGCTCCATAATCCGCGCAATTTCATCCGACAAAAGCCCTTTAATCTCGTCGACTGAGAGTTTGCGTCCCATGCGTCCTTCGGCCATGTTGGCCGTCACGCGGAGGGCGGTATCCACACCCATGTCGGCGGTGATAAGCAATTCCTCCAACTGTTCGAGCATGTCATCATCAAGAACCCGCCGGACAACCTTCTTCTTTTCGCCCCGCCCGAGGAGCCTGCCAAAAAAGCCCCGCTTTTCCGCAGCAGGTTCTGACTCAGCCACAGTTTCAAGGACTGGCTCTGGCTCTGGCTCTGGATCTGGCTCTGGCTCTGGCTCTGGCTCTGGCTCTGGCTCTGGCTCTGGCTCTGGCTCTGGCTCTGGCTCTGGCTCTGGCTCTGGC
>JBCDDS010000087.1:0-15533 GCA_039180185.1 Pseudomonadota bacterium | reverse complement strand
GTCTCATCCGCCTTCAGATCGTCTCGCGACTGATCAACATAGGCCAGCTGCACCGTATCGCCGTAGGTGATCTCGCCGGCATCGGCGTTTTCCTGACCGGTGAGCATTTTGAAAAGCGTCGATTTGCCCGCACCGTTGGGTCCGATCACGCCAACGATCCCGCCAGGCGGCAGCGAAAAGGTCAAATCCTCAATCAAGAGCTTATCACCCATCGCTTTCTTAAGGTCTTCCACCTCAATCACCTTACCGCCTAGTCGTGGCCCGCGGGGAATAACGATCTGAGCCTTGGTGATCTTCTCACGTTCTGACTGTGCGGCGAGGTCGTTGTAGGCGTTGATCCGTGCTTTTTGCTTGGCCTGGCGCGCCTTCGCGCCCTGACGGATCCATTCAAGTTCACGCTCAAGCGTTTTCTGCCGCGACTTATCCTCTCGCGCCTCATGTGCCAGTCGCTTGGCCTTCTGCTCCAGCCAGCTTGAATAGTTGCCTTCGTAAGGAACTCCGCGCCCGCGATCGAGCTCCAAAATCCAGCCTGTGATGTCATCGAGGAAATAACGGTCGTGCGTCACTATCAGGATTGTGCCTTTGTATTCAATCAAATGCTGCTGCAACCAGGCGATGGTCTCGGCATCCAGATGGTTTGTCGGCTCGTCGAGAAGCAACATCTCAGGCGCTTCCAAAAGCAGTTTGCAGAGCGCTACACGGCGCTTTTCACCGCCTGACAGCGTGCTCACATCCGCCTCATCTGGTGGACAGCGCAGCGCCTCCATACTCACGTCCACCTGCGCGTCCAAATCCCATAGCCCGGCGCTGTCGATCTCATCCTGCAGAGACGCCATTTCTTCTGCAGTTTCATCGGAGTAGTTCATTGCCAGCTCATTAAACCGATCGAGCTTGGCCTTCTTTTCGGCCACGCCCAACATTACGTTGCCACGCACATCTAAATTGGCATCAAGTTCCGGCTCTTGCGGCAGGTATCCTACCTTCGCGCCTTCCGCTGCCCATGCCTCCCCTGAAAAGTCCGGGTCCAACCCCGCCATGATCCGCATGAGCGTGGATTTACCAGCACCATTGACCCCGACAACACCGATCTTGACACCGGGCAGAAAGCTCAGGTGAATGTTTTCAAAACACTTTTTGCCGCCAGGGTAGGTTTTTGAAACGCCCTGCATGTGGTAGACGTACTGATAGGAAGCCATGAGATTGTTCTTTCGGCACATGATTGACAGGCCTGCATGTAACCGGGGCACGCAATGAATTCAAACACTGAAACTGCAATGACGTGGTCGTGCTCCATTAGACGCCTTTCAACAAATCTTCTGATCTTGGTTTTGTGTTTTGCTCTCGTTGGGTGCATCGGACGGCGTTCCACCAATTTTCTGGCACCGGCGCCAAATCTTTACACGTTTGAAACTGGCTCCACTTATCCAGACGCTGCTGTGCCTAGTCAGCTACGTGATACCACAACGGAAATCTTCTATCTCACCGACAGGAACCCGGAGCCAGAAGCGACCACTGGCGCGACAGCCTACGGCGACGACCGCAGCAACTCAATGGCCTTTGGGGCTAGCGTTGTTGAATACGGCGATATGCAGACTTGGCCAGAGCTGGTGGAGTTGACACAATCGCAGCGCAATCAGAATGCAACACGTATTGAGATCAAGCAGATCAATGAGTTTGTGCGTTTTCCCGATACGCCCTTGCCGTTTTTGCAAGGTGGCGGACGCCTTCAAGCGACAGAGGTCGCCCAATCCGATTATGCCAGAAGCACAAATGAGATGCGCGGCGAGATTAGCAGGCGTTTGCGCAGCTATGGTCTAAACAGAGTGCTCGTTTATGTGCATGGCTTTAACAATGAATTTTCCGACTCAGTGAATACACTTGCCAATATTTGGCATTACTCCGGTCGACTAAGCCTGCCGATCACCTTTTCTTGGCCCGCTGGAAATGACGGGCCATTGGCATATTTCAGAGACATAGAGTCCGGTGAATTTTCAGTTTTCCACGCGAAGGAGTTTTTACGCATTCTAGCGAGCGTGCCAGAGGTTGACCGTATTGATATTGTGGCACATTCGCGTGGCTCTGTTGTGATGACCACCGCTTTGCGTGAACTCCTGATAGAAGCAAGGGCGGCCGGTAAGAACCCGCGCAAGGCAATGAAAACCGGTATCCTGGTTCTGGCTGCTCCCGATTTGGATTTTGGTGTTGCGCGTCAAAGACTGGTTGCAGAGCGTTTCGTAGACGCATTTGACCAGATCAACGTCTATACAAACCCAAACGACGGTGCTCTTCGCATTTCACGCATTATTGGTAACGCAACTCGGCTCGGTGGTATTGATCCTGAAATGCTCACAATGGCTAATTTGGAGGATGTTCGCGAACGAAAACGGGTAAATATTATCCATGTTGAGGGCGGTGGTGCGCAATTGGGTCACGCTTATTTTCGAGAGAACCCGGCCGTTATGTCGGATATCGTTTTGACATTAAGGACCCGTGCAAGACCGGGCCTGCCTTTTCGACCGTTGGAAACAGTCCGAGAGGGGTTTTACACCTTGCATCAGAGCTATCCGGCAGAGCCTCTGCCCGAAGTATTAGACCGACCTGACGTGGATCGTTAAACCCGGATACGTAGACTGATTTTGTAGGTCTATGTCGATAGTCAAACTCAAAACTTGAGCGGCGTTTCTAAGAACACAGAGACTTCATCGACCGACATCGGACGCGCGATTGCAAAACCTTGAACATGCTGGCAGCCGATTGCTCGCAGGGCGTCTACCTCTTCTCTGGTCTCCAGGCCTTTCGCCACGACATCGATTTTCAGATCGGTGCATAAATCGATCATTGCACGCGCGATTGCCCGTCTTCGATTGTCGTCCTGCAGGCGTGCGGTCAACCCCGCATCAAGTTTGACAGTATCAATGTTTGCGGTGGATATCTGTGCGAGCCCTGTGCAGCCATTCCCGAAGTCATCAAGGCATACATGTATGCCCATGGTCTTCAGCTGGTCTATCGCCTCTGTAACCGGTGTGCTGCGGCTTGCGCCGATCGCGGATTCTGTGATCTCTACGCCGATCTGCGAAGCTTCCAGACCGCGCGACTGAAGCGACCAGTTAAGAACTTTGCAGTAGTTTTCCTGCGCCAGAACTTCTGAGGAGACATTAATCATGACCTTTAGGTGTTCATGCCCGCTCTCATGAAGCGCTTTGAGCGCATCTAAAGATAGCTTCATCGCGTGAAAGTCGACATCTGCAAGAATGCCAGCGGACCTCGCGACCGGAAGAAAGTCATCAGGTTTCAGCGCGCCGTGTTCATGGTGATGCCAACGTAAAAGTGCTTCACACGCGGTAAACGCCCCGTTTTCTAGGTTCAGCTGTGGCTGCAACACCATTTCAAGCTGATCTTGAGCTATGGCTTGGCGCATGTCTCTGATGAGGTTGTTTTCGGCTCTCTGCACGGCCCCCAGGCGTGCAGTGTAAACCATGGCGCGTCCACGTCCTTTTGCCTTAGCCTCATAAAGCGCTTGATCAGCACGATGAATGAGCTCTTTCCAGTCGTGGGTTTTGCCATTTGCGAGATAAGCTCCAATAGAGCTGCTGCAGATGATGGACTTGTCTTCCCAATTTAGTGGCTCTGCAATGTGTCTGAGTATCAGATCGGCGCGTCCCAGCAGGGTTTCGATGCCGTCAATATCGGCACAGAACAGAAGAAACTCATCTCCGCCGCCGCGACATGCTAAATCGTTGGGTCCACTCACTTTTATCAGCGCATTTGCAACATGGAGCAGGGCCACGTCGCCCGCGGCATGACCCAGCGTATCATTGATTTCCTTGAATTTATCTATGTCCAGTTTGAGGATACCAAGGCGCCCCGCCTCGATGAAGCGCTGCACCCTTTCTGATGTAAGGTAGTCCTTAATCTGTCTTCGATTGCCCAATCCTGTCAGTTCATCATTATGGGCTGCAAAATGCAGCGCTTCGATTTTTTCATGAAGACCTTGTTTGACCGTGAAGTTCCGATTTACGTCCCTGCAAATTGTGACGAGCCTACTGTTTTCGCCGCCCCCAACCTCGATCGTGTTGTGTTGACCCCAAAATAGTTTAGTATTAAACTTTTTATGCTGAGTAACGCTTGGGGTTTGGTTGTCTTCTGGCACGGAGCGCTTTGTCACGACAGCGTCGAACGGCCATAGATCAGTGATTTTCTCGCCGCGAACGTCAAGTAGACTGACGCCGTACAGACTTTCCGCTGCAGAATTCAACCACTGAACAGTTCCGTTTTTGTCCTGAAAGATCACGGCGTCCGGAAAGCGTTCAGTTAGCTCCAGGCAAACCTGTGGATCGGGTCGGCTTTCGTGTTCCGGCCAAACTTTCTCGGCGACAGAATTAAGGCCACTCGTCTCTTGTCGCTGCTTCGTCATTTCAGGCTTTGATCCTTCGATTGCCAGCGATAGATCATTGAGCCGGAAGGTTAAGTTGATGTGCACTTGCGTCGTTAAACTCTATAAAATTGCATATTTACCAATTAAGTATGTCGTGCATCGAAAACGCTGGACATTGGCAAACTTGAAGTCGAAACACGACTGGTGCGTTATTCATTGCCATATAGCCGCGCAGGCCAAGTAATTGGTTTGCTCGGCGGGTCATTTGATCCGCCACATGCCGGACATGTGCACATCAGCCAGGAAGCGCTGCGTAGATTTTCTCTGGATCGTGTTTGGTGGTTGGTCAGCCCAGGAAACCCACTTAAATCGCGTGGGCCCGCGCCGCTTGAGGAACGTATGACGGCGTGTCGCGCTATGGCGACTCATCCAAACATCGACGTCACCGATATAGAGGCGCAAATCGGTACGCGATTCACGGCTCAAACCATTGAAAATATTTTCCATTTAAGACCAGGGGTTAGATTTGTCTGGTTGATGGGGGCCGACAACCTGGCACAGTTTGATCAGTGGCAGAATTGGCAGTCGATCGTAAACGCTTTGCCACTGGGTGTTCTTGCTCGACCGGGTCAACGTATTTCGGCAAGGATGTCCAAAACCGCTCGTATTTACCGTGAAAGTCGTTTGCCTTCGCGCCAATCTCATTTGTTGAGCCGAGCCGAAGCGCCGTGTTGGTGTTTTGTCAATGTTCCAATGTCGCCCCTGTCATCGACTCAAATCAGAGCGCGAAGAAGTCGGCAAAGCACCAGCTAATGAAAAATTGCATTGATTTTGAAGTAATTGTGATCAGTCTTTCGCCCAAAAATCAGCTGCATTAACCAAAAACAGATTGTCTGTTGGGACGTCGGTCGTTTAAGTGCTGTTATGAGAAATCGGGTCTCTCGGCGACTGCTTTTGTCCTCTGCCTTGTCTGCGCTCGCGAGCGCCGCAGTAGCGAACGCGCCCTTAACTTCTTTACGTCCCAGTCTACGTCCGGATGGTGGTGCAAGACGGCGATCTTCAGGTGCTGAGACACTCATACAACAGGCGCAACTCGGTGGCGATGTAAGCTATGCAGTTGCAGACGTGCAATCGGGCATATTGCTAGAGGCAAGCTCGGCAAAAGCAGGTCTGCCTCCTGCAAGCGTTACTAAGGTATTAACGGCGCTTTATGCTCTTGATGTGCTGGGTGAGAATTTCCGATTTGAAACTCGATTGGTCGCCACCGGCCCCGTAGAGAACGGCGTCATAAAGGGTGATCTCATACTTGTTGGTGGAGGTGATCCAGAGCTTGATACAATCGCGCTGGCCGAAATGGCATCAAAGCTTAAGGCAACCGGCGTTACGAAAGTTGAAGGAAAGTTACGCGGTTGGGGCGGCGCATTGCCGTTTATCCCGGCTATCGATACCGAACAGCCTGATCAGGTTGGCTATAACCCAGCCATTTCCGCGCTCAATTTAAACTTTAATCGCGTTCACTTCGAATGGACGCGCGCGGGCAGCAACTACAACGTTACAATGGAGGCGCGTACCAAAGGTTTCCGACCTGCGGTGAGATCTTCCCGAATGCGTGTTGAGAACCGCAAAGGGCCTGTTTTCGTGTACAAGGACGAAGGCGATCATGACAGTTGGAGCGTTGCGCGAAAAGCGTTGGGCGCGCGGGGTTCGCGCTGGCTTCCTGTTAGAAAACCAGAGCGTTACGCCGCGGAAGTTTTTGCCCGACTTGCCACGCTTCAGGGCATCGAGTTGACCCTTGGTACGGCGCGAAAAGCCGCGCCAGGTGGCACCATACTCGTTCGCCACCAAAGCGCACCCTTGGCGGACATTCTGCGCGGCATGCTGCGCTTTTCTACTAATCTGACAGCGGAAGTTGTCGGCATGTATGCAACGCTAAAAAGCACTGGTCGCCCCACCGGTCTGAAGAACTCGGCGCAGGAAATGAGCCGTTGGGCGGTACAAGCGCTTGGCGTCCCTGGTGCTGATTTCGTTGACCATTCCGGACTAGGTGCTGCCTCTCGTATGTCAGCGTCCGGTATGGCGGCGATCCTGGCCAAAGTGCATAGCGATGGGCGACTGAAACCGATTTTGAAAAGATTTGACCTGCGTAATGAACAAGGCGGCATCGATCGTAATCACCCGGTCAAAGTAGCCGCCAAAACCGGCACACTTTACTTCGTTAGCGCTCTTGCAGGCTACGCTACAGGACCCGACAAACAAGAGCTAGCTTTTGCGATCTTCACGGCGAATGAGAAGCTGCGAGCACAGGTCGACACGAAAAACGACACACGTCCGCGCGGCGCATCAAGCTGGAACCGGCGCTCTCGTCGCTTGCAACAAAAACTAATAGAACGTTGGGTTAACCTTTATCGCTCATAGGCGGTTTGTGGTTATCGACCGCGATTTATCTTTGTCGCCAGATGGATAAGGCTTTCTGACCCACGCACGCCCTTTGCCTCGCCAATCCGGTCAAGCGTTTCGTCGAGCTCTTCGGTTGTTTCGGCCTCCAGCGTGACGATCAGATCAAATCTTCCCGACGTCGTGTGCACCCGACGGACATTTGGTAGCGCTTGCAAACGTGACAGCACAGTTGGTTGCCCGCGTGCATCTACACTCAGCAAAACAGTCGCGCGCAGATTGGCGCGGTGCGAGGGGTTTATGACGATCGTGTAACCGTTAATAACGCCACGGCTTTCCAAGCGTTCCAAACGCGCTTGCACCGTGGTACGCGCCAGTCCAAGGCGCCGCGCTAGTGTGGCAACAGGCATGCGAGCGTTTTCGCGGAGCAATCCGATCAAAGCGCCGTCTGTTTCGTCAATCTGCATTTATCTATCATCATTTTGACGATGAAACTGATCAATATGTACAGCATGCCACATGATTTTGACAAGATCCGGTGTCACACTCAAGAAAATAAAACATGAGGCAGAGCAATGCACGCATCCAAACACTGGGCCAATCCAGTCACCCATTTAAGAAAGGTCAAACCGGATCAGCCGGTTCTTTATTTCTGTCCGGAAGCTCTTCAAAATACAGTGTGCGACTTCGTCTCGGGCTTTCCTGGACTGGTCACATATGCGGTAAAGGCCAATCCGCACAGCGCTGTTCTCGCAAATATTTGCGCCGCTGGCGTCACGACCTTTGATGTTGCAAGTCCGGTGGAGATGGCGCTCGTTCGCAAACAAGCACCTCATGCGGCTCTACATTACAACAATCCTGTACGCTCTGTAGAAGAAGTAGCGGATGCACGTAAAATGAACGTGTGTTCTTACTCTGTGGACGCGAGTTCGGAATTGAAGAAGCTGAATGACCTGCCAAAAGACACTGAAGTCTCTGTGCGCTTGGCATTGCCAATCGAGGGTGCAGCCTATCATTTTGGAGATAAGTTCGGCGCCTGTTCTGAAGATGCAGTCGAGCTTTTAAAAGCGGTCGCCGAGCTTGGCTTTGCGCCTTCAATTTGCTTCCACCCGGGCACGCAATGCGCCGATTTAGAGGTCTGGTCACGTTATATTCATGCCAGTGCAGAGCTTGCGCGCTTTGCGGGTGTAAGGATTGAAAGATTAAACGTCGGCGGTGGCTTTGCCTCGCACCGTGGTGGCACTGCGCCCGACCTTGCGCCGATCTTCGAAGCTATCAAGAACGCAACGGCTCAGGCCTTTCCAGAGGATCCTCCAAAACTTTTATGTGAGCCCGGTCGTGCGATCGCGTCAGAGGCGTTCACTCTTGCATGTCGCGTTAAAGCCTTGAGAGACAGCGGTGCGGTGTTCCTCAACGACGGAATTTATGGAGCTTTGGCAGAGGCGCGGGATATGGAGCCATTAAAGCGCCTAAAGACTGTTTCGCCCGGTGGGCAACAGCGTCGCGGTAAAACTATTCTTCGCAAATGCTTCGGTCCGACCTGCGACAGCCTCGACTGTTTGCCCGAACCAATCGCTTTGCCTAATGACACTGAGGAGGGCGACTACGTCTTATTTTCGGGGATAGGCGCCTACTCTTTGAGTCTGAGTACTAATTTTAACGGGTACGGTCCTGGCGCAATGCAAACTGTTACAAAGCTCGCGTAATTGCTCACAAATAATCACGACCGGGTCGTGTTCCTTGCACCGAGACATACAGAGGGACCACATTATTACCACATAATGTGTTAACGTAGCAGCTGGTAAGCTTGCCAATTGTCGGAGTTTGAATGACCTGGGCAAATGATCTTTTCAAACGCATCAAACGCGCGTTCGGCGATCATCCAAGATTTCGGTCGCGGGCGAAGCGCGCTACGCGTGGCCCAATGTGTCATGTCATCATTCTCGATGGCACTATGTCGACGATGAAGCAGGGCTGCGAAACCAATGCAGGCCTCACGTTCAAATTACTCAAAAAAGCAGGCGCCTCGGACGTCACCCTTTACTATGAGCCAGGGCTGCAATGGGCCGATTGGCGCGGTACCCGCGATATCATCACAGGGCGCGGCATCAATCGCCAGATCAGGCGGGCTTACGGCGTTCTCGCCTCGCGCTTCAAACCTGGCGACAAGATAATTCTGATGGGTTTTTCGCGTGGCGCGTATGCTGTGCGTTCTTTGGCCGGCGTGATTGATCGCGTCGGTCTGCTGACCGCGCAAAATGCCACAGAACGCAACATCCGCACGGCTTATCGCCTTTATCGCGACCCAACACGCACGGCTGGCGCAGTGGCTTTCGCTAATAGTCATTGCCATCCGGAAGTCGAAATAGAAATGATCGGTGCATGGGATACGGTGAAAGCCTTAGGTTTCTGTCCGATGTTCCTGCGTCCTTTTGAGTCCACCAAACATGATTTCCACAACCATGAATTAGGCCCTCATATCCGCCATGGGTATCAAGCGCTCGCGTTGAATGAGACGCGCGTGGCCTATGATCCTGTGATCTGGGAAACGGGCGTCAATTGCGATTGTGACAATACCCATGTTGAGCAGGTCTGGTTTCGCGGCACCCATGGAGACGTAGGTGGTCAGTTAAACGGTTTTCACGCCGCCAGGCCGCTTGCGAATATTCCGTTGGTTTGGATGCTCGAGCGCGCTGAGAAACACGGCCTCACCCTACCTGACAATTGGCAGGCCGATTATCCGACAGATGCGAGCGCGCCATCGGTTGGTAACTGGCGCGGTTGGGGAAAAATTCTTTGGTTCCGTGCACCTCGAAAGGTTGGAGAGGACGCATCTGAGCGAATTCATGATACCGCCTTCAACTCCGAATTCGGCTACGACGCCGTCGTCCAACCACATTAAACCTCCGTTTGATCGATAATTTTACTTTGCCGCCGCACGGTGTGGGCGTCGAATTTGTCCTATTTGACCGGTTCCTCGATTTCGTTACACTTCCTGTACGTCAACACAGATTCCGGAAATCGTGCGACACGTTTCGCATTCGGAAGACATTTGAGGGAGGAATGTCATGTGTCACGTTTTTGCAGGGCAAGATCCTGAAAGATATGTGTGTGCCACGCGCCGGTTGCGCCTTAATGGTCAAAGCACGAGCATACGGCTCGAACAGTCGTTTTGGGATATCCTTGATGAGCTTGCTGCAAACGACGGTATGACAACGCCCGCGTTTATTTCAACGCTACACTCAGAGGTGTTGGAGCTGCGTGGAGAGCCTTCGAACTTCACGTCTTTGCTGCGTTGCGCTTGCCTTAAATTCCTAGAATTGAAAGCCGGCGCTACCGAAACTTCGTTGGCGGCTGAGTAGCAAAATACACTGCTTTCGGGTAGTAAGTGGATACTACCCTGATGTCATTTCCCTGACGGATCATGGCTGCGACAGGCATGGCGATCAGGGAGGTAGAAGTGGCCAAATCCATCCATACAATGATCCGAGTGCTCGACGAGGCGAGGTCAGTGGCGTTTTACGAAAAAGCGTTTGGCCTCTCGGTGGCTGACCGTCTCGATTTTCCCGAATTTACATTGATCTATATGAGCAATCCTGAAACTGAGTTTGAGGTTGAGCTCACAGTTAACAAGGACCGTGAAGAACCCTATGATTTGGGCGATGGTTATGGGCACCTCGCTGTTTCTGTTGAAAACTTGGATGAGGAGCACGCCCGTTTTGAGGCTGAGGGCCTGAACCCGCGAAAACTTGTTGAATTTGCACCGGCTGGCGAACTCGTCGGCCGTTTTTTCTTTGTGGCTGACCCCGATGGTTACCAGATTGAAGTTCTGGAGCGCAGCGGGCGATTTAAATAACGCCCACATTCCGGGCGAAAGAATGAAATGGGAGGAAAATAATGGACGTATCAAGACGATTTTTATTGCTTGGAACCGCATCGGCGGCGGTTCTGGGCGCGGGCACGCCTCGAAAGGCGCGTGCTGGCATACAAATTGCTCAGGATGCCGATGGTAAGGCGCGGCTTATGCGGATGGTCAAGGTGGCTTTCCCGCATACGCAGTTCCCAGACACCTGTTACGAGCGGAACTGCGACGCGATCATGGGAGCGGCAAACAAAACACCTGCTCAGGCGGTGATGTTTGCCTCTGGAATGGCTGACCTGAAGGATGCAGGGTTTGATGGCATGGACGATGCCGCGGCCCTTGCGCATCTGCAAAGCATCGAAGGCACGCCGTTCTTCCAACTGGTGCGTGGCACCACGATCACCTCGCTCTACAACGATCACGAGGTCTGGGAGATCCTCGGTTATGAGGGCGCCAGTTTTGACCAAGGCGGCTACATCGATCGAGGGTTCAATGACCTCGATTGGCTGCCAGACCCACGTATCACCGAGCTTTAAGAAAGGAGAAGATCATGGCAGAGATTGCACAAGATGAAGCGGCCGTCGTCATCATCGGCTCCGGTGCCGGTGGCGGAACGATGGCCTATGAGTTGACCAAGGCAGGCGTGCCTTGCGTACTGCTTGAAGCGGGTAAGCATTTCGGCATTGACGATTGGGTCAATGACGAATGGGAAGCCTTCGTTCAAATGGCTTGGCTTGACCCAAGAACAACCTCTGGATCTTGGCGTGTCGCCAAGGATTTCTCAGGGCTGCCGGCCTGGTTGGTAAAGGCCGTCGGCGGTACGACGACGCACTGGGCCGGTGCGACGCCACGTTTTCTGGATTATGAGTTCAAAACACTCAGCACCTACGGACCGGTCGACGGAGCAACCTTGCTCGACTGGCCGATAACGCTGGAGGATATGGACCCGTATTACACGGCCGCAGAAAAAGCGATTGGTTCAACTCACCTGCATGGGCGCCCACCGCTGCCCGCCAACAACAATTACAAGGTTTTTGCCAATGGTGCTGAGCGGGTAGGGTACACAAAATATGCGACTGGGCCCTATGGCACCAATGCAGAGCCATATGATGGTCGGCCCGGTTCGATCCAGGATGGGTTCAATTTCCAAGGTGACAAGAACGGTAGTAAGTGGAGCACGTTAGTACGCGAAGTACCACGCGCCGTGGACAGTGGCCTTTGCGATCTTCGACCGCAAAGCCATGTGATCAAGATCACGCATGGCAAGGACGGCAAGGCAGATGCTGTGATCTATGTCGATGCCGATGGCAATCTGCAACGTCAGGCGGCCAAAGTGGTCTGCGTTGCGGGTAATTCAATCGAAACGGCGCGCCTGCTCTTGATGAGCGATAGCTCAATGTTCCCCAACGGATTGGCCAATAGCTCCGATCAGGTTGGTCGCAACTACATGCGTCACCTCACAGGATCGATGTATGCCTGGTTCGACAAGCCGGTGAATATGCACCGGGGTGAAACGATGGCGGGCATCATCAAGGATGAGGTCACTCACAACCCCGATCGTGGCTTTGTCGGCGGTTACTACATGGAGACGCTCGCACTCGGCCCGGCCTTCTTGGCTGCCTTCATCGAACCTGGCGCCTGGGGACCGGAATTTGCCAGCTGGATGGACAATTATCAGAACATGGCCGGTATGTGGATTGTAGGCGAGGATATGCCACAAGCCACCAATCGGATCACGCTGTCTGACACCACAGACCAGCACGGCATGCCGGTGGCAAATGTGCACTTCGATGACCACCCCAATGATCTGGCGATGCGCGAATATGCCTATGAAAAGGCTGAGGCGCTTTACAACGCGGTCGGGGCTGTTGGCACGCACCGCACGCCGCCATATCCATCGACGCACAACCTCGGCACTTGCCGGATGAGCGAACGGCCAGAGGATGGCGTTGTCAACAAATGGGGGCAGGCACATGACGTGCCCAACCTCTTTGTCTCAGATGGTTCCGTGATGACAACAGGCGCTGCGGCTAATCCGACATTGACGATAGTGGCGCTCGCCATCCGTCAGGCAGAATACCTCGCAGGAGAGCTCAAAGCGGGTAACCTCTAGAGCTTCCTGAAACCTAACCGGCCCGGTGCTCCCTCCGGGTCGGTTTTTTCTATGTCAGCGGCGTTGTAATCACCGCTTCGCTTACTGGGTTTCGCCTTAGGCCAGCGCGATGTTGGTCGCACTCTCACGACCGTCGCGGCCTGCTTCGAGGTCGTAAGTGACCTTCTGGTCATCTGCCAGTCCGGTTAGTCCAGACCGCTCAACTGCTGAAATGTGGACAAAAACATCTTTTCCGCCGCCATCAGGCGCAATAAAGCCGTAGCCTTTTGTTGTGTTGAACCATTTCACGGTGCCACTGGCCATTCCGTGTTCTCCTTATCAAAATACGTTGCCCGCGTCATGCGGCAACCCGGCAGCGTCAGGGCAAGATCGATGCCAAACGCCGCTACAGGGCAGAGGTGGTCGATAGAGAGTAACGTGGCGCGTCTCGAGTATTTGAGCGATTTGCCCAAGTCAACAGCTTCGTTGGTTTTCAAGCGTATGTGATACAATCTTCGCCTATTTTCCCCGTGCGTCGCTCAGAATTTGCCTGAGCCAGCGATGCCGTTGGTCATGACGAAAGCGCGGATGCCATGCCGCGTAGAGTTGAATGTCCGGCAATTCTACAGGTAATTCTCGCGCCAATAGGCTATCGCTCACGAGCGATTGTAGGCCTTCTGGTGCCACGGCAAAGCGCGTCGCATTACGCAGCAACACCGGTAGTGACAAAAAGCTCGGGCAAACCGTGTCAACCGTGCGCCTCGCTCCATGCTGCGCCAATGCTTCATCCAGTCTTGTGTTTGGGTTCTCGTCGCGCAAACTGATTAAGACATGCGGGTGTTGATCCAGATCGCTTATCTGCAAAGGCTTCTTTGCGCAGGGGTGGTTGTGGCACATGTAAAGCATCAGTCGTTCAGACCGTAGATGCGTGGAGCCAAAATTATCAGGCAACATTCCGGCCGAGCCGATTATGAAGTCGAATGCGCCTAGCTGTGTCGCAGTGGACGCATCTGCGCTGCTATACTGTTTTAGAACGCAGCGAAGGTTTGGTGCCAAGTCACTCAGCAGTGCTCGAAATGGCGCCAAGAGCGTCGATATGGCATAGTCGGTGGCTAGAAATGTCACCGTGCCTTGAGCTTGCGAAGGGTCAAATTCCTTTGATGCGGTAAGCCGCCGTAACACATCCAGCGCTTCGGCCACTTGATGGTGAAGCTCTTTGGCGCGCTGGGTTGGCGTGAGTCCGTGACTGCGGCGTTCAAACAGCGTGTCTTCAAAGATATCGCGCAGCCTCTTCAGGGCGCCAGAGACTGTAGATTGAGTCAGACCCAACCGTGCAGCGCTTAGGCTTGCCGACTCAGTGTCCATCAACGCCTCAAAGACGAGCAGGAGTTGCGGATCGAGCCTTCTGATATCATTCATGTCAATATCATAAATCATCTTACTCAATTGGAAAAGATATCAGTTGATCAATACGGTTCCTTCAAATCACAGGAGACCGACCATGAACCGACGAAAAAGCCTTCTCTCACTTTTTGCCCTTCCCGCAATTCTCAACTTCTTTGGAGCAACCGCCATGGCGCAAGACGCTATCTCTTACAAAACCGAAACTGCGGACTACGAGGGTTATCTATTCGAACCGCTCAATGAGGGCGCGTATTCCGGTGTATCAGTCCTGATAGCGCATGATTTTCTGGGCCCTGGTGACAACCAGTTCGCTATGGCGGAACAATTTGCTTCTGATGGCGCTTTGGTATTCGTCGCGGACTTTTATGGTACGGCTATCCGCCCGCAATCCGTGGAAGATGCAACAGCTCAGGCATTGCGTGTACGCGGCGATGTGACTGAACTGCGTTCAGCCATGTCTGCGGCGCTTACTGAATTAGAAAAGGCCGGCGGAACGCCGCAGAAAACTGCTGTAATCGGAACCAGTGTTGGTGGCTTAGCCGCTCTTGAGTTGGGTCGCACTGGTGCAAAATTGGGCGCTATTGTGGTACTTTGGGGTGTTTTTGAAAACACCGCAGCTGACAGCGCCTCGGACATCAGCGCAAAGGTCACGTTTTTGCAGGGAGACCTTGACCCGCTGGCGTCTGCTGAAGCGAGAATCCAAATAAAGCAAGATTTGGAAAGCTCTGGCACAGACTATGATATCACCGTTTTTGAAGGTGTTGCACACGCGTTTACACTACCTTTCATGGGTACGGACACCAGTACCGGTTTCGCATATGACGAAGCAGCTACAGCGAAGTCGATGCAAAAGATAGATGACGTGCTCAAAGGTCTTTAACCGACGGCAAAAAGAGATACGGGCCCGCTTAAATAGCGGGCCTATTTGTTTTCAACGAAGCGCATACTGTCGGATCATATGCCCCCCATCTACATCAAGAATTTGTCCCGTCAGATATCCGTTTGAAAGAGAGGACAGAACCGCTTGAGCGATCTCTTCTGCAAATCCCACACGTCCGACTGGTAGGCTCGAGCCCGTGCTTTCATACATGGCTTCGCGGGCGGCATACTCCATCCCGGCATAAGCCTCAGTTCGGACCATCCCAGGTGACATGCAATTCACACGAACCTTCGGGCCAAGTTCCAGCGCCATAGCGCGCGTCAGGGCCTCAACCGCACCATTCACAGCACCCAATCCGGCGCAGTTTTCACCGGGCCTGCGGCTTAAGACACCAGAAAACAGCATGATCGCACCACCATCTCGCATCTTTGGTAGAACTTCGCGGGCCGTGACATAAGGGCCAAAGAATTTTGCATCAAACATCGCGCGCAATGGCGCGGTTTCAGCGGTTGCAAACGGACCATGT